>DATLZM010000359.1:0-20659 GCA_035573995.1 Actinomycetota bacterium | reverse complement strand
CCTTCCATCCGGTGCCTCGATCGACCGCCAGGATGGCGGAGGTCCCTCCTCTGAATCACATGGATGTGAGCAACAGCCCCAGTCCCCGGGGTGGGGAGTTCCGGTGGCAATCTCTGGGGACCTTAGGTGTCAATCAACAGGCGGCCTTGACGTCCTCCCACGCCTGGATGTACGTCGCGCGCCGTGGGATGTACCGGTCGAGGTGGACGTGGGGGAGATCGAGGGCGGCGACGGATCCCGACCGAGGCGCAGGGGTGATCGCGGGGTCGAGGAGGGCGCGGTCCGCCGTCAGGTTCGAGTGCCCGGAGCCGTGGTGCCGCATGAGCCACTCGGCCGTGTCCCTGCTGGCCCAGGCATCGACGTACGCGTGGGCGTGATGGTAGCTCTCGCACCCGGCGGCCAGCACGAACCCCTCGGTCCAGCAGATCACACCCTCCTCCACGTCGGTGAGGAACGCCGCGTTCACGCCGGCGCGGAGCGCGGCGAGGTACGAGCTGTTCCAGGCGTACGCGATCCACACGTCCCCCTCGCGGATGTACCGGTCCAGCTCCCTCCGGTCGGTCCAGAGGCGGCGCACCAGTCGCTTGCGATCGATGAGGAGCGCCTTCGCGTCCTCCAGCTCCTGATCGGTCATGTCCCAGGGGGCCGCGGCCCCCTGGACGTAACCCGCGACGATCAGCATCCACGGGGTGTCGCTCCAACAGATCCTGCCCGCGTAGCGCCGGTCGAACAGGAGGTCGTACGAGGGTCGCTCGGGTTCCACCCGGTCGGCGTTGTACAGGGGCGCCGAGAGGCCCCACTCGAGGGGCACGAGGTACTGCTGTCCGTCGATCCTGCCCCGCGCCGTCAGCCGGGGGTCCAGGTGGGCGAAGTTCGGGATCAGGTCGACGTTGAACGGCTGGATCGCTCCCAGATCGACGAAGTCCTGCGTGTACCCGACCTCGATGTGGAGCAGGTCGACGCGGAGCCCCTCGCGGAGACGCCGGATCGCGTCCTCCGTGTTCGTCACGTAGGTGAACGACGGCCAAGCCCCCGGGAACCGCTCGAGGTACTCGGCGAAGAGCGCGGGGTCGTCGTACCCGGGCCATTCGTAGATGTGCAGGTCGGCGGATTCCTCGTCGTGGGACGAGGGCGGCGCGGTGGCCTCGGCGGGGACACCGCGCCGGAGGGCGGCGAGCAGGTCACGTCCCCTCATGATCCGCGCGCGCCCACGGGAGCCCTGCTCACGCGCCACCCCTCGCGAGGGCCCGCCCCCGCGCCACGGCGGTGATCCCGGCGAGCCGCGATGCCGAGCACCTCGTCGCGGGGCGCTGCCTGCTTCCCATGCTAGACCCAGAAGGCCTTCTCGATATCGAAGAAGTCTCGCGCCGGACCGTCGGATCGGTTCCTGCCGACATCGAGGACGTACACGTGGTCGGCGATCCTGAGCGCCTGTCGGATCTCCTGATCGACGAGCAGGATCGTGATGCCCTCGTCCCGAAGGCGGGCGAGCATGCGGTAGACGCTGGCCGCGACGGTCTTGGCCAGGCCGGCGGTGGGCTCGTCCACGAGGATCACCCTGGGATCGGTCATCAGCACGCACGCTATCTCGACCATCCGCTGCTCGCCACCGGAGAGGGTCCACGCCTGTTCACGTCGCTTCTCGCGAAGGATCGGGAACCGCTCGAGGTTCTCCTCGAGCTTGCGGGCGATCCGCCGGCGATCCTTCCTGAAGGTCCACGCGCCGATCCGCAGGTTCTCCTCCACGGTCATGTGCGAGAACACGCTCGCCCGCTGAGAGATGTAGGCGAGGCCCAACCGGATCATCTCGTGGGGGGCTCTCCCCACGATGTCCTCACCGTCGAGCTCGATGGTGCCCGAGCTCGGTCGCAGGTACCCGTAGATCGTCCGGAGCAGGGTCGACTTGCCGGCCCCGTTGGCTCCGAGCACCGCCGTGATCCGACCCCGAGCGGCCTCCAGGCTGACCCGGCGAAGGATCATGATGTCCCGGTGGTACCCGACGGTGAGCTCACGCACGGCGAGGATGGGTCTCACCTCCCTCGGCGCCCTCGTCGGTCCCGAGGTACGCGTGGAGGACGGCGGGGTTCCGCCGAACGTCGTCGGGGTCCCCGTCCGCGATCAGCGCTCCCCCGGACAGCACCAGCATGCGCTCCGACTGCTCGAAGATCGTCTCCATGTCGTGGCTGATGATGATGAACGCCTTCCCCCGACCGCGGAGCACCCGGATGAACTCGCCGATGGTCTCCTGCAGCTTCGGGTGGACGCCCGCCGACGGCTCGTCGAGGATGAGGATCTCCGGATCGAGCATCACCAGCCGGGCCAGCTCCAGCAGCTTCCTCTGCCCACCCGACAGCGCCCGGGCGTATTCGTCGGCGAGATGCTCGATCGTCACGAGCTCCAAGGCCTCCCTGGCCCGACGTCGGAACTCGCTCGGATCGAGATGAGGGTCCTTCGCGTACGCCGGGACCCTGAGGTTGTCCAGCACGGTCATCCGCAGGAACGGCCTCGTCACCTGGAAGGTCCGCGCCATCCCCCGCTTCGCGATCCGCGACGCGGGGAGACCGTCGATCCGTTCCCCATCGAGGAACACGGCTCCCCCGGTCGGCCGATACGTCCCCGTCAGGACGTTGACGAGGGTGGTCTTCCCCGCGCCGTTGGGGCCGATCAACCCGCACACCTGGGGACCGTCCACCGTGAAGCTCACGCCGGTCAGCACCCGGTTGCCGCCGAACGCCATCGCCAGGTCGCGGACGGCGAGCCTCACCCCGTCTCCCCCTCCTCGCCCTGGTAGGCGGCCATCGCGTCCCGCACGGCGCGGGTCCGGCCCGAGAAGTACTCCAGGGCCGGGTGGAGCAGGCCGTTGGGGAAGGACCGGACGGTCACGGTGAGCAGCGCCCCGAAGATCGCGAACCGCCACACGCCCACCTCCCAGGTCATCTCGCCCGAGGTCGCCAGCCGGATCGCGAGGATCGTCCCCAGCCCGGTCCACGCGACGAGGGGACGGAGGCGATGGGCCCGGGGGCCTCCCGGAGCACGACGGACGGAGAGCACGAGGCCCCACAGGCCCGCCGCGCCGAGCAGCCACGCGAACCACAGGCCCGCGCCGTGGGATCGGGGCACGAGCATGAGGAACGAGAGCAGCAGGACCAGGGAGGCGCCGATCATCGCGAGGGGCCGGACGAGCTCGGCGGCGAGCGCCGACCCCTCGCGGCGCCAGGTCCGGGCGAGCGACCACCAGCCCACCATGCTGGCCGAGGCGACCAGGGCCGCCAGCGCGTCGACCTCGGACGCGTCGAGGTGGATGCGTCGCAGGTTCTCGAGGAGCCCGTACATCACGAGGGCGCCGATGGCGGAGGCCAGCGGGCTCTCCACGCCTCCGATCACGGCCACCGCGATGACCTGGCCCATGAACAGCAGATCGAGCCGCTCGGGGACGAGCCGGGGCGTCGTGTGGAAGTACAGCGTGGCGCTGAGCCCGATCATGAGCGAGGTGAGCGTGAAGATCACCACCTTCAGCCGGACCACGTCCACCCCCATGGCGGCGGCGGCGGCCTCGTCCTCCCGCATCGCCCGCAGGAAGACCCCGTAGCGCGTGCGGAGGAGCCCGTAGGTGCAGGCCAGGATCAGCCCGAGCGCGCCGAGGATCAGGTAGTAGTGGGCGAGGTGCCGTCCAGGCAGCTGTGGAACCTGGAGCGATCGCTCGCCACCGGTCAGATCCGACTCGGCCACCACCACCAGGCGGGCGATCTCCGCGAAGGCGATCGTGAACAGGGCGAGGTACGCCGACCGCAGTCGGAGGAGGAGCAGCCCCAGGACGGCACCGATCGCGGTGGCGAAGGCCGTTCCGAAGGCGATGCCGCCGTACACGCTCCCGATCGCTCCGCCCAGGTCCCGCGCCCAGATCGCGGACGCGTACGCCCCGAGCCCCGCGATCGTGACGTGCGCGAACGAGAACTGGCCGCTCACCCCGGCGAGGAGCGACCAGGTGCTGGCCAGGATGGCCACGTACATCGCCTGGGCGGCCACGCTGAGGCGGTAATCGCTCGTCAAGAACAGGGCCGGGGCGGCCGCCGCCAGCGAGGCGAGGCACGCCAGCGCGAGCAGGCCGGCCCGCCGCCGTGGATCTGCCGACGTCCCTCGCGGCGTCTTCGTCACCCCTTCCGCCCGAAGAATCCCCGGGGCCGCACCAGCAGCACGAGCGCGAAGATGAGGAGGGAGAACGCGGGTTGGTAGACGGCACCGCGGCTGGGGTCGGGGTAGCAACCGGCTCCGAGCGCCTCCACCGCGCCGACGAACAACCCTCCGAGCAGGGCTCCGGGGACCGACCCCAACCCGCCCAACACGATCACCACGTAGGAGCGGAGCGCCGCCTGGCTCGCCATCTGGGGCACGGGGAACGTGAGGGCAGGCACGAGGGCCGCCCCGGACATGCCGGCGAGCATGCTGCCGATCCCGAAGGCCGCCGTGAACGCTCGCCCGGTGTCGATCCCGACGGCGGCGGCGGCGTCCCGATCCATCGCGACCGCCCGCAGGCTCATCCCCATCCACGTCCGCCGGAGGAACCAGTGGAGGCAGAGGATGAGCAACAGGCCGATCAGGCCGGCGATCAGGAGATCCGTGCGCACCCGGATCGATCCGATGGCCAACGTCGGATCATCGATCCCGAGGATCGGCCGCTCGGTGTAGCGGGGGCTCTTGACGCCTCTGGGGCTGCCCATCAGGCCCACCAGCGCGTACTGGAGGAACATCCCGAAGCCGAAGGTGACGAGGATCGCGTACTCGGCCGGTCGCTCCACGCGCGCGCCGTGGATCGGTCCCAGCATGCCGCGCTCGAAGGCCATCCCGACGACCAGGGTGACCGCGCCGGCGACGGGGATGGCGTACACCGGGTTGGCGTCCCAGACGTGGGTGAGGAGCAGGAAGGAGAGCACGCCGCCCAGCAGGAAGAACTGTCCGTGGGCGAAGCTGACGATCCCCTGCACGGAGAAGACGAGCGTCAGCCCAACCGCGATGGTCGCGTAGACCATCCCGAGGGTCAGACCGTTCTGGACCTGATCGAGGACGTAGGAGGGGCTGGTCACGCAGACGTTGGAGGGGAACGACGCGCGGAACAGCGCCGCGAGCTCGGCCGCGAGCAGCAGCGAAGGGAGCGCGACGTGTCGCCCCCGCCTGAGCTCGGGGAGGAGGATGTACAGGAGGCCCACCCCGAGCGGCCCGGTGGCTGCCCCGACCACGCCCCCGACGAGCGGTGCGAGCCGCGGGTCCAGGCCGCGGGCGCGGTAGCGGCGCGGGAGCGCGAGCGCGCCCACCAGGGACCAGGCCGGGCCGGCGATCAGGAGCCAGACCAGCGTCGCGGTCACGGTTCCAGGGCTCCTTCCGGGAGGCGCCGGCGGGCGGGTGGGGAGGCCCCGCTCCCCGCCGGCGCCCCACGCTCATCCACGGACGCTGACGTAGGCCGTGCCGTCGGTCTGCTTCGAGGGGGGCCAGACGACGGCGGCCTCGCCGAGCGGTTGATCCTTCTGCGTGTACTCCAGGTACTGGACCGTGGGGTCGGGCCACTGGTGCCACATCCAGCTCGGCTGATCGTTCGGCAGCGGGTTCTGAGACCCGTAGGGGAAGGAGTACCGGCCCTGGGCTCCCACGAACGACGTGGTCTCGAGGGCCTTCACGATCGCCCCTGGCTCCGTGGAACCCGCCCGCTCGATCGCGTCGGCCACCAGCCGCACGGCGTCGTAGGCCTCGAAGGTCCACACGTTGGGTTGCCCCCCGAACCTGGCCTGGTACCGCTCGGCCACCGACCTCGTCATGTCGTTGTAGGCGGAGGGCGGCGGGCCCACGAACATGAACACGCACCCCGCGCCATCGGGCACCACCCGCCACCAGGCCCGGTCGTTCTGGGCCTCCTGGCTCGCGAAGCAGATGGTGTTCCGGTCCGGTCCGAACAACCCGGCGTCGAAGGCGTTCTGCACGGCCGTGTAGCCCGACTCGCCGGTCACGTCGATCAGCGCGACGTCGGCGTCGCCGTGCTCCTGGGCGAGCCGACCCATCACCGCCGAATAGTCGGCTTGGTTCAGCTCCACCTTCACCTGGACGAGCTCGATCCCGGTGCCCTGGAGCAGGGCCTTGTAAAGGTCGGCCTCGTAGAGACCGTAGTCGCTGGCTTCGTAGACGTGGATGAACTTGTGGGCGTGGATCCCGTTCTCGAGCCAGTCGACGAAGAGGTTGCTCACCAGGCTGGTGGTGGGAGCGATGCGGAAGACGCTCGGGGGATCCGCCGGCAGGGTGGGATCGGACGGGTCCCCCCCGGTGATCGAGTCGCTCCACGTCTCGGCGAAGACGAAGGGGACCCCGCTGTCGTTGGCCACCGGCACCATGGCGAGGGCCGCCCCCGAGTGGTATTCGCCGACGACGGCCACGACGTGGTCCTCGGAGACGAGCTTCTCGGCGACCGATCGCGCCACGTCGGGCGTGTTCTGGGTGTCTTCGAAGATCAGCTCGAGCTTCTTGCCGAGCACGCCTCCCTGCGCGTTGACGTCCGACACGGCCTGCTCCATCGCCCACCGCATGTCGATCCCCGCGGTGACGGCGCCCGGCTCCGAGAGGGGGCCCACGCCGCCGATCAGGATCGTCTCGCCCTCCCGCGCGCCTGTGGACGGGCTCTGACCACCCTCCGTGCCTGCGGTGCACGCCGCCGCGACCAGCGCCAGCGCTCCGAGCAGACCAACCAGGCCCGTGGGCCCGCGTCGCATCCGCATGACGTCCCCCTTCCCGACCCACCCACCATCCGACCCGGCGCTCGGGTCAGGGAACGGGCTGGGCGCACGCCCATCCCGTCGTGCTCGGCCCCTCGCCCGTTCCGGGCCGCGATGCTAGGCGCGCGTCGGAAGGGGAATCAATGCGGTGTCCCTGCGAATCACCGTGAACGGCAGGGGAGATCCAGCGGGGAATCGTAGAGCCCACCGCCCCGGATCGCCTGACGGCTCGGGAGGCTTCTTCACTCGGCGGAGTACGGCCAGCGGTACGTCTCCTTCACGCGCTTGAGGAATATGAAGGTGTCCGTGCACTCCACGCCGGGGAGCCTGACGATGTCCTCGGAGATCAGACGCAGGAGGTGGGCGGAGTCCCGGCAGACCACCTCGACGAGCATGTCCACGGACCCCGTCACGATCGCCAGATAGGCGACCTCGGGCAGCTCGGCGATCCGCCTGGCGGCATCCTGGATGCTCCTTCCCCTGACCCGGACCCCGATGGTGGCCACGACCCCGAACCCGAGCTCGGTCGGGTCGGCCACCGCCACGATCTGGATGACGCCCCTGCGGATCAGACGGCCGACCCGCTGACGGACCGTGCCCTCGGACACGCCGAGGGCCTTCGCGATCGTCGTGTACGGGCGGCGGCCGTCCTCTTGGAGCTGCTCGATGATGCGGAAATCGAGCTCGTCCACCTCCAGGTTGACCACGAGGCATCTCCTTGGTCCCGCGATCCGGATACGGGTAGAGCGGAGCGCGATCCTACGATTCTCGTAGCTGGAGGTTCAACCGCCCCGCTGGGCGTCCCCCGCCTCGCGGTCGTGGTATACAGCGCCCGCATCCGACCGAGGAGGGGACGTGAAGAGCTCCAGGCCCGCCGATCTCGCCCTCGTGAGCACCGAGGTCTACACGGTCGACGCCGTCGGACGGTGGGCCCAGGCCATCGCCGTGCGGGACGGGGAGATCGTGGCGGTCGGCACCGACGCGCAGATCCGGGAGCTGGTCGGCCCGCACACCGAGGTCCTGGACCTGCGGGGCCGGATGGTCCTCCCCGGTTTCCAGGACGCCCACGTCCACCCGACGGGCGGCGGGATGGATCGCCTCCGGTGCGATCTCTCCGAGGAGCGCTCGCTCGAGGGCTACGCGACGAGGATCCGCGCGTACGCGGAGGCGAACCCGAACGCCGAGTGGATCCTCGGCGGCGGCTGGGCGATGGACGTGTTCCCCGGGGGGACGCCGAGACGTGACGACCTCGATCGCATCGTGCCGGACCGGCCGGCGTTCCTCTCCAACCGAGGCAATCACGCGGCGTGGGTGAACTCGCGGGCCCTCGAGCTCGCGGGCGTGGACGCCCGGACCCCTGACCCCTCGGACGGGCGGATCGAGCGGGACCCCGACGGCTCGCCACAGGGCACGCTCCACGAGGGCGCGATGCGGCTCGTGCGCCGGCTCATCCCCGATCCCGACGCCGAGGAGATCGGCCGGGGGATCCTCCTCGCGCAGGCGTACCTGCACTCGCTGGGGATCACCGCCTGGCAGGATGCGATCGTCGGGGTGTATCCGACCCTGCCGAACAGCCGCGACGTGTACCCGATGCTCGCCGGGCGGGATCAGCTCACGGCTCGGGTGGTCGGCGCCCTGTGGTGGGAGCGCGGGCGGGGCGTCGAGCAGGTGGAGGAGCTCGTCGGCTACCGGGAACGCACCACCGTCGGTCGCTACCGGGCGACCACGGTGAAGATCATGCAGGACGGGGTCTGCGAGAACCTCACGGCCTGCATGCTCGAGCCGTACCTGGACGCGCACGGGAACCCGACCGACAACCGCGGGCTCGCCTACGTCGACCCCGAGGAGCTGCCCAAGATCGTCACCGCGCTCGACGCGGCCGGGTTCCAGATCCACGTGCACGCGATCGGGGACAGAGCGGTACGGGACGCGCTCGACGCCTTCGAGACCGCCCGGGAGGAGAATGGGTGGAACGACCTCCGTCATCACATGGCGCACCTCCAGGTGGTCCACCCGGAGGACCTCCCGCGGTTCCGGCGGCTCGGGATCACGGCGAACGGCCAGCCGCTGTGGGCGGCGAACGATCCCCAGATGGTCGAGCTCACCATCCCGTTCCTCGGGCCCGAGCGCGCGGCGCGCCAATATCCCTTCGCGAGCCTCGTCCGCTCCGGCGCGAGGCTCGCCTTCGGCAGCGACTGGCCGGTCTCGACCCCTGATGTCCTGCAGGAGATCCACGTGGCGGTGAACCGCACGCTCCCGCCGAGCGCCACCCACGGCAGGGGGAGCGGGCTCGAGCGCGAGCCGTTCCTGCCGGACGAGCGCATCAGCGTCGCCGAGGCGATCCGCGCCTTCACCATGGGCTCGGCGTACGTCAATCACCTCGACGACATCGCCGGATCCATCGAGGTCGGGAAGCGCGCGGATCTCGTCGTTCTCTCTCACAACCTCTTCGAGCTCCCCTCCTCCGAGATCGCCTCGGCCGAGGTGCTCCTCACCTTGGTCGACGGGCGCCCCGTCCACGAGGCCCCTGGCCTATGAGGCTCGAGGCCGCCGCCCGGCCAGGGTGAAGCGGATAGACAGCGACCACTTCCTGGAGGCGTGAAGGGGGTGGGATGGGACGGAAGATCCTGTTCGAGCGCGAGGGGCAGGCGGCCATCCTGGAGGAGGTCGACGCGCCGGAGGCCGACCTCCAGGAGGTCGTGAAGGAGAACCCGGAGCTCCTCCCGATCGAGGACTTCGCGATGGCCGGCCCGCTCCTCGTGATCGGGAGGGAGACGCCGCTGCCCTCCGGGGCGGTGGACCTCGTGGCGCTCAGCCGGGCGGGCGACCTCCTGCTGGTCGAGTTCAAGGTGGGGCCGGCGAACCCCGACTTCCGCCGCGCCACGAGCCAGCTCCTCGACTACGGCTCGGACCTCTGGGAGCGGAGCGTCGAGGGCCTCGAGCGGTCCGTGGCCCTGCCGTACTTCCAGGGTCCGCGCTGCCCCCAGGGCTCGCCGGGCCACGGCGCCCGCTCGCTCGAGGAGGCGGCCCGGCGGGCCTGGCCCGACGCCTCCGACGAGGACCTCGACGCGTGCCTCGACCACCTCGGGGCGGCCCTCGCGAGCGGCGGCCTCCACTACGTCGTGGCCGCTCAGCAGTTCACCGAGCCCGCCCTCCGGACCATCGCCTACCTGGACGCGATCTCCCGGGCGTCGTTCTACGCGGTCGAGCTGGTGCGGTTCGCGGGGCCAGCGGGCGTCGCCACCGAGGCGCGGACCGTGTACCGGCCGGAGCCCCGGCGCGCGGGGCCGGTGGCACCGATCGACGAGGCCGCCTTCCTCGAGCACGTGGACGATCCCGCGTTCAGGGCGTCCCTCGAACGCGTCCTCGAGGAGGCCAGGAACCTCGGCTACCGGATCGAGTGGGGCGTGCGCGGCGGGGCCATCAAGCTCCCGGCCCCCGACCACCCCGACCCCCTGAGCGTCGGATGGATCTTCGACGACGGGGCCGGGAACTGGAGCGGCCTGCGCAACCTCACCCTCGGGTACCAGCCGCGGTCCCTCGAGCTCCGCGCGAGCGTGCGAGGGGCGATCGCGCGGTACGAGGAGACGCTCGCCGCGCTTCCCGGGGCGAAGCCCGTGGTCACGTCGAACGAGGATCTCCGCGGCTACGAGCTCGATCGGAACGCGCTGCCCCCCAACGAGACCGCGGTGATCGCCTGCCTGGCGCAGCTCGCCCACGACGCGCAGGAGGGCGGGTCGGCGGAGGGCTGACCGCGCGCTCGCCGACCTCCGCGACCTCCCCCTCACCCTTCATGGGCACCTCGGGCTCCTCGGGCGGATCCTCGAGCTCCGGGCGAACCTGTCCGCCTACGACGCCGCGTACGTGGCGCTCGCCGAGCGGCTCCGGGTGGAGATCCTCACGGCGGATCGGGCCCTGGCGCGAGCCGCCCGCGCCCACGCCGCCGTCGGGGTCCTGCGGTTCGAGGGACTCGGGTCCTCGGCGGGCGCTCCCCGTCGGCCCGCGCGGATGCCTCGGGTCCCGCCGTGCGCCGGTAGGGTCAGCCCCTGAGGAGGCGGCGGAGGGCCCTGTCGTCGAGCGGGTCGACGCGGCGGAGCCCCCGGACCCCGTCGAAGCCCGCGTCGGCACGCGTCGGCCGCTGCCCGGCGAGGGCTGCGCGGGCCTCGGGAGGCCCCCCGCACGTCGTCGAGCGCGACCGGGGCCGCGCGTACGATGTCCACGATGGATCTCCGGATCGACGAGCCCGCCCTCCGGGCCGCGGGCGTGCGGCTCGTGGTCGTGTTCGGGTCCGCGGCGCGTGGCTCCGCCCGGCCGGGGAGCGACCTCGACGTCGGCGTGCTCTTCGACGGCGCCGCACCGTTCCCCTCCGAGCCACCGGCGCCCGTCGACGCTCGCCGCGAGGCCGTCGCCCGCGCGCTCCGGGCCGACCGGGAGATCGACCTCGTCGTCCTCGACGAGGCCGACCCCCTGTTGCTCCACGAGGTGGCCCTCGACGGGCGCCCGGTATTCGAGGCGGAACCGGGAGCCTTCGAGGGGTTCCGCCTCCGCGCCATCAAGCGGTACCTGGACACCGCCTGGATCCGCCGGATCGAGGCGGAGCGGCTCCGGAGCAGGTACGGCTGATGGTCCGCCCCGAGATCGTGCGGAGGAAGCTCTCCCACCTCGATGGGTACCTGGACGAGCTGGAGCGCTACCGCGACGTCGACCTCGAGACGTACCTCGCGGCCGGCGGACCGCGGCGCGCGGTCGAGCGGCTGATCCAGCTCATCGTCGAGACGGCTGCGGACATCAACGTGCACGTCGCGACCGAGCTGGAGGGACGCCCGCCGAGCGACTACCGCGCGTCGTTCCACGCGGCGGCTCGGATCGGACTGATCCCGCCGGCGCTCGCCGAACGGCTCGCGCCCTCGGCAGGGCTTCGGAACGCCCTCGTCCACGAGTACGCGACCATCGACGACGCGCGGGTCCACGCATCGATCCCGCTCGTGCTCGATGGCTTCCGGGAGTACGCGAGGTCCGTGGTGGCCTGGGTGGACCGACAGGGGTCGACCTCCTAGGGAGCGCCTGGGTCGGGGGTCGACGACGTGGCCCTGTCCATCCTCCTCGAGCGGCTCCCGTGAGGGAGCCCTCCGCAGGTCGCTCGCGGGGCTCGCGGCACGGGAGGATCGTCACGGGGGACCGGTCCGCGGGCCGCGCGCCTCCGGGGGCGCGTGGGGGCAGAACCGGCGGAAGTCGCAGCCCGAGCAGACCTCGATCCGCGCCGCCGGCTCGTAGCGGCCCGCCCGGATCCCCTCGACCCAACCCTGCAGGCGCTCCCGGAACCGCTCCCGCTCCGCCTCGTCGTTCGGGACCTCGGTCCGCCCGCCGCCGTCGACCTCCAGGTCGTGGATCCACAGGCGCACCGGCTCCAGGCCGAGGCGCTCCACGGCGAGCGCGTACATCCGGAGCTGGTTCGCGTGGATCTCGGAGGGCGGCCGGTTCGCCGTGGTCTTGAGGTCCACGAGCTCGACCCGCCGGCCGTTCCCGTCCGCGGCCCGGAGCAGCAGGTCGATCCGGCCCCGGACCCGGGCCCCCTCGAGGGGCACCTCGAACCGGGCCTCGGGGCGGAGGATGCGGGCGAGCTCCTCCCCGTGGGCCCGGACGTAGGCCCGGACCCGCCGCCGGGCGGACTCCTTCAGGTTCGCGGCGGGGATCGGGCCGGCGAAGGGGAGGTAGAAGTCCCGGTCCACGATCCGGTCCACGTCCTCCGCCGACGGCGCTCGTCCCGGGCCCGACCGCGCGAGCTCCGCCACGACGTGGTGGAGGAACCGGCCGAAGCCGAGCTCGGGGGCGAGGGGCGGCTGGAACCCGCAGACGTGGCGCAGCCGGTACCGGTACCCGCACACCCGGTAGGTCTCGAGGCTCCCGAAGTCGAGGTCGAGCAGCTCCTGGGCCCGCCGGGACACCGCGACGCCCGGGCGGCACTCCCCGTGGCGGCGAGCCTCGGCCAGGGTCTCGCGGAGGTGGTGGCGGAGGAACCGCGACGGCTCGGCGCGGCGCACCCGGTGCCTGCTGAACCAGCTCACCACGAGCAGCTCCCGGGCCCGGGTGAGCGCCACGTAGAGGAGCCGGGCCTCGTCCTCCTCCCGGCCCTCGTACCGGGCTCGGTCGAACAGGTCCTCCGGCACGTACCAGCGCTGGGGCCGGCCGGTCATCGAGGAGGGGAACCGCCCCTCGACGAGCGAGGGGACGAAGACGACGGGGAACTCGAGGCCCTTGGCCTGGTGGACCGTCATCACCTGCACCGCGTCCGCCGCGGCCCGCGGTGGGTCGGGCGTCTCCTCCGCGGCCCGGCCCGCGAAGTGCTCGAGGAACGCCTTGAGCCTGACCAGGTAGACCTCGCCCCGGGAGGGCCCGAGCACGCGCCCGCGCGCTCCCGCGGCCCCCTCGGCGGCGAGGAGGGCGTCCTCCCCGGCCTCGTCGGCCTCCGCCGCGGACGTGGTCCGGTACAGCTCGGCGGGGGCGGCCCGGCGGACCGCGTGGTCGAACTCCACCAGCAGCTCGGACATCCGCCCGAGGCCCACCTCCCGGGCGGCCGCGTCCCCGCCCGTGCCCGGGAGGCCCAGCGTGGCGAGGACCTCGTCGAGGAGCGCGACGCTGTCGTCCACCCCCTCCCGGAGGACCCGTCGGCGGAGGAGGTCGAGCCGCCGCATCGCCCGCTCCGCCCGCCGGCCGTCCATCCCCGTCACGAGCCCGATCTCGGAGACCAGCCCGTCGCGCGTGACGGGCTCCGGCTCGAACTCGGGGTTCGGGTACCAGATCCCGCTCTCCCCTCCTCCCGCCCACAGGACGAACAGGCGGGCCAGGAGCGCCATCTCCGGCCGGGCCAGGAGCGAGGTCCGGCCCACGACCGCCACGGGGATCGCCCGCTCCCGGAGGGCCTCCACGAGGGGCCGCGCGGAGGTCCGCACCGACCGGTACAGCACCGCCACGTCGCCCGGGCGGTGGCCGTCCCGGAGCAGCCTGGCGATCCGGTCGGCGGTCCCGCGGGCCTCGTCCTCGGGGGTCTCGAACGCCGCCACCTCCACCGCCCCGGGCTCGGCCTCCTCCCGCGCCGCGTCCAGGACCTTGGGGAGCCGCGCGCCGTGGGGGAGCGCCTCCACCACGTGGCGGGCGAAGCGGACGATCCCCGGGCGGCAGCGGTGGTTCAGCCCGAGCGGCACCCGCTCGCCCCGGAAGGCCTCGGCGAACCGGACGAAGAGCGAGACGTCCCCGCCCCGCCACTGGTAGATCGCCTGGTCGTCGTCGCCGACCACCGTGACCTCGGCGCCGAGCTCGACCAGCCGGCCCAGGAGCTCGGACTGGGCCCGGTTGAAGTCCTGGAACTCGTCCACGAGCACGTGGGAGACGCCGCCCGCGAGCCGCTCCCGCAGGCGCCCGCCCGGCGCGAGCTCGTCGGCCGCTCTGGAGAGCATCAGGCGGAAGGGGAGCAGCCGCATCTCCTCGAGCAGCCGCTCGTAGCGCTCGAGGACCCGGGCGAAGGCCGGGGCGCGCTCGGCGAGGACGGCCCGATCGATCCGCTCGTCGTGGACCACCTCCGCGCTCGCGAGGAAGGCGTCGATCGCCTTCGCCGTGGCCACCCGCTCGACCGGCGCCCCCTCGGACCCGGCGTAGAGCCCGACGATCCCCAGGCGGCGGGCCACCCGCTGGCAGAGCGCCCACTCGGCGGCCTCGGTGAGCGCGTCTGCTGTCTCGTAGGCCCCGTGCCCCCGGAGGACCTGGAGCGCCCAGCCGTGGGTCGTCCCGACGAACATCCCCCGGCCGGCGGGGGGGAGGTCCCGGAACGACGGGTCGGCCTCCGCCGCCCGCGCCTCGATCCTCGCCTTCAGCTCGAGCGCGGCCTTCTCGGTGAACGTGAACGCGACGATCCGGGCCGGGTCGGTCCCCGCGAGCAGGAGCCGGACCACCCGGCGGGCCAGGACCTCGGTCTTCCCCGAGCCCGCGCAGGCCACGATCTGCAGGCGGGGGGCCGGGTGGCGGATCGCGCGCTCCTGCTCGTCGGTCAGCCGGGCCGCGCCGTCCATCAGCGGAGCGCGTCGGGGTCGACCCGGAACCGGGCCACCAGCTCGTCGAACTCCTGGTCGGCCTCCTCCCGGTCGGCGGTGGCCACGGCCCGGGCCCGGTGGATCTCGCGGGCCTGCTCCACCCACCGGCGGACCAGGGATCCCGGGGCCCGGCGGGGGTCGGCGAGCGCCGCGGGGTCGGCCCGCGCCAGGTCCTCGAGCCCCCGGATCCCCCGCTCGTAGAGGTACCGGCTCCGGCCCCGGCCGAGCCCATCCAGCTGGAGGCCGATGATCGGCACGAGCTCGGGGGCGACGCCGTAGCGGATCGCCGCCGCGGCCCGCCGAGCCGCCTCCGCGATCCGATCCTTGCCGAGCACGACGGCCGCCTGCTCGTAGAGGAGGCAGACCCGCGAGAGGTCCTCCAGGCCCCGCTCGAAGTCGCCGCGGTACCTCGTGGGCAGCCGGATCTCCCGCTGGTCCACCTCGTCGAGCCAGGCCTCGAGGGCCGTCGCCCACCGCGCCCGGTCCCGTTCCGCGGCCAGGTAGTCCTGGACGGACCACTGCGCGACCTCCCGGTACGTGGCGTGGGTGGCCGGCACGATCCGCTCCGCCGCCTGGTGGGCGAGGAGCAGGTCGAACGTCGACGCGGCCGCCACCCGTCCGAGGGGCGTGGCCCGCCAGCCGGCGGGGACCCGCTCGAGGAACCGCCAGGCCGTGAGGATCTCCAGGGCCTGGGACAGGCGGGTGCCGGGCTCGAGCCGGTCCGCGAAGACGTGGCCGCAGTTGTAGATCGTCCGGTACCGGACCTCGCGGTCCACCCCTTCCCCGAAGATCAGGTCGTGGATCGCGCAGGCCTGGTGCTTGCAGACCCGCTGGCGGAAGAACCGGCTCGCGGCGGGGCAGGTACAGGTCACGCTGGTGACGCCGATCGTGACCTCGTACGAGCGGTCGCCCGAGCCCACGGTGGCGTGGACCCCCTCGGGGGAGAGGTGGTGCTCGAGCAGCCGGATGGCCCCGCCCGCCTCGACGACCTTCGCGTACTCCGGCAGGTCCTCCATCAGGTCGTCCTGGAACGGGCGGTCGAAGCGGATCGGCTCGGGGGCCCGGTGGTGGGCGAGGCTCCGGGCGTAGACGTCGGCGATGTCCTCCCTGGTCGCCTCGCCCCGCTCCACCGCGACCGAGAGGACGAAGCGCATCGTCCCCTCGAACCGCTCGGGGAGGCGGCTCGTCACGACGCCGCCGCGGCCGACCTCCACCGCGCGGCGGAGCTCGACCACCTCGGGCTCGTCCCTCCAGCGGCGCTCGATCAGCGCGACCCCGAGCCCCCGCGCGACCTGGAGGGGGCGGGCGGCCCGACCGAGCATGTTCAGGACCTCCCCGGAGGGGAGGACGACGGTGCGTCCGCGACCCCGCACCACCTCGTAGCGCTGCACGTCGCGCACGACCACGATGCCGGCCGGGAGGTTCACCCCGGCGGCGAGGGTCGGCGTGCAGGTGAGCACGCGGAGCAGGCGTTCCCGGAACCCGCGCTCCAGCGCCCGGCGCGTCGGCTTGGCCAGGCCCGCGTGGTGGAACGCGACGCCGCTCCGGAGGGCCTCCGCGACCGCGGCGGCGTCGGGGTCCTGCTCGAGCACCTCCTCCGCCAGCCGGGCCAGGCGCTCCCCATCGGTCCCGTCGCCGAGCGCCTCGGCCAGGCGGGCCGCCACGGCCTCCGCGCGCGACCTCGAGCTGCAGAACACGATGGCCTGCTCCCCGCGGCGGGTGGGCCGCAGGACCTCGAGGAGCGCCTCGTCGAGGTCGTCGGTCGCCTCCCACCGGAGCTCGAGCGGGACCGGGCGGTCCTGCTCCGAGCCCTTCAGGAGGGGGATCCCGAGCCAGTTCGCGAGCTCGCCATCGTTCTCCACCACGGCGGAGAGCGCGACGAGGGAGCGGGCCCGGCCGGAGGCGAGGAGCCGGGCGAAGAGGCCCTCCACGGCCGGGCCTCGGGTCTCGTCGGCGACCAGATGGACCTCGTCGGCCACGATCACGCCGGGGCGGAACGACGACGCGTGGAGGAGCGCGGCGAAGCTCTCGTAGGTGGCGACGATGAGGTCGGCGTCCTCCGGCCGCACCGGGTCCCGGTGGTCCCCGGTGGCGATCCGGACCCTCGCCTCGGTGTTCGCGAGGTCGTCGAGGAAGGACTCGAAGACCTCCTCGGCGAGCGCGCGGTAGGGGACGAGGTAGGCGTGGGGGCCGGGCTCCCTGCGCTCGAGGGCCCGGCGGATCGCCTGCCGGCCGACGTAGGACTTCCCGGTCCCGGTGGGGGCGGAGATCAGCGCCCCGGCGCCGTCCAGGACGCCGAGCCGCTCCGCCCGCTCGAACAGCGGGAACCGCAGCGCGCTCCCCTCCATGGGCCCTGGCTGCTCGGACGTTGATACGTCGAGGCAACCCTGTCAAGCGGAGCGCATCGTCCTCCCCGGCGCCCTGGGCCCACGGCGGGGCGCGATCCGCCCGACGGCGCCCCTCGCCGCCCTCACCCGGGCGGATGTCCTTCCGCCCTCGGGCCCGGGTAGCGGGTCCTCAGCGCTCCTCTCGATGGGCGCGGGGCGGGGCCGCCGCCGCGAGCCGGCGGACCAGCTCGAGCACCAGGGGCAGGTCCCGCTCCGGGAGCTCCTCGAGCATCGTGAGGATCTCGGCCGTGAGCGCGGAGCGCGACCGGGGGCGCGAGGGGACCGGCGCGCCGCGCTCGGGGCTCGCGACGGCGGGCGCCGGCCCGAGGGACGCCCGGTGGAACCACCCGGGGCGGGTCGCTGACTCCTCCCAGCGCTCCCCCTCCCCCGGGAGGGACCCCGTCCGGAGGCGTTCCGTGTACAGCTCCGCCCTGGCGAGCAGCTCGGAGAGCGACATCCCCAGGGCCTGGGCGATCAGGTTCACCGCGGTCATCGAGGGGAGCCCCCGCCCGGTCTCGATGTCGGCGACGTGCGCGTAGGAGAGCCCCGCCCGCTGGGCCAGCTCCTTCCGGGTCATCCCGAGCTCGGTCCTCGCGACCTGGACGGCCCGGCCCAGCCCTTCGGGGAAGGACGCGTCGCCCTGATCGGGCCCTTCGTGGGAGGCAGGCATACCGGCACGCTACCACATATCGCTGGTTCGGGTTGACGATTCGAGACTCATACCCTAAAATCTCGGGCAGCGGCCGAGTCCGCAGGAAGGAGGCGGCGGTGGATGATGAGAGGCGGTGGAGGTCGTACTCCTCCGGTGCCCGGATGGCGAGGGAGCGGATGGCCCGCGAGGCGCCGCTCGACTCCCGGGCCCTGGAGGCCGTCGAGGCCTCGGACGTCGTGGTGGTTCGCGGGGCCTACGACCGGGTGGAGCTGGTGCTCGACGTCCTCGGGATGCCCTACACGCCGATCCTGGCGAGCCATCTCGGGCAGGTCCGGCTCCGCCCGGAGCAGCTGCTCGTGATCAACTGCCCCGGCAACCTCCACGGATCCCACCTGGGGGCGGTCCGGGGCTTCGTCACGGCCGGGGGGAGCCTGTTCACCACGGACTGGGCCCTGCACCACGTCCTCGAGCAGGCGTTCCCCGGCTACGTCGCGTTCAACCGGCGGCCGACCCGGGACGAGGTGGTGAGGATCGAGGTCCTCGACCACTCCAACCCCTTCCTCCGGGGCGTCGCGGACCCCGGGGAGGACCCGCTGTGGTGGCTCGAGGGCTCCTCCTACCCGATCCGGGTGCTCGACCCCTCGGTACGGGTCCTGATCAGGAGCGGGGAGCTCGGGGCGCGGTACGGCGAGGCGGCGGTGGCGGTCCTGTTCCGCCACGGCCTGGGCGAGGTGTTCCACATGATCAGCCACTACTACCTGCAGCGGACCGAGCTGCGGGACGCCCGGCACCGGAGCAGCGCCGCGGAGTACGCCGCGTCGAAGGGGATCGCGCCCGACGCCGAGATGGACGGGCTCACCGCGGGGGAGGTGGAGTCGGCCACCAGCTCGGCGCGGCTGCTCGCGAACCTCCTCGCGGCCAAGAAGCGCCGGGAGCAGGAGCGGCGGGGGGCCCGAGATGCGTAGCGCGTGGGCGCGCTCCGACCCCCGCCGGGTGGAGCAGGTCGACGGCGACCTGTTCCTGGGGCCGTTCCGCGTGTGCTGCCAGGTGGTCCCGGGCCTCAGCCAGGCGAGCGACTCCCTCACCCCCGACGAGCTCTTCGAGAACGGGTTCCACGCCGTGGTCGACGTGAGCCACCGCAGGCCCGACGTGTCCTTGGAGCTCGGGCGGCTGTTCGTGTGGCACCCCATCCCGGACGCGGAGCGGCTCGACGACCCGGGGACGATCAGGCTCCTGGCCCGCCTCGTGGCCGGCCTGGTCCGGTCGGGCCGGCGGGTCGCGGTGAACTGCGCCTCGGGCATGAACCGCTCGGGGCTCGTCGTCGCGAGGGCGCTGATCGAGCTGGGGTACGAGAACGAGGAGGCCATCCGGCTGGTGCGCCGCGCGCGCGGCCCGGATGCCCTCGCCAACCGCTCGTTCGAGCGCTGGCTCCGGGACGAGGGGGCATCCGCGAGCGGGGCCAAGGAGGAGGGCGCGGGGCCCAGGGAGCCGGTGGGCCGTACCTGACGAGGGGATCAGGTGCTCGCGCCCCGCCTGGGGGCGAACTCGTCGCAGGTGTACCCCGCCCGGATCACCCCCCGGACCCAGCGGCACCCCCGAGCGCGAGCGCGGGGAACATGTACCTGCACCGGTCGCAGCGCACCTCGGCTCGCGGCGCCGGCCGGTAGTTCGCCGCTCGCTTCGAGAGCCCCCACACCGTCTTCGCCATGGTCGTTCCCTCCCGCCCGCATCCTGACGCACCCGAGGAAGCCTGTACAGCGCGGGAGGCACGGGCTCACCGGCCCGGCGTCGCCCTCGGGGAGCGGCCGTTCGGGCCTCGCCCGCGACCGCACGGCGGGTGCCCGCCCTCCTCAGGGGAACCGCGGGAGGACCGGCCCGAAGGAGACCACCTCGGCCCCGGCGCGCTCGAAGTACGCCCGCCAGAAGGCCTCGATCAGCTCGAGGCGTGCGGGCGGGAGGTCGGCCCGCGACGCGCCCGCCCCCGCCACGTACACGCGGACCCCGGGGAGCTCCACGACGCGGAGCCGGGAGAGGATCTCCTCCTGCCCGCCGCCCCGGAGCGCGCCGGGGGCGGCGAGCCGGATCCCGCGGCCGACCTGGAGCATGTCGGAGAGGATCACGAGGAGGTGCTCGCCCTCCGGGTGGGCCTCGAAGAAGAGCTCGGCGAGCGCGAGCCCGCCCACGACGTCCGTCCCCCGCCGGCTCCGGTCCAGGATCGCCTCGGCGGCCTCGAGCGCCCGGCCCGTCGCCCCCCGCCGCTCCTCGAGGCAGGCCAGGCGGTTGTCCATCGGGGTGCAGGGCTCGAAGGTCACATTCACCGGCAGCCGTCCGTGGGCGAGGGGGTTGTCGTCGATCACGTCGGCGCCGAGGACCGCGCCCGGGTCGTCGACGCCGTCCACCCGCTCGAGGATCGCCCGGAACGTGTCGAGGTAGAACCCCCGCAGGTCGTCCCGCCCCGTGCTCGCCGAGACGTCGAACAGGACCATGACCACGGGGGGCGGGTCCTGGGCCCGGAGCTGGGGGAGCGCGGAGCATGCCGAGGGGAGCCAGGCCGCGAGGAGCGCCGCGATGGCGAGCGGCCGCGGACGGGGGCGCCTTGCCCGCACCTCACGCCTCCCGGAGCGCGTCCGCCGCGAACTCCTCGGGGAGCCGGACCTCGGGCGGCTCGGCGAGCGCCGGGGGCGTCCGTCGGTCCGCCCGGGCCCGCACGTTGGCGGCGCAGTAGACGTGGACGAGGGCCTGGGAGTGCGCGCGGCGGCGGAGGGCGAGGGCGCGGCGGGCGCG
>DATLZM010000358.1:0-13123 GCA_035573995.1 Actinomycetota bacterium | reverse complement strand
CGGTCGAGGTGGAAGGCGGCGAGGGCGTGGGAGATCCCGAGCGCGCGGGCCGCCTCTTCCCGCCCGACCTCCCCCCGCTCGACGACGTAGCGGTAGAGGTCGCGTCGGACGGGCTCCGCGAGCAGGGCGATGGCCTCGAGCTGCGCCTCGCGTTGCTCCATGCAGCGACTCTAACACGCGGTCGGGCTGTCGGAAGAAGGCATCGGGCCAGGTCACGGGCCCGGGCCCGTCGCCGGGCCGGTCCGCCCGGTCCGCGCTCCGCGGGAAGGCGCCCTCACCGCGGCCCCGCGCCGTGGCCCTCGCCCGCCGGGGCCGCCGGCAGGCGGACCTCGAAGGCGGTCCCCCGGCCGAGCTCGCTCTCCACCCGGATCTCGCCTCCGTGGTTCTCCACGACGTGCTTCACGATCGAGAGCCCGAGGCCGGTCCCGCCGGTCGCGCGGGAGCGGGCGGGGTCGACGCGGTAGAAGCGCTCGAAGATCCGGGGGAGGTCGCGGGAGGGGATGCCCGCGCCGGTGTCCGAGACCCGGAGGGCGACCCCTCCGTCGACGGGCCCGACCGTCACCTCGACCCGCCCCCCCGGCCCGGTGTAGCGCACCGCGTTGTCGACCAGGTTCCGGACGAGCAGGCCGAGGTCCCGCCGCGACCCGGCCACAGGGGGTCCGGGTCGCACGTCCACGATCAGTTCGATCCCCGCCTCCCGGGCCTGCGCCGCGAACCGCTCCGCCTCGTCCCGCACGACGGCGTCCATCGACACCCGTTCGGTCCGCTCGCTCCCCGCCTCGAGTCGCGAGAGGTCCAGGAGGTCGGCGACGATCCGCGCGAGCCGGGAGGCGTCGCGCTCGAGGCGCTCGGCGAAGCCCGCCACGGCCGCCGGGTCCTCGGCGGCGGCGGTCCGGATCGTCTCGGCCGCGGCCAGGATCGAGGCCACGGGGGTCTTGAGCTCGTGGGAGGCGTTCGCCACGAAGTCCCGGCGCATCGCCTCCACCCGCTTGGCCTCGGTCACGTCGCGCAGGACGAGCAGGGCCCCGCCCCCCTCGACCGGCACGGCCGTGGCCCGGAGGTGGCGAGCCGGCGTCCCCAGGACGGCCTCCGCCTCCTCGGCCCGGCGGTCGCGGAGGGCCCGTCGGACCGCCTCCCGGAGCGCGAGGGGGGCGAGGGCCGAGACCGAGGCCACGGGCCCCCCGAGCATCCGCTCCGCGGCCCGGTTCGTGAAGCGGACCAGCCCGTCGGCGTCGGCGAGGAGGACGCCCTCCTCCATCGAGGAGAGGATCAGGTCCCGGACCTCCCGGTCCTCGGCGGCCCCGCGTCGCTCGCGGGCCAGCTCGTCCACGGCCCGCTCGAGCACCCGGGCCACGCCCTCGGGGTCGCGGGCCTCCCAGGGCATGGCGCGGACCCCGGGGACCTCGGCGGCCAGCCGCAGCGTCGCCCGCCGCAGCCGCCCGACCGAGCGCCGCAGCAGGAGCCGGGAGAGGAACGATGACGCCCCCACGGGCCGAGCGTACCTGCGCCGTCGACCGCGGATGCGGGAGGTGGCCGGCGGACGGCGAACGTTCACGCCGCGTTCACGTCCCCGCCAGGGTCGGGCCACGGCGGCCCCCTAGCATCCCGCCGCGATGCAGGAGCTGAACTCCGCGGAGCGGGATCGGGGGGCGGCCCGACGGCACCCCCCTCTCCGGAGGGCCGTCCCCCCGGACGCCCGCGGGGTCGGGACGTCCGGCGGAGCGTCGCGTCGGGGATGAGGAGGGCGCCGATGGGTCGGAGGTGGTTCGGGGTGGTGGCCGCGCTCGGGCTCGCCGCGGCGGCGTGCGGGGGCCCGGCGGAGGGCGGCGACGGGGGGAGCGGGCTGGCCGGGACCGTCGTCGCGGACGGCTCGAGCACGGTGTTCCCGATCACCCAGGCGGTGGCCGAGGAGTTCACGTCGCGGCACCCGGGCGTCGAGGTCTCGGTGGGGGTCTCGGGGACCGGCGGGGGGTTCGAGAAGTTCTGCGCCGGGGAGACCGACCTCCAGGACGCCTCCCGGCCCATCGAGCCGGAGGAGGAGCGGGCCTGCGAGGCGAACGGGGTCCGCTACGTGCAGCTCGAGGTGGCCCTGGATGGGCTCTCCGTGGTGGTGAACCCGGCCAACGACTGGGCCGAGTGCCTCTCGGTCGAGCAGCTCAAGGCGATCTGGGAGCCGGGGAGCAGGATCGACGACTGGAGCGAGGTCCCCGGGGCGGGCTTCCCCTCCCACCCCCTCACGCTCTACGGCCCCGGGACCGACTCGGGGACGTTCGACTACTTCACCGACGTGATCGTGGGGGAGGAGGGGGCGAGCCGCTCCGACTACACGGCGAGCGAGGACGACAACGTGCTCGTCCGGGGGGTCGAGGGCGACGAGGGGGCCCTCGGGTACTTCGGCTACGCGTACTACGAGCAGAACCGAGACGGGCTGCGGGTGCTCGCGATCGACGGCGGGGACGGCTGCGTGGAGCCGACCCGCGAGACGATCCAGAGCGGGGAGTACGCCCCGCTGTCGCGGCCGCTGTTCGTCTACGTCTCGGAGGCCGCGCTGTCCAAGCCCCAGGTCGTGGCGTTCGTCGACCTCTACCTCCACCTCGCGCCCGACCTCGTGCCGCAGGTGGGCTACGTGAACGTCCACGAGGAGGACCGTGCGGCCACCGAGCGGGCGTGGTCGGACTTCCAGGCGCGGGCGTGACGCGGGCGGAGCGGTCGCGGACGCCGGGGGAGCGGGTGGCGGCGACGGAGCCCGGGGTCGCCCGGGCCCTCTCGGGCCGCCGGCGGTACGGGGAGCGGCTCGTGCGGACCCTCCTGCTCGGGTGCGCTGTCGTCTCCGTCGCCACCACCCTCGGCATCGTGGCCTCCCTCGGCTCCGAGGCGGTCGCCTTCTTCCGGCAGGTCCCGGTGCGCGACTACCTCACCGGGACCTCCTGGGGGCCCACGTTCCGGCCGCCCGCCTTCGGCGTCCTGCCCCTGCTCACGGCGACGGTGCTCATCGGGGTCACCAGCATGGTGGTGGCGGTGCCGGTCGGCCTCGGGACGGCGCTCTACCTCTCCGAGTACGCGAGGCCGGCGGCCCGGCGCGTGCTCAAGCCGGTCCTCGAGGTCCTGGCGGGGGTCCCCACGGTCGTCTTCGGCTACTTCGCGCTGACGTTCATCACCCCCGCGCTGCTCCAACGCGTCCTCCCCGGGACGGGCGTGTTCAACGCGCTCTCCGCGAGCCTCGCGATCGGGCTCATGGCCGTCCCGCTCGTGGCCTCGGTCTCGGAGGACGCGATGCGGGCCGTGCCCGGGACGCTGCGGGAGGCGGCCTTCGCGATGGGGGCCACCAGGCGGACCGTGGCGCTCCGGGTCGTCGTGCCGGCCGCGCTGTCGGGGATCGCGGCCGCCGTGATCCTCGGTCTCTCGCGGGCCATCGGCGAGACGATGATCGTCGCGATCGCCGCCGGGCAGATGCCGAACCTCTCCCTCGACCCGCGGGAGGCGATGCAGACGATGACCGCCTACATCGTCCAGATCTCGATGGGCGACACCCCCTACGGGAGCGTCGAGTACCGGACGATCTTCGCGGTGGGCGCCACCCTGTTCCTGCTGACGCTCGGGTTGAACGCCCTCTCGCTCCGCCTCGTCCGTCGGACCCGGGAGCGGTACGGGTGAACGCGTCGGGTGCGGAACGCGTCCCCGCCCTCGCCACGGGCCGGCGCGCGGACCGCTCGCTCGGGGCGCTGGCGTTCCACGCCGCCCTCCTCCTCGCGCTCCTGGTGGCCCTGCTGGCGCTCGCGACTCTCATCGTCGACGTCGCGACGAAGGGGGCGGGGTGGCTCGACCGGGGGTTCCTCTCGAACCTCGACTCGCGGTTCCCGGGGCGGGCCGGCATCCGGCCGGCCCTGGTGGGGACGCTCTGGCTCATGGGGCTCACGGCCGCGATCTCGTTCCCCCTCGGGGTGGGGGCCGCGATCCACCTCGAGGAGATCGCCCCGCGGAACCGGCTCACGGCGTCCCTCGAGCTCGCCGTGGCGAACCTCGCGGCGGTGCCGTCGGTGATCTACGGGCTCCTCGGGCTGGCCGTCTTCGTCCGCGCGATGCAGCTCGGGCGGTCGATCATGGCCGGCGCCCTCACCCTGGTCCTCCTCATCCTGCCCGTGATCATCGTCGCCTCGCGCGAGGCGCTCCGGGCCGTGCCCGGCTCGATCCGGGAGGCGGCCTACGCGGTGGGGGCCACGACGTGGCAGGTGACCTGGCGGGCGACGCTCCCGGCCGCCCTGCCGGGGATGCTGACCGGGCTCATCCTCGGCCTGTCGCGGGCCGTCGGGGAGACCGCGCCGCTCATCGCCCTGGGCGCCCTCACCTACGTGAACTTCGTGCCCCGCGGCCCCCTCGACCGCTTCACCGCGATGCCGATCCAGATCTACAACTGGATCTCGCGCCCCCAGGCCGGGTACCAGCACGCGGCGGCGGCCGGGATCGTGCTGTTGCTCGGCGTCCTCCTCGCGATGAACGCCGTCGCGATCTCGCTGCGGAACCGGTACGAGCGGAGGTGGTGATGGAGCGGGTCCAGGTCGACGTGGGCGAGGAGCGGCCCGCGCGGGTCGAGGCGCCGCCGGAGCCGGTGTTCGAGCTCCGAGGCGTGGCGGTCTCCTACGGCGGGGCGCCGGCCGTCCGGGGCGTCACGATGGACGTGCCCCGGAACCGCATCACGGCGATCATCGGGCCCTCGGGCTGCGGGAAGAGCACGCTGCTCCGTGCGCTCAACCGCATGAACGACCTGGTCCCGGGGGCTCGGGTGGAGGGCCAGGTCCGCTACCACGGGCAGGACCTGTACCATCCGGCGGTGGACCCCGTGGAGGTGCGCCGCCGCGTCGGGATGGTGTTCCAGAAGCCCAACCCGTTCCCCCGGTCGGTCTTCGAGAACGTCGCGTTCGGGCTCCGGGTGCAGGGGATCAAGGACGATCTGGAGGGACGGGTGGAGGCGGCCCTCCGCAGGGCCGCGCTCTGGGACGAGGTGAAGGACGGCCTCCGACGGAACGCGTACGAGCTGTCGGGGGGCCAGCAGCAGCGGCTGTGCATCGCCCGGGCCATCGCCGTGGAGCCCGATACGATCCTGATGGACGAGCCGTGCTCGGCCCTCGATCCCATCGCCACGGCCCAGATCGAGGACCTGATGCGGGAGCTGTCGGAGACCTATAGCGTGGTGATCGTGACCCACAACATGCAGCAGGCCGCTCGGGTCTCCGACATGACCGCGTTCCTCACGGCCGACGTGGACGAGGTGGGGAGGCGGGTCGGCGTCCTCGTGGAGTACGACCGCACGGACGCGCTCTTCACGCGTCCCTCCGATCGCCGGACCGAGGACTACATCACGGGGAGGTTCGGCTGATGCCGGCCCGCGTGCGGTTCCACGAGGAGCTGGAGCAGCTCGAGCTCCAGGTGCTCGGGACCGGGGAGCTCGCCGAGCGGGCCGTGGGCCGGGCGGTGGACGCGCTCGTCCGGCGCGATGCGGGGGAGGCCTTGGCGGTCGTGGCCGCCGACGACGAGGTCGACGCCCGCTACCTCGACACCGAGCGACGGGCCCTCGAGCTGCTCGCGCTGCAGACCCCGGTGGCCGTGGACCTCCGGCTGATCTCGGCGATCCTCCACGCGAACCTCCACCTCGAGCGGGTGGCGGACATCGCGGTGAACATCGCCAAGATCTCCCTCTCGGTCCGCCACCTCCCCTCCTCGTCCTCGGTCCTCGCCCACCTGCATGAGATGGGGGACATCGGGCGGGGGATGCTCCGGACCGCCCTCGAGGCCTTCGCCCGCCGGGACCTCGCGCTGTGCCTGCGCCTGCCCCGGATGGACGACCCGGTGGACCGGCTCAACCTGCGGATGTACGGGCACGTGGCCGCCCTGGCCGGCGACCCGGCGATGCTCGAGTGGGGCCTGCGGATGACCATCGTGGCCCGGCAGCTGGAACGGGTCGCCGACCACGCCGTGGACATCGCCGAACAGGTGGGCTTCCTCCTCACCGGGGAGTTCCGGGAGTTCACGGACGCCTCGCATCCGGAGGCGACCGGGGGGTGAGCGGGTCGGGGCCCGCGGTGATGATCCTCGTCGTCGAGGACGAGGCCTCGCTCGCCGACGCCGTGCGCTACAACCTCGAGCGGGAGGGGTTCCGCGTCGGCGTCGCCCCCGACGGTCCCTCGGCCCTGGAGCGGTTCGAGGGGGAGCGGCCCGGGCTCGTGATCCTCGACCTCATGCTGCCGGGGATGTCGGGGCTGGACGTCTGCCGGGAGATCCGGGCCCGGTCGGCCGTCCCCATCGTGATCCTCACGGCGAAGGACGCGGAGGCCGACAAGGTGGCCGGCCTCGAGCTGGGCGCCGACGACTACGTGACGAAGCCGTTCTCCATGCGGGAGCTGGTCTCGCGGGTCCGGGCCCATCTCCGCCGGGTCGGGATGGTGGCGCCGGCGTCGGCCGACGAGGTGCTCCGCGGGGGCCCGGTGGAGATGGACGTGGCTCGCCACGAGGTCCGGGTGGGCGGCCAGCTCGTGGCGCTCCCTCCCAAGGAGTTCGAGCTGCTCGAGGTCCTCCTCCGGCGGCGGGGACGGCTCCTCACCCGGGGCTTCCTGATCGAGCAGGTGTGGGGGCCCGGCTACGTCGGGGACACGCGGACCCTCGACGTGCACGTGAAGCGACTGCGGAGGAAGATCGAGCGGGACCCCCACGCCCCCGAGCACCTCCTCACGGTCCGGGGGCTCGGCTACAGGTTCGTGGGCTGACCGGGGGCGCGTTCCGCCGGCGTCCGGCCGGGAGCGGGCCGGATGAACGGACGACGGCCGTGTCCGGGCGGTCGGACGAACCGCGCCGGGAGGCATCGGTCCGTGGCCGCCGTTCGGCGGTCGTCGCCCCGGGCGCCGTGTGGTATCTAACCCCGGGCCCGGAGAGGGGAGCGCATCGTGCCACGGTGGAGGTTCCGCCTGATCCCGCGGGAGGAGAGCTTCTTCGAGCTCTTCGTCCGGCAGGCCGAGAAGATCGAGGAGGGGGCGGCCGTGCTGGCCGAGCTGACCACGGACTTCGACGAGCTCCAGCGGAAGGCCGGCCGCCTGCGCGACCTGGAGCACGAGGCCGACGAGGTCACGCACGAGGTGATGCGGCGCCTCAACACGGTCTTCGTCACGCCCCTCGATCACGAGGACATCCACAAGCTCGCCACCACGCTCGACGACGTCATGGACCACATGGAGGCGGCCGCGGACCTCATGGTCCTCCACAAGATCGAGGGGCCGCTGCCCGAGATGAAGACCCAGGCCGACGTCCTGGTGCGGGCGGCCCGGACGACGCGGGAGGCCCTCGGCACCCTGCCCCGGTACCGGGAGCTCGACGCCTACTGGGTCGAGATCAACCGGATCGAGAACGAGGGGGACCGGATCTACCGTCAGGCCGTGGCCGACCTCTTCGGCGGCGACCACCGGGCGATGGACGTCCTCAAGTGGAAGGACATCATCGACGAGGTGGAGGCGGCGATCGACGGGCTGGAGGACGTGGCCAACGCCCTCGAGGCGATCGCGCTGAAGCACGCCTGATGCCGCTCTGGCTCGTCCTCGTGCTCGCCTACCTGTTCGAGTTCGCCAACGGGTGGACGGACGCCCCGAACTCGATCGCCACGGTCGTCTCGACCAAGGTCCTCCGCCCGCACCACGCCGTGCTGATGGCGGGCGCGCTGAACCTGGTGGGCGCCCTCTCCGGGACGGCGGTGGCCAAGACGATCGCGGGGGGGATCGTGGGGGGCCAGTACGTCACCCTGGAGACCGTGGCCGCCGCCGTCCTGGCGGCGACGGTCTGGGCCATGACCGCGCAGTACTTCGGGCTCCCCTCGAGCGAGTCGCACGCCCTCGTGGCCGGGCTGCTGGGGGCGGGCTTCGCGGCGGGCGGCCTGAGCGCCCTGGAGTGGGAGGGCACCCGGGCCTCGTTGATCGGCCTGGTGACCTCCCCGGTCGGCGGGTTCGTGAGCGGCCTGGTCCTGATGATCCTGATCTACCGGCTCTTCCGACGGGTCCGCCGATCGGCCGTCTCCCGGGTCTTCGGGCGGGCCCAGGTCCTCTCGGCCGCCTTCATGGCGTTCTCCCACGGGACGAACGACGCGCAGAAGACGATGGGCATCATCACCCTGGCGCTGCTGCTGAACCGGGCGGGGACGGGGGCCGGCGTGCCCAAGGAGTTCGGGATCCCGATCTGGGTGATCGTCTCCGCCGCCCTCGTCATGGGCCTGGGGACGATGGTGGGCGGCTGGCGGGTGGTCCGGACGATGGGGATGCGGATGACCCATCTGGAGCCGGTGCAGGGCTTCGCCGCCGAGACCGGCGCGGCCACGGTGATCACCGTCGCCGCCCGCCTGGGGATCCCCGTGTCCACGACCCACGCCATCGGCACCTCGATCATGGGGGTGGGGGCCACCCGGCGGTTCTCCGCCGTCCGCTGGGGCGTGGCCGGTCAGGTCGTGACGGCCTGGATCCTCACCTGGCCGTCCTGCGCGCTCCTCGGCTACGTGCTGGAGCGGGGGTTCAAGCTCGTCTGACCCGGGAACGCATCCTCAGGCCGGGCGGAGCGTGCTCCCCAGCCGCCCCACCGCCCGGAACCCCAGGCCTGCGTACACCCGGGCCGCCGGCGAGCCCTCCTCGGTCAGGAGGAACACGCGCTCGGAGCCGGCCGCCCGGGCCTCGTCGGCGATCCGGGCCACGATGGCCCTCGCGTAGCCCCGTCCCCGGGCGGCCGGGAACGTGACGACGTGGTCCACGTAGCCCAGCCCCTCCAGCGCCACGAGCGCGCCGAGCGAGGCGATCGCGCCGTCCGCCCGGACCACGAACCAGCGCTTCACGGGGAGGAGCACGGATCGCTCCATCGCCTCGAGCTCACGCACGACGCCCGGGTCGTCGATCCGGAACTCGTGGAGCGAGGCTCGGAACGCCTCCCAGAACGCCTCGTCGGGCCGGCTCACCTCCTCCACCGGCACGCCCGCCGGCCCGGGCCGGGGATCGGTCTGCTCCATCACCGCGTCCCAGCTCAGCCGGTCCCCCCGGACGGAGAGCGCGGCGATCAGGTCGGTCTGGTCCTCGGGCCGATGGAGGACGAGGTGGACCCACCGGGCCCCGGCGCGGCGCAGGGCGGGCCGGAGGGCGGCCATGACCTCATCGACGCCGACCTCTCCCGGCGCCTCCACGCGCGCGTAGTTCACGTCCCAGATCCGGGGGAAGCGGCGATCGGTGACGACGGCTCCCCACCATGCCGGCTCCACCCGCTCGAACCGCGCGTCGAGCGCGCGCCAGAACCGCAGGAACCGCTCGGCGGCCACCGACCCAGCCTACCCGCCCGCCCCGGCCCTTCCTCCCCGCTCCGGTCGGCCGTCGCGCTAGGCTCCGACCCGTGCCGGGCATCACGTGCCGCGTGTACCGGGAGGGGGCGCTCCGCGAGGAGCACCTCGACCCCGACCGCCTCCCGGGCGTCCTGTCCGACGGTTCGTCCCGGGTCTGGCTCGACGTCCAGGAGCCCACGGACGAGGAGCTCGATCGGATCCAGGGCTGGTTCTCGCTCCACCCCCTCTCCGTGGAGGACTCCCGCCACTGGGGACAGCGTCCCAAGGTGGAGGTGTTCCCGGGGTACGTCTTCCTCGTCGTCCACGCGCTGTCGGTGGGGTCGGACGGCGATCTCGTGGACCGGGAGATCCACCTCTTCGCCGGGGAGGGGTTCCTGGTCACCCTCCGGGCCCGGCCCGCCTTCGACCTGGCCCCCGTGCTCCGGCGCTGGGACGGCGAGCCGGAGCTGACGCGGGAGGGCGCGGGCTCGCTGCTGTACGTGCTCCTGGACGAGATCGTGGACGGCTACCTCGACATCGTGGAGCGGTACGAGGACGAGGCGGATGAGATCGAGGACCGGGTGTTCGCCGAGGAGCCGGACCCCCGCGTCCAGCAGGACATCTTCCGGATGAAGCGGCGGGTCGTGGAGCTCCGCCGGCTTGTGGTCCCCCTCCGCGAGGTCCTGGATTTCGTCCAGGAGCAGCCGGGGCTCGTGACGCCCACCCTCGGCCCCTACTTCCGGGACGTCGCCGACCACGTGATCCGGGCCATCGAGTTCATCGACAACATCCGGGACCTCCTCACCGCGGCCCTGGAGGCGCAGATCTCCCAGGTGTCGAACCGCCTGAACCAGGTGATGAAGAGCCTGACGTCCTGGGGCGCGATCATCCTCGTCCCCACGCTGATCGCCGGGATCTACGGGATGAACTTCCGTTTCATGCCGGAGCTCGGCTGGCGGTTCGGGTACCCCCTGGCCCTGGGGCTGATGGCCGCCTCGGCGGTCGCCCTGTACGTCGTCTTCAAGCGACGGGGCTGGCTGTAGCCGTGTGCCGCGCGCTCACGGTCCTGTGCGTGGCGGAGGATCCGGAGCGCCTCCGGGCGTTGAAGCGGGCGGCGGTGGGGGCGGCCTGGGAGCTCGCGCCGGGGGCGGCCTCCGAGGCGGAGGGCCTGGCGCAGCTCGACTCCGAGCGCCCGCACGTCGTGGTGGCGTTCGGGCCGTTCGAGCGGCTGGCGGCCGCGGCCCGGGCCCGGGGGATCCGGGTGGTCGCGGACCGGGACCTGCCGGGGGTCGCCGCCGTGGCCGGATCCCTGGAGGAGGTCCGGCGGCTCGTGCTGGGCGAGCCCCGACCGCCGGGCCCCGTGCGCTGAACCGGGGTCGAGGCATCCGTCAGGCGCAGCCCCAGGGTCCCCACCCGACGGCGGAGGCCATCCGCAGGGAGACGATCACGTTGGCCCGCCCGTTGAACGGCGAGCGGCCGGCGAACCCGAAGTGGGCGGCCCGTTCGTCCCAGTAGACGAGGGCCTGCTGGTACACCCCGGCGTACCCGGCCGGGTTGTACGCGCGCGGCCGGAGGCCGGATTCGCAGCGAGCCACGGCCAAGGCCTTGCGGGCCCCGCCGGGCACCCCCCAGCGGCGCGCGGCGCAGGTGATGAGCTGCTTCAGCTCGCGCCTCCCCTCTCGCCAGTCGTGATGGCACACATGGCGGGGCACGAGGGGCGCCCGGTGGGCCCGGGCCGGCAGCGCCGCTCCCCACACCGCCAGGCCGATGAGGATCGACGCCCACAGGGGGGCGAGGCTCCTGGTTCGTTCCATGGGATCGCACCCCCGCGGCGGACGGGGCCGGCTGCCGCGTCCTCGCCGCCCGGTCGGGCGACGCGGCCGGATGCCCTCCGGCCGGCCGCGACGGGTCCCGGGTGCTCGCTCACCTCCTCGCTCGTCCGTCGTGGACCCGTGCCGTCCGAACCGGCCACCCCGACCCTGCCCCCGGCCCGATCCCACCTCCCGCCGGGCGTGACGGAAGAAGGCTCGGGGTTTGGGAGGGGACCGGGCGGCTCCGCCCGTTCGGACGCGAACGACCCTACCAGCGCGTGGATGCGTCCGCCAAACGGGGGACATGGCGGCACGACCGGCCCCCCGCCTCCTCGCCCGCCTCCGGCGGCTACCATGGGTCCGTGGGCGGGAAGGTCCTCCTCGCCGCGCCCCGCGGCTACTGCGCCGGTGTGGAGCGCGCCGTCGACGCCGTGGAGCAGGCGCTCGCGCGGCACGGCCCCCCCGTGTACGTCCGCAAGCAGATCGTCCACAACCTGCACGTGGTCCGGGACCTGGAACGCAAGGGGGCGGTCTTCGTGGAGGAGGAAACCGAGGTCCCGGAGGGGGCGGTCCTGGTCCTCTCCGCCCACGGCTCCCCCCCGGAGGTCTACCGGAACGCCGAGGTCCGCGGCCTGCGCCTGATCGACGCCACCTGCCCCCTCGTCACCAAGGTCCACCTGGAGGCCCGGCGCTTCGCCGGGGAGGGTCGCACGATCCTGCTGATCGGCCACGCCGGGCACGAGGAGGTGGTGGGGACCACCGGGCAGGCCCCCGCGCGCACGATCCTCGTGCAGAGCGTGGAGGAGGCCCGCCGGGTGGGCGTGCCCGACCCGGGGAACGTCTCCTACCTCACGCAGACCACGCTCTCGGTGGACGAGACGAACGAGATCCTGGAGGTCCTCCGGGAACGGTTCCCCGCCCTCCAGGGCCCGCCCCGGGAGGACATCTGCTACGCCACGCAGAACCGCCAGGACGCGGTGAAGGAGGTGGCCGGCCGAGCGGACGTGGTGCTCGTGATCGGCTCCGACAACTCGTCGAACTCCAACCGCCTGGCCGAGGTGGCCCGGGACCGCGGCACCCCCGCGTACCTGGTGGACGACGAGAGCGAGGTGGACCCGTCCTGGCTGGAGGGGGCGCGCACCGTGGGCCTGACGAGCGGTGCCTCCGCCCCGGAGTGGCTCGTGGAGCGGATGCTGGCCTGGCTCGCCGGGCGGGGGTTCGACGAGGTCGAGGAGGTCCGCCTGCGGGAGGAGCACGTGCGGTTCTCCCTCCCCGCCGGCGTCCGGCCCTCCCGCTGAGCCCCCCGCCGGCCTGGCCCCTCGCGCGGCTACCGCGGGGGGATCCGCACGCGGAGCAGGAACGGGATGGCCAGCAGCTGCAGGGACACGGAGCACCCCACGAGGGCCGGCAGCGACACCTCGTAGAGCGCCCCCATCGCCGCGCTCCCCAGGAACCAGGCCACGCCGTAGCCCGCGGTGAAGAGCCCGTACGCCGAGGGCCTCCGCTCGGGGGGCACCATCGGCGCCACCGCGGCGGGCACCAGGGACTCGTGCACGCCCATCCCCAGCCCCCACAGGGAGGCGCCGAGGGCCGCCGCCCATGGACCGCCCAGGAACGCCAGCGGAGCGTAGCCGGCGGCGAGGATGGTGAGCGGGACCAGCACGCGGATCCCGGAGCGGTCGAAGAGGCGGCCGAAGACGAGGGCCCCCGCCCCGCTCGTCCCCATCGCCGCCGCGTAGAGGACCGGGATCCAGGGGGTGGGCACGGTCGCCGCCCGCTCCAGGTGGTAGGCGATCAGCGGGAAGTCGGCGGAGCCCGCCGCCACCAGGGCGGCGGCCACCAGGTAGACCCAGAACGTCCGGGGCAGGCGCCGGCCGTCGCCCTGCGGGGCCGCCGCCTCGAGGTCCTCCGGTCGGGGGTGGATGCGGCGGGCGACGAACAGGAGCCCGAGCGTGATGGCGGCGGGGACTGCGAGGAGGGCGAA
>DATLZM010000357.1:0-1723 GCA_035573995.1 Actinomycetota bacterium | reverse complement strand
CTGGTCCACGAGACCCTCGGGCCCGAGTGGCTCTCGCCGGACCTGTTCCGGATCGGGGCCTCGACGCTCCTCAACGACCTCCTGATGCAGATCTGGAAGGAACGGCACGGCCGGTACGCCGGCCCCGACTACTTCACGGTGGACTAGGTGGCGCTCGAGGAACGGCGGGAGGGGCGGCCGGCGGCCCGGGCCTGGGGGTACGCCCCGGCCCCGGAGGCCCGCGACGTCGTCCGCATCCGCGACCGGTACGGGCTGTTCATCGGCGGGCGGTTCGTCGAGCCGAGGAGCGGCCGGTGGTTCCGGACGGTGAACCCCGCCACCGAGGAGCCCCTCGCGGAGGTGGCCGAGGCCGGCCCGGAGGACGTGGACCTCGCGGTCCGGGCGGCGCGGGAGGCCTTCGAGGGCGGCTGGCGCGACCTCCCCGGGAGCGAGCGGGCGAAGTACCTCTACCGGATCGCGCGGGCCCTCCAGGAGCGCTCGCGGGAGTTCGCGGTCCTCGAGACGCTCGACAACGGCAAGCCCATCAAGGAGTCCCGGGACGTCGACGTGCCCCTCGCCGCGGCCCACTTCTTCTACCACGCGGGCTGGGCGGACAAGCTCGAGTACGCGTTCCCCAACCGGGTCCCGCGGCCGCTCGGGGTGGCCGGGCAGGTGATCCCCTGGAACTTCCCGCTGCTGATGGCGGCCTGGAAGCTCGCGCCGGCCCTCGCCACCGGGAACACGTGCGTGCTGAAGCCCGCGGAGACCACGCCCCTCACGGCGCTGCTGCTGGCCGAGGTGATCCAGGAGGCGGAGCTGCCGCCCGGCGTGGTGAACATCGTGACCGGGGCCGGGGAGACCGGGGCCCTCGTCGTCTCCCACCCGGGCGTGGACAAGGTCGCGTTCACCGGCTCCACCGAGGTGGGGAAGACGATCCAGCGGGCCGTGGCGGGCACCGGGAAGCGGCTCACGCTCGAGCTGGGGGGGAAGGCGGCGAACATCGTGTTCGAGGACGCGCCCCTCGACCAGGCCATCGAGGGGATCGTGAACGGGATCTTCTTCAACCAGGGCCACGTGTGCTGCGCGGGCTCCCGGCTCCTCGTGCAGGAACCGGTCTTCGAGCCGCTCGTCGAGAAGCTGAAGCGGCGCCTGGGAACCCTCCGGGTGGGCGACCCCCTCGACAAGAACACGGACGTCGGGGCCATCAACTCCCGGCAGCAGCTCCGGAAGATCGAGGAGCTCGTGGAGTCGGGGGTGGCCGAGGGGGCCGAGATCTACCAGCCGGACTGCCCCCTCCCGGAGCGGGGGTTCTGGTTCCGGCCCACCCTCTTCACGGGCGTGTCGCAGTCCCACCGGATCGCCCGGGAGGAGATCTTCGGGCCGGTGCTCTCGATCCTCACGTTCCGGACGCCCGAGGAGGCCGTGGAGAAGGCGAACAACACCTTCTACGGGCTCTCCGCCGGCGTCTGGACCGAGAAGGGGTCCCGGATCCTGTGGATGGCGCAGCAGCTGCGGGCCGGGGTGGTCTGGGCCAACACGTTCAGCCGGTTCGACCCCTCCTCCCCGTTCGGGGGGTACAAGGAGTCGGGGTTCGGGCGGGAGGGCGGCCTCCATGGCCTGGAGGCGTACCTCGCGTTCGCGCCGGCGGTGGACGGTGGGTCGTGACGGCGCGGCTCCCGGTCCGCAAGACCTACAAGCTCTACATCGGGGGGGAGTTCCCCCGCTCGGAGTCGGGGCGGTCCTA
>DATLZM010000356.1:0-3795 GCA_035573995.1 Actinomycetota bacterium | reverse complement strand
GGCTCTTCCCGAGCGCCCGGCCGACCTCCTCGTTGGAGAGCCCGACGAGGAACTTGAGCTCCACCACCTGGCGCTGCCGCTCGGGGAGCCGGCGGATCGCGGCGGCGAGCGTCAGGCGGTCGTCCTCCTGGGGCTCGGAGGACCGGTCGGGGACCTCGGCCGTCACCCGCACCCGGCTCCGCCTCCTGAGCTCGTCGGCCACGACGTGCCGGGCGATCCCGTAGAGCCACGCCGCGAACGACACGCCCGTCGGCCGGTACCGTTCGAGCCCGCGCCAGGCCCGGAGGAAGGTCTCGGCCACCACGTCGTCGGCGGCCTCGCCCACGTGCGCCCGGGCCAGCCGATACACCCGTCCGTGGTGGAGGCGGAAGAGCTCCCCGAACGCGTCGCGGTCGCCGCCGCGGGCCCGCTCGACGAGGGCGGCCGCGTCGTCCACGCCGCCGGCTCCCTGGGTCCCCATCCCCGTCCGTCCATCGCCCTGTGTATCGGGGAACGCGTCCGGGATGTACGGCGGGGCTCGGGGCGGGGACGGCTCTGGGAGCGCGTCGTCGAGCATCGGCCCCAGCATCGTCCACGGCGACCCGACCCTTGAGTCCCCCGGCCGGGGGACCGGCAAATCCCCCGAGCGCGACCGTGCACCTCGACGCCGCCCGGGCGATGGAGAGGCGAGGACGGGAGCCGTGCGACTCCTTCGAGCCCGGAGGTGGCGGATGGGAACCAGGTGGTACGACAAGCTGAGGCGACCCGGGCGCGGGATCAGGATCCTGGTCGCGGCGGCGGTCCTGGCGCTCATGGGCGGGGCCGCGGCCTACGCCTCCGGTGCGCTGCCCGCCGTGGATGACGACGAGGCGGCGGCGGTCGCGGGGCCCTCGGTCGCGGGTCCCGACGAGGCGTCCCACGACGCGCTCGAGGCCGACGACGCCGACGAGCCGGACGACGTGGACGAGGCCAACGACGTGGACGAGGCCAACGACGTGGACGAGGCCGACGACGTCGATGAGGCTGAAGACGTGGACGAGCCGGACGACGTGGACGAGCCGGACGAACCGGACGAGGTCGAGGAGCCGGAGGACGACGCCGAAGAGATCGAGGACTCCGAGGACGTCGACGAGGTCGAGGACGCCGACGAGCCGGACGACGTCGACGAGGTTGAGGACGTCGACGAGCCGGACGACATCGACGACGACAGGAACGACGTCGACGACAACAACGACGACGACGAAGCGGAGGGGCACGAGGCCGAGGACGACTGAACCCGACATCCGCTCCACGACCCGGACGGCCGGGCCCCGCGCCCGGCCGTTCCGCGTCTCCCCGGTCAGCCGGTCGCCCCGAGCATGCGCGCCCGCCGGGCGTTCCACGCGAGCGAGGCGAGGAGCGCGGCGAGGGCCGCGGGGAAGAAGAAGCTCCGGAGGGCGATGAGAGCCACCGCGAACTGGGCCCCGAGGACGAGGGCCACGGTGGGGACGCAGCACGCGAACCCCGTGAGCAGGCCCGGGACGGCGCCCAGGAGCCCCCCGAAGGCCCGCGTCCGGCAGGCCCTGGCCACCGCGGAGATCCGGAGGGCGAGGGCCACGTTGATCCCCACGAGGGTCCCGAGGGCGAGGCCCATCGCGGTGTTCACCGGCGAGACCAGGATCGTCACGTGGTTCGCCGGGTAGATCGTCACCACCGGCTCGTAGTAGAACGCGGCGATCTGCTTGAGGGCCTTCGAGGTCCAGTCCGGAACGACGTGGACGGAGGGGATCGGCACGGAGCGGGCGAGGTCGGTTCCCGGGGAGACCACGAGGTTCCCGATCGCGAAGAGGTAGAGGACCAGGTACGCCGCCGCCACCCCCAGGGCGATCCGCCGCAGCCGGGGGACCCTGAGCGCCTCCGCCACCCCGCCACGGCGCGCGTCCGCGGCGATCACCCGATCACCTCCGTCTCGGGGTAGAAGGCCGCCCAGGCGAACCACATCACGTCGAAGGAGACGACCCGCTCGAGGGCGAGGCCCGCGAGGGGCCCGCGGACCCCTCGCCCGAGGGCGTCGAAGACCGATCCGGTCCGGGCCTCCCGGTACTCGCCGGGGCGCTCGCCCGGGACGAGCCGGAGCTCCCGCGCCTCGGCGCGGGCGCGGTACCCGCGGCCCACGTCCAGGGCCGGGTCGTGGAGGAGGACCACCGGCTCGTCACCCATCCGGCTGGCGATCGCCCGGCGCTCTCGCAGGAGCGACTTCCGGACCGCGAGGCGCGGGTCCCCCAGGCGGGACCCGAGTTTCACCCCAACGAAGACCTCCTTCGCCGGGAACCGGTCGTCCTCCCGGATCACGGGGAAGAAGGGGTAGTTGGAGACGTAGTAGCCGCTCGGCGGCGTGTAGGAGCCGTAGGGGTCCTGGCCGTAGGCCCGCGCGTAGCCCGTGTCGGTGGAGAGCACCACGGTGTCCGGGTGCGCCGCCCGCCACCGGCCCCAGGTGGTCCAGTCGAGCGGTACCTCCTGGAGGGGCTGCCCCTTGACCGGGTCCAGGAGGGCCTGCCCGAGGATCTGGGGCCACCGGTTGTCGGTCTGCCGGTCGTACATCAGGAGGTTCGAGTTCACGAGGTCCCCGGAGGTGCCGAACGTGTAGGGCCGCCCGTCGGGGGCGGTCCCGCGGAAGCCCACGACCGAGCCGGTGAGCGGGCAGTAGGTGACCGAGAGGCGTCCGTCCGGGAAGCGGTCGTTCACGATCTCGTGCCAGACCAGGACGAGCTGGGGGTAGGCGCGGACCTCGCCGGCGTGGACGATCCCGAACACGACGTCCCGGTCGTCGAGGAAGAAGGCGTGCGGGGCGGGGTCGAAGACCGGACGATCGATCGCGGGGATCCCGTCCTTGGGCGGGCCGCCGTTCACGATGTTCCGGACGAGCTCGTCCAACCGCGCCTCCGCGTCCGAGGACACCGTCCCCCGCGGACGCGCCATCGCGCGGTCCGGTCCGGCGTCGAACGCGAGGCCCCGGACCGTGAGGTAGGAGAGGGCGGCGAGCGCCCCAGCCCCGCCCAGCGCCCGCAGGAACCTGCGCCGGGTCAAGCCCGGCGGCCGGTCCGGGGCGGGCCCATCCCACGACCCGTCCACGCCGATCCCCTCACCCCCGACAACGCGCCGGGGCGAGGGAGCCTTCCCGGACCCGGACAAGGCGCCCCCGGATCGCTGGCTCCCGGGCCGGGGCCGAGGCTGCGGGATGCCGTGGCCTTTCCACGGTCCCAGGAGATCCGCTCCGCGCCTGTAGCGGAACGTGCCACGGAGCTGATACATCACAGGAAATCCTGATATGATTCTTGGGCGATGAACGCACCCACCGAGCTCATGCCGGTCGAGGCTCCCTCCGAAGGGCGCGAGGCCGCTCCCTCCTGCGGTCCGGACGCGCTCGCCCGCTACTTCCGGGTGCTCGGGGACCCCACGCGGCTCCAGATCGTCGAGGCCCAGCTCGAGGGGGAGCGAACGGTCTCCGAGCTCGTCGCCCTGGTCGGGGCGCCGCAGAGCCGGGTCTCCAACCACCTGGCCTGCCTCAAGTGGTGCCGGGTGGTGCGGGCCGATCGCCGGGGGCGGAACGTCGTCTACCGCATCGCCGATCGTCGGATCGCGCGCCTCGTCGACGTCGCTCGGGCCGTGGCCGCCGAGCACTGCGATCACCTCGCGTCCTGCCGGCGGATCGGGCCGGACTGGATCTGAGGGAGGGGACCATGCGAGGGAGGAACGGGCCTTCGCGGGACCGGCGGACGGGCGAGGCGGATCGCACGCACGCGGTCGACGAGGCCCAGGAGATCGGGAAGCGGCTGT
>DATLZM010000355.1:0-8968 GCA_035573995.1 Actinomycetota bacterium | reverse complement strand
GCGGGGCGCCTTCCCGTACAGGTGGAGGTGGGCGCCGGGGACGGCGAGGAGCCGGGAGGGGTCGGGGACCCGACCGATCAGGTTCACCATCGCGGCGTGGCCCCGGGCCTCCGTCCCGCCGAGCGGCAGCCCGACGACGGCCCGGAGGTGGTTCTCGAACTGGCTCGTGGCCGCGCCCTCGATCGTCCAGTGCCCGGAGTTGTGGACGCGGGGCGCTATCTCGTTCGCCAGGAGCACGCCGCCCGCCTCGAAGAGCTCGATCGCGAGCAGCCCGACGTAGCCGAGGTCCTCCAGCACGCGGTGGGCGTAGGAGGACGCCGCCTCCCGGATCGCTCCCCCGAGCCCGGGGGCCGGGGCGCGGGAGATGCGGAGGATGCCCTCCCGGTGGACGTTCTCGACCGGGGGGTAGACGCGCACCTCGCCGTCCCGGCCCCGCACCGCGAGGACCGACAGCTCGCGGTCGAAGGCCACGAGCGCCTCGAGGATCGACGGCGCGCCGCCCACCGCCTCCCAGGCCCGGGGGGCGTCCGCCGCGACCCGGAGCACGGCCTGGCCCTTGCCGTCGTACCCCAGGCGCCGGGTCTTCAGCACGGCCGGCAGCCCGACGGCCTCGATCGCCCCGGGCAGGTCGGCCCCGCCGTCCACCGGGGCGTAGGGCGCCACCGGGATCCCCAGCCGCTCGAACAGGCGCTTCTCCGCGAGGCGGTCCTGGGCGGCCTCCAGGGCCCCGGGGGGCGGCAGCACGGGCACCCGTTCGGCGAGCCCGCGGACCGGGGCCCCGGGGACGTTCTCGAACTCGTAGGTCACCACCTCGGCCCCCCGGGCCACGCCCTCCAGCGCCCCGGGATCGTCGAATCCCCCCACCACGAGCTCGCCCACCGCGGCCGCCGGCGCCTCCGGCGAGGGGTCGAGGAACCGGAACCGCAGGCCCAGGGGGATCCCGGCGAGGCCGAGCATCCGCCCGAGCTGCCCGCCGCCGAGGACCGCGACCAGCACCCGGGCTCAGCCCTCCGCGGGATCGGGATGGGCGAGGACCTCCGCGGTCCTCCGCTCCCGGTACGCGCGGAGCCGCTCGCGGACGCCCTCGTCGGTCAGGCCGACGATGGCCGCGGCGAGGAGGGCCGCGTTGACCGCCCCCGCCCGGCCGATGGCGAGCGTGCCCACCGGCACGCCCGCCGGCATCTGCACGATCGAGAGCAACGAGTCCAGGCCCCGGAGGGCCCTCGACTCCACGGGGACCCCGAGCACGGGGACCGTGGTCTTGGCCGCCGTCATCCCGGGGAGGTGCGCGGCCCCCCCGGCCCCGGCGATGATCACCCGCAGGCCGCGGGCCTCCGCGGTCGAGGCGTATTCGTAGAGGAGGTCGGGGGTCCGGTGGGCCGAGACCACCCGGGCCTCGTAGGGGACGCCGAGCTCGTCCAGGGTCTCCGCGGCGTGCCGCATCGTCTCCCAGTCCGAGCGGGAGCCCATGATCACGCCCACCAGCGCTCTGGCCACCGTCCCCTCCTCGCGGCGATCGGGCCGATGGTACCCGGCCCGGGTCCCGGCGGGGTCGGACGGGGCGGCACGGCGCGCCGACGCGCCGCGTCGGGCGGCCGGGGGCGCCGGCTCAGGCCGACCCGCCCTCGCTCGAGGGGACCGACGGCCCCGGGACCCGCCCGGGACCCGGGGTACGCTCGCGGGGCTGGGACGGACCGCTGGCGGGCGACCGCCGCGGAGGGGACGGAGGAGGTTCGGGATGGACGCCACGCGACACGAGGGGCGGACCGCGATCGTGACCGGCGCGGCATCCGGGATCGGCAGGGCGACCGCCCTCCGCCTGGCGAGGGAGGGCGCGCGGGTGGTGGCCTGCGACGTGGCCGAGGAGGGGCTCGCGTCGCTCCGCGAGGAGCTCGCCGGGCTGGGCGCGTCCGCCGAGGTGCTCAGGGCCGACGTGACCGCGCAGGCGGACGTGGACGCCGTGGTCGCCGCCTGCGGGGGGACCGTCGACGTGCTCGCCAACGTGGCGGGGATCATGGACCACTTCCTCCCGCTCGGGGAGGTGGACGACGCGACGTGGGACCGGGTCATGGCCGTGAACGTCACCGGCGTGATGCGCCTGACCCGCGCGGTGCTCCCGCTGATGCAGGCGGCCGGGAGGGGCGCGGTGGTCACGGTCGCGTCGGAGGCCTCCCTCGGCGCCGGGGCCGCGGGCGTCGCGTACACGACCTCGAAGCACGCGGTGATCGGGATCGTCCGCCACGTGGCCTTCTTCTACGGCCCCTCGGGGATCCGCTCCAACGCGGTCCTCCCGGGCCCGGTGGAGACCGGGATCGGCGCCACCGCGGCCCCCCGGAGCGCGTGGGCCATCGAGCGGGCGCAGCTCAAGATGGCGACGATGGGCCGGACCGCCCAGCCCGACGAGATCGCGAGCGTGATCTCCTGGCTCGCCTCCGACGAGGCCTCGGACGTGAACGGCGCGCTCGTCACCGCCGACGGGGGATGGTCCGCGGCCTGAGCGGGTTCAGACCAGGAACCGCTTGGGCGCGTCCTCCGCGGTGAGCGCCTCGCGGTCGATCCGGTACGGCGAGAGGTCGAGGTCGGTGGCCCCGGTCGCGGCGAGGTCGGCGAGCGCCCGGCCGATGAGCGCCGCGAACTTGAAGCCGTGCGCGGCGCCCTGGGCCACGAGGACGTTCGGGTGCTCGGGGAGGCGGTCGAGCACGAGGTCCCGGTCGGGGGGCATCACGTAGGGGCAGGTCCGGGCCTCGAGCACCGGGCCGAGGGCCTCCGGGAGCCGCTCCCGCAGGAACCCCTCCAGGCGCCCCTGGTAGCCGGGGTCGGGCTCGAGCGGGCGCCGGTCCGGATCCACCTCGGGGCCGCCCACGTCCTGCCCGATCTTCGCGCCGCTGCCCTCGTAGGAGGGGAGCCCGTAGAAGCTCGGGTCGTCCATCCAGATCCAGACCGGGAAGCGGTCGGGGTGGAAGGCCTCGGGGTCCTTGGGCTCGAGGTACGAGACCTGCTCGTTGGTGACGGTGAGCGGGAGCCGGACCCCGAGGGGGGCGAGGACCTGGTTGGTCCAGGCGTCGGCGCACACCACGAGCACCCGGCAGCGGTAGGAGGTTCCGCCGGCCCGGACGTCGAGCTCGCCGCCCGCCGACCGCACGTCCTCCACCGGCGAGCGCTCGAGGAGCCTCGCCCCGTGCCAGCGCGCGAGCTCCCGGTGCACCGCGTTCGCCCGCGACGCGGCCACGAGGCCCCCCTCCTCCTGGAACAGCGCGCGGGTCCCCTCGGGGAGCCGCCAGACGGGCCACCGGTCCTCGACCTCCGCGCCGTCCAGGCGCTCGTAGGCGACCCCCTCGGCGTCCATCGACGAGGCGTAGTCCTCGATGGGGATCGCCGCCCCGGGCGGGAAGAGGTCGAGCCCGCCGGTCCGGAGCACGAGCCGCTCCCCCGCCTCGCGTTCCACCTCCTCCCACGCGGCGCAGGCGGCCTTCGCGAGCCGGACGTAGTGCGGGGCGTGGTAGGAGAGCCGGACGATCCGGGTCCGGTCCTCCGAGGCGCCCCGGCGGTGCCCCAGCTCGAAGCGCTCGAGCCCGAGCACCTCCCCCTCGGCGAGGCGGGCGAGGCGGTAGGCGGCGCTGCTCCCGAGGCCGCCGAGGCCGGCCACGATGTACTCGTAGTCGCGCCGCGTCGGCGCGGGCACCTCACGCTCCCCCCGGCGGGCGCACCTCTACACCTCGGTCTCGGTGTGGCCGTGGTACTCGTAGCCGGACATCGGCCGTCCCGTGGGCGAGCGCCAGGGCCGCTCCTCGGTCGGGAGCTTGCCGAGGGCCTTCGCCATGGCCCGCACGTGCTCGGCCACCGACCCGCAGCACGAGCCGATCACGTCGATCCCCGCCTCGCGGGCCCTCCGCGCGTACTCGGCCATCTCGCCCCGCGCCAGCTGGAGCGGCGAGAGGGCGTAGGGGAACTCGGGGTAGGCGGTGAAGTCCGGGCGGTCGTCGGTCGTCCGGAACGCCACCGGCTGGCAGGCCACGTAGCCGTCCACCGCGCGCTTCATCTCGACCGCGATCGGCAGCTGCTGCCAGGGCCCGTTGAGGCAGTTCGTCCCGACCACCGCGGCCCCCGCGTCGAGGAGCCGCTTCGCGCATTCGGCGGGCGGCTCCCCCTCCTTCGAGCGGGCCGGGAGGGCCTCGAAGCACATCGTCACCATCACGGGCAGCCCCGTCCGGCGGGCCCGCTCCACGAACAGCAGGGCCTCCCCCAGCCAGTCGAAGGTCTCCCCCACCCAGAAGTCCGGGGGTCCCGCGTCCACCATGTCCTCGAGCTGGCGGTCGAAGAGGGCCCGGACGTGGTCGTGGGACGCCGGGTCGGCCGGGTCGTAGGCCCAGGTGAGGGAGAGGTCGCCGGCGACGAGCGCGTCGCCCTCGGCCGCCACCTCCCGGGCGATCCGGACCGCGTTCCGGTTGATCTCGTCGATCCGGTCGGCCAGGCCGACCGTGGCGAGCTTGTCCTCGCTCGCGTAGAAGGTCATCGTGGTGAGGAACTCCGCGCCGGCCCGGAGGAACTCCCGGTGGAGCTGGGCGAGGGCATCGGGGTGCTCGATCGCGACCTCCGGCGTGAAGGGCCCGGCCTGGACGTAGCCCCGCTTCTCGAGCTCGAGGAGGTAGCCGCCGTCGCCCAGGACGGGTCCCTCCGCCAGGCGTTCCAGGAGCCCCTTCGCCACGACCATCACCTCCCGCCGGGTCGCCGGAGCATCGTACCGGCGGCGCCCCGGCGCTCCCCACCGGGGCGATGACCGGCGGTCGTCAGCCGGCCGGCGGCTCGGCCCCCCAGATCGTGGACGGCGGCCGCGACCCGGCTCGCGTCGTTCCTCATCCGAGGACGCTCCGGGCCCCGGGCGCGTTCGCTACGATGTCAGGGCCGCGGCGAGCTCCTCGAGGTTCTCGACGTAGCGCCGGGCGTCCTCGTCGGAGTGGGCGACCGAGGTGGTCCAGGTCTCGTACTTCGCCCAGGGGGACTTGAACACGCCCCGGCGCTGCTGCCACAGCCACGCCAGGTAGCTGATCCGCTCGTCGATCCCGATCGTATCCCGGTACTCCCGAACCGGGGTGGCGCTGTACATCACGGACCCCTTGGCCCCTATCCCCACGACGTGCGCGGGCAGGCGGTAGCGCTCGATCACGCGCCGGCACCCCTCCACGAGGATCGCGTTGATCTCGTCCAGGCGGCGGTAGGCCTCGGGCGTGAGGACCTCGAGGAGGGTCGCCCGCGCCGCCGCCATCGTGAGCGGGTTCCCGTTGAACGTCCCCTGCTGGTCGATCTCGCCCCGGACGACCTGGCCCATCACCTCCTCGGTGCCGCCGATCGCCCCGATCGGGAGGCCGCCGCCGATCGCCTTGGCCAGGCACACGAGGTCCGGGACCACGCCGAAGGCCTCGACGGCGCCCCCGGCGGCGATCGCGGCCCCCGTCTTCACCTCGTCGAACGCGAGCAGCGCGCCGTGGCGGTGGCAGAGGTCCTTGAGCCCCTGGAGGTAGCCGGGCTCCGGGAGGATCACCCCGCAGTTCATCATGGCGGGCTCGACGATCATCCCCGCCACCCGCCCCTCGTGCTCGGCGAAGACGCGCTCGACGGCGCCGAGGTCGTTGAAGGGGACGACCCGCACGAGGTCCACGAAGGCCCGGGGGAGCCCCCGGGTCTGGGGGACCGCGACCGGGTGGTCCCGGGGCCCGATCAGCTCGGGGTCGGGCACCACGGAGACCATGAGCGAGTCGTGGTGGCCGTGGTAGGTCCCCTCGACCTTGATCACGAGATCCCGGCCGGTCGCGGCCCGCATCAGCCGGACCGCGTCGAGCGTCGCCTCCGTCCCCGAGTTCCCGAACCGCCAGAGCGGCAGCCGGAACCGGCGGGCGAGCTCCTCGGCCACCGCGCTCGCGTCCTCGGTGGGCTGGGCGAAGTGGGAGCCGAGCGCGATCCGCCGCTGGACCGCCTCCACGACCTTGGGGTGGGCGTGCCCCACCACCATCACGCCGTAGCCCAGGTGGTAGTCGACGTACTCGTTCCCGTCGAGGTCGTAGATCCTCGAGCCGCGGCCGTGGGTCACGTACACGGGGTGGGGCGGCGCCGCCTGCCAGCTCGACGAGACGCCCCCCGCCAGGTGCCGGCTCGCCACCTCCCGGTAGGCCACCGACCGGGCCTGCTTCTCGGCGAGGGCCCGCTCCTCCTCCTCGATCAGCCGGTCGACCCGCTCGAAGTCGATCTCCACCGCATCCCGCACCGCCATGGTCCCCTCCCGGAGGCGCCCCGGCGCCTCGTTTGAACGACCGTTCAGCCGTCCAGCATCATACCCCGCGGACCGGCGCCCGGCGGGGAGGCCCGGGGGCGCTGCTAGAATCGCTCCGCGGGTCGTGGTGGCCGTAGCTCAACTCGGTTAGAGCACCAGGTTGTGGTCCTGGGGGTTGGGGGTTCGAGTCCCCTCGGTCACCCCAGCGGGGTCGTCGGCGCGGAGGCGTTCGGCGACGCTATCATCACGACGGGCCTCAAGCTCAAAATGACCGGCCCGACCTGCGGCTTCCCCCGTCCGGCCCCGATCCCTGTCCGTCGCATGCCCGACCCCCCGACGGTCTTCCGGCGGATGCGCCCAGTGGCGCTCTGGCGCAACCATGGATTCGCCTGCCTCCCCCCGACCGACCGGCGGGGGGAGGCGATGGGGGCCCAAAAGGGCTGCGGCATGAGCGGACCGGACTTCTTCGCCGTCCTCGGGGCGTGGGAGGATCACCTCCTCGCGCTCGGTCGCTCGCCCGCCACCGTCCGCAACTACCTCGACTGCCTCTGCCGCGCCGGTCGGCTCGCCCGTAAGGATCCCCGGGCGTTCACCGAGGACGACGTGGTCGCGGTCCTGGGCCGGTACCGGGGCCAGGGTCCCGCGCGGGGGATGATGCTCCAGGCCCTGCGGGCCTTCTTCCGCTGGGCCGAGGATCGCGAGGTCCTCGTGGACCCGACCCGCCGCCTGCCGGTGCGCCGGCCCTCCCCGGGTCCCGCCCCGGCGCTCACGCCGGCCCAGCTGCGGGAGCTCCTTCGGGGCGCGTTCCGCCTTGAGCGTCATCTCCCGCCGGATCGCCGTCGGAAGGGCTGGGCGATCATGCTCGTGTACGCCACGGCCGGCCGGATCTCCTCCGTCACCGGCCTGCGGCCCGAGGACGTGCGCGAGGGCTCGGTGGTCTTCCGCCGAGTCAAGGGGGGCGGCTCGCACGAGGTCCCGCTCGGGCGGATGGGCCGGGTCGCCGCTCGGCACCTCCTCGCCTACGCGGGCCCCCGTCGCCGCGAGACCCTGCTCGGGGTGGGGGAGGCGGCGCTGTGGAAGTGGGTGCGGGAGGCGGCGGAGGCGGCCGACGTCCGCCACGGCGACCGCTTCGTGTGGCCGCACCTCCTCCGGCACACCGCCGGGTCGATCGCCTACGAGGCCACCCTCGACCACGTGGGCGTCGCGGACTTCCTCGGCCACGCGAACCTCGCCCACGTGCGCCGGTACACGGGCTCGGCCGATCCGAGGAAGCGCCGGGTGGCCGAGGCCCTCTCGCGGCTCGGCTCCGGCGCTTGACCGCTCTCGGCGCGGCAGGCAGGATTGCGCCCGGAGGAGACGGGGAGCGTGGTTTTCAACTGCGCGGCCTGCGGCTACATCAGCACGCACCCGGACCGGGGCCCGGCGGGCTCCGAGATCCGTTGCCCGAACTGCGCCGCCGCCCTCGGTAGCTACGGCCCGGGCCTGGCTCGGGTGGCGGGAGGACTCGAGCGGGCGGGTCGCACCCTCGAGGCCTTCGGGAAGGGCGTCATGGCCATGGTGCTCTGGGTCGCGCTCGCGCTGCTCTTCGGGGTCTGCGCTTGGGCGGTCTGGACGGATCGGGGCGGCATCTCGGCGTCCGTGAGCGCACGCAACGTGCTGGGGAGCTACACCGTCTACGTGTCGAACGGGACGGACGAGCGTGCCCGGCTGAGCTGCACGGTGCGTGCCCTGCACGGCGGCCGCGTCGTCGGATCGGATAGGTTCTCCCTCTCCCTCGGCCCGGGTGAGAGCGCCCAGCGCAGTGGCAAGCTCGGGCTGTCCGAACCGACGGACGACCTTGAGGTCGACTGCCGGTGAGCGCACGGCCGCCGGTCACGCTCACGATCACCTTCGGCCCGTCCCGCTCGCCCAACCTACCTCGCGCCCTCGCCCATGCTCGGCGGTACGCGTCGTCCGTGGACGAGCCGGAGCCGGGCCGGTACGCCGCGTCGTTCCGGCTCGCGGAGGATCACCGAGCCTACGGTGCGTTGGCCCGGCTCCTCCACCTCGTGGAGCGCTGGCGGGCCACGGAGGTCGAGGTCGACGGCGAGCCCTACCCGGCCTGGCTCGTGGCCGCCATGGCCTGGTGCGCCCGGGAGCAGCTCCGGGCCTGGGGCACCTGCCGGTTCCGCTACTACCTCGACATCCCCTCTCGCTGCCGCGTCTGCCCGCACCTCGACCTCGACCGCGCCCTCCGCCAGATCGAGGCCTCGGAGCGTGAGAGGGCGCACGGTCTGGACCGGGCCGCGCTCGCCCTCCGACTCGCGGTCGACGAGGCCGACCCGGACGCGCTCCGGGTCGTGGCCGAGGCCCTCGGGATCCCGGACCACGTGCCCGACGAGTGGACGACCTGAGCCCTCGTTCGCTTGTGAACGTGCAGGTCGCGCCGCATACTCGGCCCCAGGATGCGCGCGAGGAGAACGCGTGGGCCTTGAGGTGCGGAACGCCCTCGAGGCGGCGGAGGCCCTCCTCCTCTGCCTCGGGGTGGAGCTCGGCCGTGACTGGGGCGAGGTCGTGCTCCGGTACAACGACCGGGGGATCCACCTGCTCCGCTTCGGCCGCGACTACCTCAAGGACGCTCTCCGCGAACTTCCCCTCCCCGATGTAGACTCCGCGCCGTAGGCGTCGACGAGGAAGCACCCGAGGCGCCGGCCTGTCCGTTGG
>DATLZM010000354.1:0-3940 GCA_035573995.1 Actinomycetota bacterium | reverse complement strand
CCGCGCCGCCGGTCCCCCCGCCGAGGATCACCACCCTCTGCAACGCTCCACCTCCTCCCGGCTCACGACGTCCTCGCGGACCTCGCGCTCGAGCTCCTCGTCGGGCCGGAGGAACGGCCCCAGCAGGTCCCCCCGGCTCACGATCCCCACCACGCGGCGACCCTCGTCCAGCACCGGGAGCCGCTTGACGCCGGCCTCGAGCAGGACCCGGACCGCCTCCCGCACCGTGGTGTCCGGGCCGACGGTCACCACCTCCTTGGTCATCACGTCCTCGGCGTGGAGGCCTCCGGCCCGGCCCTCGACCTCGGCGAAGCGGGCCGGGCGCAGGAACCATTCGAGGAAGCTCCGCCGGCGGCCCCGCGGAACCGGTGGCTCCTCCTCAAGCAGGAGGAGGTCGGGCTCGGTCACCGTCCGCACGAGCCGTCCCTCGTCGTCGACCACCGGCACCCCGGTTACCCGCGCGGAGACGTCGAGCACCGCCATGTTCGCGCCGAGCGTGGTGAAGAGCGAGTCCAGCGAATCCTCGACCGGGAGCACGAAGCAGGCCGAGAGCATCCCCAAGGAGGTGCCGGCGTTCATGAGCGTTGGGGAGTTCGGGAGGAACTCGAGGGCGCGGAGCGCGCGGGCGAACTCCTCCGCCCACCGCGCGGAAGCGCCGGGAGAGAACGCCTCCTCGGCGGCCGCCACGTGGCGCGCCACCCGGTCCATCATCCCACCGGTGGACTCGGCCACCCGGCCCCACTCATCCCGGCGCAGGTAGCGCCCTGAGCACGACGACCGCGTTCAGCGGGAGCTTGAGGTCGTCGCGGACCCCGAGCAGCTCCTTGCCGGCGGGCCTCGACCGCGCGGTCGGCGGCCTCCCCGGCGAGAGGGGGGTCGTCGCGACCGACCTCCCGCATCGCCCTGCGCACGGACGCCTCGATCCGGCCCGGGTCGAAGGGGGCGACCCGGCCGTCCCGGCGCCGGACCCCGCGGAACCTGGGCGTGCCATCAGCGCCACCGTACCCCGAGCCGCGCCGCGCGGCACGCCGGGGCCCCGTGCTGATCGCGTTCCTCCTAAGATACAGGTCGGGCGATGGGGGTGCTCGCGCTCGGGACGCTGGATGCCGCCCGCCTCCAGATGGCGGTATCGCTCGGTTTCCACATCGTCTTCGCCTCCCTCGGGTTCGGCCTCCCGGTCCTCCTGCTCTTCGCCGAGGACCGGGCGATCCGTCGAGCCGATCCTGTGTGGATGGCGCTCGCCAGGCGGTGGTCGAAGGCCTTCGGGGTCCTCTTCGCTGTCGGCGCTGTCTCGGGCACGGTCCTCTCCTTCGCCCTCGGCCTGTTCTGGCCGAGGTTCATGGGGAGGTGGGGAGCGGTGATCGGGCTCCCCTTCGCGCTCGAAGCCTTCGCCTTCTTCGTCGAGGCCATCTTCCTCGGGATCTACCTCTACGGCTGGGACCGCCTCCCGCCGCGCGCCCACTGGCTGTCGGGGATCCCCATCGCGATCTCGGGGGCGGCGAGCGCCTGGTTCGTCGTGAGCGCCAACGCCTGGATGCAGTCCCCAGTCGGCTTCCGCCTCCGGGGTGGAACGGTGGTCGACGTCGATCCCATCCGGGCCATGCTCAACCCCTCGACCCCGGTGATGACCCTCCACATGCTCGTCGCCGCCTACATGGTCACGGGCCTCTGCGTCGCCTCCGTCTACGCGAGGGGGATGCTCCGGGGGCGGCGCGACCCCTCCCACCGGCGAGGACTCGCCGCGGGGCTCGCCCTCGGCCTCGCGCTCACGCCGGTCCAGATCGTGGTGGGCGACCGGGCCGCCAAGCTCGTGGCCGACCGGCAGGCGGTGAAGCTGGCGGCGATGGAGGGCCAGTGGGAGACGGAGGCCGGTGCCCCCCTCAGGATCGGCGGGATCCCCCTGCCCGCCCAGGAACGGACCGCCTTCGCCATCGAGGTGCCCGGTGGGCTGTCCTGGCTCGCCTACGGCGATCCCTCCGCCGTCGTGCGGGGGCTCTCGTCGGTGGCCCCCCGGGATCGACCCAACGTGGTCCTCGTCCATCTCGCCTTCCAGACCATGGTGGCCGCGGGGTTCGGGCTCCTGGCCCTGGGCGTCTGGGCTGCGCTCGCGGCGCTCCGGCGCCGGCGGCTCCCGGGGGGCAGGTGGTTCCTCCGGGCCGTGGTGGCATCGGGACCGGCCGCTGTCCTCGCCGTCGAGGCCGGCTGGATCGTGACCGAGGTGGGCCGGCAGCCCTGGATCGTCCAGGGGCTCATGCGGACGGCCGAGGCGGTCACGACCCGCCCTGGGGTCCAGCTCCACCTGGCCGGCACCCTGTTCGTCTACGGGCTCCTCGCCGCCGCGTGCACCCTGCTGCTCCTGCGCCTCGGCCGCCGCCCAGCGGAGCCCGCCCCGGGGGCGGCCCCCGTGCCCGCGCCCGGACCATGAGCGAGGAGGTCGCGGTCCTCGCGATCATCTGGGCCGGCCTCAGCCTCTACATGCTCCTCGGCGGCGCCGACTTCGGGGGCGGGGCCTGGGACCTCCTCGCCCGCGGGCCGGGGGCGGAGCGGCAGCGCGCGCTGATCTCCGAGGCCATCGGCCCGGTGTGGGAGGCCAACCACGTGTGGCTCATCTTCGTCCTCACGGGGCTCCTCGCCGGCTTCCCTTCGGTCTTCGCCGATCTCTCGGTCGCCCTCTACGTGCCGTTCTCGCTCGCGCTCGTGGGCATCGTGCTCCGAGGGGCCGCCTTCGCGTTCCGCGCCCACGGCGACCCGGGGTCGGCCTGGCAGCGGCGTTGGAGCCGGGTGTTCGGGGTGGCGTCGCTCGCCTCCCCGTTCCTGCTCGGGGCGGCGGCGGCGTCGATCGCCAGCGGCCGGATCAGGGTCCGGGAGGGGGTGGTCGACGCGGGCCTGGTCGGCACCTGGACCGGCGCCCTCTCGGTCTTCTCCGGGCTGTTCGTGCTCGCCATGTGCGCCTACCTCGCCGCCACCTACCTCACGGTGGAGGCCGCGGCACGCGGGGCGCGGGATCTCGAGGAGCTCTTCCGCGCCCGGGCCTTGGTCGCCGGCCTCGTGGCCGGCGCCCTGGCCCTGGGAGGCCTCCCGCTGCTCCGCACCGAGGCCCCGCTGGTCTGGGCGGGCATGCTCCGGCAGGGGATGCCGTTCGTCGCGCTCTCGTCCGCCGGGGGACTCGCGTCGGTCTGGGCCACGGCGCGCCGCCGGTACCGGATCGCCCGCCTGGCCGCGGCGGTCGCGGTCGGGGCGGTGCTCTGGGGCTGGGGCGCGGCCCAGTGGCCCTACCTCATCGTCCCCGACGTCACGGTGGGGCAGGCGGCGGCCCCGGCACGGGCACTGCGCCTGGTCACGGTGGGCTACGGGATCGGCGCCCTGGTCCTGCTCCCATCCCTGTGGCTGCTGTTCCGCGTGTTCAAGGGAGCCCGGGCCGCCGGGTGCTGATCCCCGCCGGACCGGAGGTCCTCCCTCGGGGACCGGCGCACCCTTCGGGGGCCATCCAGCATCGGTGGATGAGGATGGACGGAAGGAAGGAGGACCCAACGGTGAGCACGACGACGCGGGAGGAGGCGCGGAGCCTCTCCGAGCCCGAGGAGGGACGGAGCGTTCCCTCGGCCCTCGAGCGGGCGGCGGCCGATTCGCTGGCCCTAGCCGCGGAGGCCAAGGCCTGGCACTGGACCGTGGCCGGCCCCACCTTCGGAGAGCTCCACGCCCTGTTCGACGAGATCGCCGACCACGCGCGGGGAGCCGCGGACGAGCTCGCCCAGCGGCTCGTCCAGCTCGGCGCGCGCCCCCCGGCCTTCCCCGGGGAGTGGCTCCGCCTCGTCCGGGTCGACGTCCCCGGCGAGACCGGAGAGCGGACCGCGCTCGAGATGCTCCGGGCACCTCGAGGGTTCCCTGCGTGCCGCCGCCGAGGCCCTGATCGCCGACATCCGTACTGTGGAGCTGGCGG
>DATLZM010000353.1:0-1129 GCA_035573995.1 Actinomycetota bacterium | reverse complement strand
TCCCGATCACGCGGGTCTACCACTTCCTCGAGCGGCAGATGTTCCGGTTCATCTACGACCCCGCTTTCACCGAGGAGGGCGAGGCCGAGACCCGGCGGCGGATCCTCGAGGCGGACAAGCAGCACCGCAAGGAGCACCCCGGGGAGGACCGGTAAAGGCGGGCCGGGGGTGAAGCCGCCGCCGCTCGTCGAGGTCCGGTGGACCGACGCCTGGTCCGACGACGACCCGGGCGAGTTCCCCGAGCGCTGGGGCGACCGCTGCCCGGTCGTGACGGTGGGCTTCCTCGTCCGCCGCACCCCGGCCCTCGTGTTCGTCGCGGCCGAGAGGGTCGAGCACCCCACGACCGGCGTCCGCTACCGGGCGGTCACGGCCATCCCCCGCGTCCTCGTGCGGGCGATCCGGAGGCTCTCGTGAGCGAGCACCCCCTCTACGCCCGCTGGTTCCCGGGCGCCCAGATCGAGCGCGACGCGGACTGGCTCCCCTACGCCGACCTCGGGTCGGGCGTATCGGTCGCGATCCTGTTCTCGCGCGGCGCGCCGGCGTCGCTCCTCCTCCGCCACGAGCGGCCGAGCGCCGAGCCGTGCGAGGGGGCGGTGAACCTCGACCCCCGCCGCGGGCCGGCCTGGTCGATCGAGCGGGACGGGCCGCTCACCCTCTCGCCCTCGATCGTCTGCACGGTCTGCGGCGTCCACGGCTGGATCCGGGAGGGGAGGTGGGTGAGCGCGTGAGCCACGCCCGGCCCTGCGAGATCCACGCCTACCACTCCCCGCACGTCTCGGATACGGACCTCCACCACGTCGTCCCGCTCGCATGGGGAGGGGCCGACGAGCTGGCGAACGAGGTGAGCATCTGCCCCACCGGGCACCGCAACGTCCACGAGCTGCTCCGGGAGTACGCGGTCTTCGGCGGCGAGCCCCCGTGGGAGGTCCGCCGGACGTTCTCGGTCGCCGAGCGGGAGCTCGCGCGGAGGGCCTGGGAGGGGGCGAGCCGTGCCTGACGCATCCTGGATCGTGCGCCCCGCGGAGTGGGAGCCGCACGTCGGGGGCCTGCTCCAGTCGGGCTGCGTCGAGCCCGGGTTCCCGTGGTCCCACGACGGCTACGAGATAGCGGCGGTGGTGAACGCGACCGC
>DATLZM010000352.1:0-9493 GCA_035573995.1 Actinomycetota bacterium | reverse complement strand
CTCCTGTTCGGGGAGGCCGACGACCCCTTGGGGGCGCTCCGGTGGAACCTCGCCGAGCTCCGACGTCTGCTGGGCCTCCCCGACGGGTTGCAGGGCTCGCCGATCGAGCTCGCGCTGCCGGCCGGGACGTTCGTCGACGTGCGGGCCGTCGGGGCCGGCACGTGGCTCCAGGCCCTCGAGATGCCCGGCCTGGGACGGGAGCTCCTCGAGGGCATGAGCTTCGGCACGAGCCCCGCCTTCGAGGCGTGGCTCCTCGCCGAGCGGCGGCATCTCCAGGCCCGGGCCGAGGCGGTCCTGCACGAGGCGGCCCTGGTCAAGCTGGCCGGCGGGCAGAGCCACCAGGCCATCGACCTCGCGTCGCGCCTGGTGGCGATGAACCCGTTCGAGGAGAGCTTCCACGAGCTCCTGATCCGCGCCTACGCCGCCTCGGGAGACACGGTCGGGGCGACCCGCCAGCTCGCGGCCTGCGTGGAGCTGTTCCGCCGCGAGCTCGGTGTCGAGCCCGGCCCGGCCGTGCACGCCGCCGCCCAGGCCACCGCCGTCAGCGCCACCAGCACCGCCGTCACGGGACGGGCCGCGGCCCGGGCTCAGCTCGACGCGGGCGAGGCCGCGATCGGGGCAGGCGCCGTGGACGCGGGGCTCGAGTGCCTGCGACGGGCCGCGGCCGAGGCGCACGCCTGCGGCGACCTGGAGCTGAAGGCGCGGGCGCTGCTCTCCTTAGGGGCCGCGCTCGCGCACGCGGCCCGGGGACGCGACGAGGAGGCCGCCGCCGCCCTCCACGAGGCCGTGGCCATCGCCCTCCGGGCCGGCCGCCCGCAGCTCGCCGCCGCGGCGCGCCGGGAGCTGGCCTGGATCGACATCCTGCGGGGCCGCTACGCCCGGGCGCTGGCCCAGATCGAGGCGGCTCGGCGGACCGGCGGCGAGGACGTCTTCCTCACCGGCCTCGCCGGCGCCTGCGCCTACCAGCTCGGGCGCTACCGAGAGGGGCTGGCGCTCCTCGGGCAGGCGGCGCAGCGGGCGGAGGAGGTGGGCGATCGGCGCACCCTCGTCCTGGCCCTGGGGGAGATCGGCCTGATCCACGTCATGCTCGAGGACCGCCGGGCGGCCACGGAGGTCCTGGAGCGCACGCTGGCGGAGGCCCGGGCCCTCGCCTGGAACGCGTACCTGCCGTACCCCGAGGCGCTGCTCGGGATCCTCGAGCTCTCCGCCGGCGACGCGGCCGGGGCGCGGGAGCGCCTCGAGCACGCCTTCGCCCTCGCCTGCCAGATCCGGGACTGTTGCTGGGAGGGGATGGCGGCGGCGGGGCTCGCCCTGCTCGATGAGGCGGCGGGCGACGTCCGCGCCGCCCGGGACCGCTTCGAGGACGCTCGGCACCGCAGCGTCCGGGAGCCCGACGCGTGGCTGTGGGGGCACGCGTTCGTCCTCGACCTCGCCTGCGCCTTCGCGGTCCGCCACGGCCTGGAGGAGGCTCGGTCGTGGGTCGGGGACCTGGAGCTGGTCGCGGGCCGCACCATGATCCGGGAGTTCCTGGCCCGCGCGTACCGGTACCGCCACGATCTCGGGGATCCCAGCGGGCTCGAGGTCGCCCTGGCGCTGGTCGCCGAGGTGGACAACCCCGCCCTGCGCCGGCGCATCGAGCAAGCGCCCAGACCGCTCGGCGAGGCGACGGCGTCGTCGAGGGTCCCCCGCGGAGCCCTGGAGGAGGGGCCGGGCCGTGGACGACGGTGAGCGCTCGACCTTTCGGGCAGGTCCGGAACTGGGGGCGGCGCGTCCCGCGCCCCCGTATCGGACCGCTCCTTGGCAGCCCAGGACGTGGCTCCTGACCCCGGGGCCGCCTGCGGCATGACCCTCTCCAGGCGCTGGCCCACGACCCACCAGATCTCACGGCGAGACTCGGTGATCGGACAGAGGCCCGATAGGGTCGCCACTCATGGGGCTTGGAACAACGCCGACGTTCCCGGCAGGTGGGCGAGCACCAGCGCGCCCAGGATGATGAGGGCGACCCCGATTGCCCCGACGACGCGATCCCCGGTGCGAAGGGTCTTCTCGGTCACCATCACGAGGGTCAACGCTCCCATCCACACGAGGTTGGCGACGCCGGCCGCGAACATCAGCAGCATCAAGGCCCAGCAGCAGCCGAGGCAATACAGGCCGTGCTCCCGCCCGAGACGGATCGCCGCCCGGAGCCCTCGTGTGTACCGCCCCAGGAGGAATCCCTCGGGGCGCCGACACTCCCGCAGGCAGCGGTCCTTGAGCGCGGAGAACTGGAACGCCCCTGCCAGCAGGAGCGTCGCCCCCCCGATGACGTAGGGGTGCGAGACCAGCCACGGGGTGCCGTCGACCAGACGATGGATCCCGATGTCCATCAGGAACGCCAGCGCGCCGAACGGGGTCCACACCATCACGTATCCGCCCAAGAACGCCGCCATGGTGGCCCGGGCTCTGGGCGCCTTCATCGAGGCCGCGCGGAACAACCGCACCAGGGGCAGGCTCGATGGCAGCATCATGGCCAACACCATCGCTTGCCAGGCCGCCAGGAACAGCGGTAGCGCCACCCACACCGGGGGCGGAGGCCGCAACGCCCCCCGCCCTTCGATGAGGGCCCCGTGACCGAGGAGCGCGCTCCGGCCGGTGGCCTGGGCGGCGATGGCGAGCGCCCAGGCCACCGTGATGGTCGCCACCAGGGCGGGCGGGACGCCGAGCCTGCCACCCCGGCGCCCGGGAGGGGCCGCTGACATGCTCACGCGACGTGTTCCATGGCCCAGTCGGACTGGATCGCGTTGCGGCCCTCGTACTCCCACTCCATCCCGTACTTGGGGAAGGACAGCCGGTTCCTCGAGGCCTTGGCGACGTAGGCGGGCGAGCCCGGGACGGTGCTGAAGATGCTGTTCTGGAGGACGGTCGTCGACCCGTCCGGACCCGAGTACTGCGCCATCTCCGCCTCGAGGACCCCCTCGATGCGAAGGATCCCCCGCCCGCCTGAGGTCTCGTGGGTGATCGGGAGGGTCTCGATCCCGCGCACCTCGCCGACCAGGCCAGCCAGGTCCGCCAGGGGTCCGCCCAGCTCCCCGGAGAAGGCCCGGACCAGCGCGTCACGCTGCGCCTGGCTGCCTGCTGCGTCCAGGACCATCACCACCCGCCACGAGCCGGGGGTGAGGATGTTCCCGGGGATGTGGTTGATGTTCACGAGGTTGAGCCCCGAGACGTCCACGCCCTCGATGGACCCCTTCGAGACGTGGTAGGCCACGATCCCGTAGCACTCGCCACCGTCGGGGTCCTCCCCGATCCAGCAGGGGCAGACCGCGTCGCACGAGCAGACCTCGAGCAGCGTTCCCTCGAGCCGGTACGCAGCCTGGGTGCCCCGCACCTCCTCCTTCGTCGTTGCCACGCTCGACCTCCTTCCTGTCCGGCGGGGCAGCGGAGGTCGTGGCGAGAGGACAGCTCTCCGAGGCTACGCGACGACTTCGATCCAGCCGAGGATGTCCTCGCGGGAGACCGTCTTGGCGAGCTCGGGGTGGTCGGACCGGAGGTGGGCCTCGATCTGGCTCACGACCACCTCGTCGGTCGCTCCCCGGGCCACGTAGCCGCACTCGCACCTGATCATCCGCTGCATGCCCGCTCCCTTCTCGACGATGATCCGCGGCACGGGTTGTCGCTATCATGCTCGAGACGTTGGGAAAAGGTTGGCGGTGGACGACAGCGGGACATCCCGCCTGCAGCTCTGCGGCCGGTTCGTGCTCGAGATCGAGGGGCGCCGGCGGGACCAGGATCTTCCGGGTCGGCAGGGGCGCCTGCTGGTCGCGTACCTCGCGCTGCACGCGGGGCGCGCCGTGGACCGGGACGAGGTCACGGAGGCGCTATGGCCCCAGGTCGTTCCCTCGACCGCGCCCGCGGCGCTGCGGGTGCTCGTCTCCAAGCTCAGGGGTGTGCTCCCTTCGGGCTGGCTTCCCGCCCGAAGGGAGCTGACCCTTCTGCTCCCCCCGACCGTCCGCGTCGATGTGCATGCTGCGCTCGACGCGGTCCACCGCGCCGAGTCGGCGGTGGCGCTGGGCGAATGGGCTCGGGCGTGGGGGCCTGCGCTCCTCGCGTCCTTCGTGTCCGCCCGCCGCCTGCTCCCGGACTGCGAGGCTCCTTGGATCGATGACTGGCGCCGGCACCTGGAGGAGGTCCTCGACCGAGCCCTCGAGTGCTACGCCACATCGTGCCTGCGGCTGGGGGGAACCGAGCTCCCGGGAGCCGAGCGTGCGGCCCGTCGCCTCATCGCGCACGCTCCATTCCGGGAGAGCGGATACCGGTTGCTGATGGAAGCCCTCGAGGCCAGGGGCGACGTCGCCGAGGCGCTTCGGGTGCACGAACGGCTCCTCCGGCTGCTACGGGAGGAACTCGGCACCGCTCCCGGTCCCGCCATCCAGGAGGTCTATCGGCGGCTGCTCGGTGCCACCTGATGAGGCATGGCCCACGGCCGGCGTGGCGTTCGCTCGCGTGGGCCCCGGCCCCCATCCTGCGGGCGATCGATGCGGGCAACGCGGTGGCTCTCGGAGGTGCAGGGTCGCTCTCCAGGCGCGACGATCGGAGCCTACGCCGGGCAGGTGCGCAGTTCATGGCCACGGTCGAAGCCCGCGAGGCCAGGCCCAGCCGAGGGGACGAAGGTGAAGACAACCGAGCCGCATGGGGGGGGATCCTGGGGGGAGCGAGAGCCCCGGAGGGCAGGTGCCTCCCGCGGCTCTCCCCCATCTCCGCAGCTCAGGACCGGTGTCGGAGGGGGGATTTGAACCCCCACGGGCTATGCGCCCACTAGGCCCTCAACCTTGACCCGCATCTCGCGGCTGGTGTCACCTACCGCCGCGGAGTGCCGTCTACCTGCGGAAACGCCGTCGACCTAGCGGCGCTCACGACGGCCTACGACGCCGGTTCTCGGGCGGCATGGGGAAATCTTGGGGAAACGGCCTACAGGCGTGTCATCCACCTGTCCGGCCACTTCCGCGCCGCGCCTCCCCATCCTCCCGGACCGGATCCGCGGCGAGCAAGAGGTCATCGGCGGCGCGAGCTCGCGGGCCTGACGTTCGGTGGCGGGCGGGGGAAGATTCGTGTCTGCCATGGCAGACACGACCTCGGCCGCATGCAGGTACTGGTGCGCCCTTTGCCTACTGAACCTCCAGCGCCCGCCGCCCGGTCCCGCTACGCGCGGACCGAGCCGAGGCGCCGGAGCCGCAGGAGATCGCCTAGCAGACGCACCTCCACGCGGCGACACGCCGCCGCGTGCCGGGCGAGCACGGCGAGGACCTCCGACCACCTCGAGGGTGGGACGTCGCCGGGGATCACGGGCTCGGGCGGCGGGGTCCGCGCGTCCTCGTGCGCCCAGCGCGCGAACGTCGGGACGCCGGCGGCGCGGAGCTCGCGCCACGCGGCGCGGGACCGCTGGGGTCCAAGGCTAGGCACTCTCGACGCGGACCTCGGCCGGCACGATCGTCGCGAAGTCCTCGAGCTCGGGCGGGAGCTCCACGGGGACGCCCCGGTCGAGCTCGAGGGCCTGCCGCCCGTGGCGCTCGTGCCAGGAGATCACGAGCACGTCGTGCGGCCCCTCGTAGGTCAGCTTGGTCATCCGGTCTCACCTCCTCCAGACAGGGCCCGCCGGGCCGCCTCGGGGAGCGCGCCGGGCTCGGGCCGCGCGGGCCGGACCTCGCCAGCGCGGGCGAGGCCCGCGAGGTCCTCCGTGGGCCGTTCCTCGAGGCCCGGGATCACGACCGCGGCGTAGTGCGGCACGAGGCGCTTCCGCGAGGGGTTCCAAACGCCCTCGGCGAACCTCTCGTGCCGCTCCTCGGCGGACAGCTCCGGCCATCGTGCCGCGAGGATCGCCTCGAACGCGAGGGCGGCCTCGCCATCCCCGGACGGCCCGCGGAGGCGGTCGGACGCACCGCCGCAGATGTAGCAGGGTGCGGCCCCGCTGTGCCAGTGCTCGGGCGGACGGCTCATCGGCGCGGGATCGCCTCCGCGAGCTTGCGGGGGTCGAGCTCCTCCTCCGAGGCCTCCGGGCGCGCCCCGCCGCCGGCGGCGGCCCACCGCTCGCAGGCGTCCGCGACGAGCCGCCGGGCGCCCCGGCCGTCGCCGGCCTCGATCCGCGCCACCACCCCGTCGAGGACGACCTCGAGGTCGGTCGCCGGCACCTCGAGCCGGGCCCGCAGGTGCCGCTTGAGCTCCTCCACGGTCCGCTCGGGAACGGGCGAGCCCAGCCGGAGGCCGAACGGCCCGAACAGGACCCCGAGCTCGGCCTCGATCTCCCGGGCCCGCTCGAGGACGGCCCGGCGCTCGGCCAGCTCCCGCTGCTGCTTCGACGAGAGCCGCTCGTAGCGGGCGGCCTCGAGCTCCGCCCGGTGCTCCTCGCGCCACCGGCCGAGCTCCTCGGCGGTCTTCTCGGCGTCGTAGACGGGGTTCGCGCGCCGGCGGGCACGCTCGACGCTTTCCGCGATCTCCCGCCCGAACTCCTCCTCGGTCATCGTGCAACCTCCGCTGCCTCGGGGACGGGCTCGTAGCGCCCGTCCGGGTGAACGCGCCATCGGCCGGGTCGGCGCTCCGGCTCCCCGAACCGCTCGTAGGGCTCGAAGCCGAGCTCGGCGAGGGTGGCCGTTATCGTGCGCCCGGCCACCACTACGGGTCGCCCCGCGCGCACCGCCTCCTCGAAGGCCTCGAGCTCCGCGCGGGACCGGGCCGCGGCCTCCTCGAGGTCCTCGGGCCGGGCGAGGACGGCCCCGGGCGGCGGCGGGTCCCCGTGGGGGTCCAGCGCCGCAGCGAGGGCGGTCTCGTAGTACCTCGCCATGAGTTCGCGGGCGCCCCGCTCGAGTTCGGCTACGCGCCGGTAGAGCGCGGAACCGGCGGTCGGGACGGCGGCACGTCGCGGCATCAGCCCCCCTCCGCCGACCGGACGCGGCGCCACCGGCTGTACGCGGCGGCCCTGGCCTTCCTCGAGACCTCCTCGCGCGTCTCGCCCGGGCCGGCCCCGAGGGCGGCCGCGAGGCGCCGGAGGGTGTCCCGGGCCCGGCGGCGTTCGGCGGGGTCCGAGAGGCTGTCGAGCTCGTCGAGGGCCCGCGTGATCTCCGCGAGGAGCTCCTCCTCGAGCGGGGAGAGCTCGAGGCCCCGGGCCCGGATGTCTCGTAGGTAGCGCCTGCGGAAGCGCTCGCCGCGGGTCAAGGTCGTGGTCGCCATGGCCCGACGGTGGCATCCCCGTCACGCGCCCGCCGCGCACGCACGCTACCCGGTCCACCCGGGCACGCAGCCGCGGTCCGAGGCGCTGAGCCCGCCGGTCGTGCGAAGGGGGTCGAGGAGGGGGTGGGCCAGGGGGCCTATGGCCTGCGAAAACGCGTTCTCCGGCCCGTAGAGCCGCGTTCCGCGGTCGGCAAAGGTGATGGGCGCGGCGATCGCCGCGGCAGCGCTCCCAGACGGTGCGGAGGGTGTCCGGGTCGTCCTTGAGCGGCGCGAGCTCGCGGGCCTGGGCCTCGTTGGCCGGCGGGGGAAGGCCGGTGTCCACAATTGTGGACACGGTCTCGGCCGCCTCGAGGTACTGGTAGGCCCTGGACTTCTTGAACCCCCACCGCTCGCGGCAGTAGTCCTCGAACCGGGTGTAGCCCCGCTCCCGGTACAGCCGCCGGTCACGGCCCGCCGAGCTCGTCCTCGGCCTCCGAGGCCCAGCGATCGAGCGCCTCGCCGTGCTCCGCCGGGTCGGCCTCGCCGGCCTGGAGGCGGTCCGCGAGGTCCGGCTCCCCGAGCGGCCACGCGAGCCAGCGGATGGCCTCCTCGATAGCCTCGAGGGCCTCGTGAGCGTCGGACCGCGCCGCGACGGGACGGAGCTTCTCGACGGCCTCGAGCGCCGAGAAGGCCAACCGCCACGGGTCGACCCCCCGCGGCGCGGGCCTGCGGGGGCGGAGGCGCTCCCGGAGCCGGTGCCAGGCCTGGCGCTCGGCGTCCCACGCGCGGCGCGCCTCGAGCGCCCGCTCTCGCCACCGCTCCCGCCGCTCGAGCGCCTCGGCGCGGCGCTTGAGGTTGTAGGCCTCGGTCCGCCGCTCCGCGAGACAGGCCCCGCAGAACCCGCTCCGCTCGTCGGTCTGGGGGGCGGCGCCGCACGCGGGGCACAGCTCCGCCGGTCCGCTCACGAGACCGCTCGATGAAGCCCCGCCAGGCGAGGCGGCGGCCGGGGACGAGCCGCGCGTCAACGCGGGTGGGACCTGCCGATCCGCTTCGCCCATGGCCCGGTCCACTTCAGGATCCCGCCGCGCTCCGCCTCGAGGTCGAGGGCATCCAGGGCCTCGAAGCAGGCGTTGCAGACCTGACGGAGCGGCCACCAGTGCTCCGCGCACGTCACGACGAGCCGGAAGCGCCGGCCGCACCACGAGCAGAGGAGCGGGGATTCGGGGTCCTCGCCCTCGAGCTGCCAGTACCAGCGCCCGCCTCGCTTCACGGCCTCCACCCGGGCGAGCCGGCGGGCCCGCCCGAGGAGCTGGGCCGAGACCGGGCCGAGGGCGACCTCGAGCTCCCGGCGGGCCTCGACCGCCGGGAGCGGGCCGTTGGCCAGCAGCTCGCGGAGGAGCTCGGCGGCGAGCGCGCTCCGCCGCCTCACGGTCTCACCTCCTCCTCGACGACCCGGAACCGCTCGACCCCGCCCGTCCACCGCGAGCGCACGCGGCCGGCGAGCGGGCCCTCGAGGAGGGCGCGGACGCTCGGCCACGCGATGCCGACCCGGCGCGCGATCTCCGGCACGGCCAGGGGCTCCCCGGCCTGCCGGAGGGCCTCGAGGACGGCCCAGGCCTGGGGCGGCAGGCCGTCCCCCGAGGATGGGGCGGCAGGACCGTCACCAGCGTCACCACCGTCACCCGTCGGGCGTTCCTGCAGGTCAGGGGGGTTCTCGATCGGTGACGGTCGGGTGACGGTTGGTGACGGTTGGTGACGGTCGTCCCGACCGACCGTCACCAGCGAAGCCGCAGGTAGGGAGCCGTTCGCGGACGGTGGTGACGGTGGTGACGGTTGTGCCCCCGCTTCCTCGGGTCGTATCCGAAGGAGCCGCGGTCCGCCGTGGCCCCGCCGCTCCGAGCTCAGGGCGAACCCGAGCCGGCGCAGGGAGGGCGCGATCCGGTCGAGCTCCGCGCGCAGGCCCCGCGGGGTCCTCGGCCACCCCCGGGGCCGCTCCCGCTCCTCGACCCGCCCCTCGAGGACGGCGAGGAGCTCGGCGGCCGTGCCCTCCCAGGGGAGGTCGCGGCCGGCGAGCCAGCCGAGGAGGGCCGGCCCGACCGGGCTCCCCTCGACGGCGGCCTCGTCGGCCTCGGCTCGCGCGCCGGCGTAGGCCGCGAGGAACCGGGGCTCCTCGCCGGCCCCGCGCTCCGCGGCGACCGCGAGCTGTGCGAAGTCCGCCATCCGGGGCAGGCGGTCGAGGATCACCCGGTCGCGCTCGCGGAGCGCCCCAGCGAGCCGGTCGAGGAGCGCCCCGAGCAGGCGGGGGCGGGCCCGC
>DATLZM010000351.1:0-1557 GCA_035573995.1 Actinomycetota bacterium | reverse complement strand
CTCCCGCGAGGCGCCCCCGGCCGAGGAGGCGGCGTGCCTCCCCGCCCCCCGCCGGCGGCCCTCGGCGGCCGGTCGCGGGGCGGCGCCGTTCACCCCGTGCTCCGGTGGCCGTTCATCGCCGGGCACGCGTGCCCCTCCGGGTCGATCGGGTTCCCGCAGAAGCGGCAGGTCGGCCGCCCTCGCGCCGCCACCGCCGCCGAGCGCCGGGAGAGCGCGAGCATCTGCGCGCGCGTCGCCCACAGCACGATCCGCTCCGGTTCCTCGGCGAGCCCCTCCTCGAGGTCCCCCTCGTCCACGAGCTCCTCGAGCTCGAGCTGGAAGAGGTCGCGTCCCTCGTCGTAGCCGATCGTGAGGCGGCCCACCCGCCATCGGGGCTCGACGGGCTCCTCCAAGCCCATCTCCTCCTCGGCCGGCCCCTCCTCGGTCTCGCGGTCGATCCCCGCGAGGATCTCGAGGATCGACCGGGCGAGGAGCTGGACCTGCTGCTTCTCGACGATCACGGTCACGAGGTCCGCCCCCCGGCGCGCCTGGATGAAGAACGTGCGCCGGCCCGGCTCGCCGATCGCATCCGTGGTGATCCGGTCGACCGGTCCGAGCTCCACGCGGTCTATCCTCGCACGTCGCCCCGCCGCCGCCCCGGGCCGAGCCCGTCGAGGCTCCCGGTGTCGTTCACCCGGAGGACGCGGGGCTGGCCCTCGTCGAGCCGCACGACCGAGACCGAGGCCGGGTCGATGGCGAGCCGGGAGAACGCCTCGACGGGCGCGCCGAGGAGGTGCGCGAGGGCGAGGCGGATCACGTCGGCGTGGGTCACCACGGCGACCGTGGCGCGGGGATGCGCCGCCGCGATCGCGTGCACCTCGCCCACGGCGCGGCGGTGGGTGTCGAGGAGGCTCTCCCCGCCGGGGAAGGGGGTGGCGAGCGGGGCGGTGGTCGCCAGGCGCCATAGCCGCGTCCGCTTCACCTGCGCCAGCCGACGGCCGGCCCAGCGGCCGACCCGGACGTCGGCCAGGTCCTCGCGGACCCGGACCGGGAGCCCGCGGGCCCGGGCCAGCGGCTCGGCCGTCTGCCGGCAGCGCAGCAGGGGGCTCGAGTAGATCGCGTCGATCCCCACCGCCTCGAGCCGGCCGACCAGGCGTTCGGCCTGGGCGAGCCCCTCCGCCGACAGGGGGGTCGCGGGCTCCGGGAACCGCACCCCCGTGGTCGCCGTGACCCCGTGGCGGATCAGCAGGAGGAGGGCCACGGGCGAAGGATACCGGCGGGACCCTCAGGCCCGGCCCCGGAACACGACGCAGCAGCCCTCGGGGGCGGGGTCGAGCTGCGCGACCAGCTCGTCCAGCCCGGCGGCCTCGAGGAGGCCCTCCATGAACCACAGGTTCGCGCGGCAGACGAGGTCCGGGTCCACCTTGGCCAGGGCCTCGAAGGGGCAGTTCCGCAGGCGGAGGGCGCCGGCGTCGTCGGCCGGCTCGAACCCCTGCTCGGCCAGGGCGCGCCGGAAGGCGGCGACGCCGGCCGGGCGCCCGGCCCGGCGGATCCGCTCGCCCAGCGCGGCGCCCGCGG
>DATLZM010000350.1:0-1119 GCA_035573995.1 Actinomycetota bacterium | reverse complement strand
CGGTTCCGCGAACGCGCCCGTTCCCCTCGGAGGACCGACGGATCACATCCCTGTCATCCGTGTCCGTGATGTCGCTCACACTGCGTTCGGAAGGATCTGCGGGGAGGCGGTTCGAGATGTGGGAGGCGATCGTCGAAGGGTGGCAGCGGTGGGGAGCGGCCCGCGCGGGGCGGGCGGACGGCCGGCGAGGGATCCCCGCCGAGGACGACCCGCACCTGCCCTTCGCGCTCCGGGGCATCATCGCCCGCGGGGAGGATGCGCTCTGGCGCGTCGCGAGGGCCTGGGCCGAGGAGGACGCGGAGCTCCGGGCGCGGTGCGACGTCCTCGAGATGGACATCGCACGGGCCAGGGCCGCCGAGGAGGAGCTCCGGGAGCGGCTCGACCGGGCGGAGGAGGAGGCCCGGGCGGGCGACGCAACGGACCGGAAGGAGCTCGAGCGGCTCCGCGCGGAACGGCACCAGGTGGAGGTCCGGTCCCTGGCGCCCGTCCCGGCCAGCGCCTCCCTGGCCGACCCGGCCCCCGCCGCCGCCCGCCCCGTGGCGTCGGTCGAGGAGGGATCGGCTCCCTCCGCCGCGGAGCCGACGGTCTCCTCCCCGGAGCGGACGGCGTCCTCCGTCGCGCCGGGAGCGGATGGCTCCACGCCGGCGGCCGATGGCTCCGCGATGCCAACGGGGGAGGATCCGGGGACGGCGGACCGGCTCCCGCCGCTCCCGGAGGGGGACCGCGCGGGCATCCACCCCTGGCTCTACCGCCTGGCCATCCTCGCCATCATCGCCGGGGAGTTCCCGCTCAACGCCGTGGCGTTCCGCCTGTTCGGCGAGCCCGACCTCCTCACGGCGGTCATGACCCTCGGGCTCGCCGTGGTGCTGGTGGGGCTGGCGCACGCCGCGGGCGGGCTCCTCGCGCGCGAGCGACCGACGTCCCGGGACCGGTTCCTGCTCTGGTGCGCGGCGGGGCTCCCGCTCGCGGCGATCCTCGCCGTGGCCGCGATCCGGGGCGTCTACCTGGAGGAGGTGGCGGGCGCGCACGGCCTGGGCCGGTGGCTCGACGCGGCCTCCTTCGCCGCGATCAACGCCACGATCTTCGGCGGCGCCGTCCTCCTCTCCTACCTTCGCCACG
>DATLZM010000349.1:0-3034 GCA_035573995.1 Actinomycetota bacterium | reverse complement strand
CGGCGGGCCGGCGCGCCCCTCCGCGCCCTCGCGGCGCGACCGCTAGTATCCCGACCGGTGTGGAGCGCACGCGTGAGCGCCGGGCCGCCGCCCTGCTGAACCGCATCACCTACCTCCGGGTGGCGCTGATCCCCGTCGTGATGGGCCTGGTCCTCGCGGCCGGGGATGTCCCCCACGCGTACGGGCTCGCGGCGGTGCTGTTCGCGGTCGCCGCGACCACGGACTTCCTCGACGGCTTCCTCGCCCGTCGGTGGGCCGCCACGACGACCCTGGGGAGCTTCCTCGACACCACCGCCGACAAGCTCCTCGTCTCGGGCGCGCTGATCGCGCTCGTGGCCGTGGGCCGGGCCTCGCCCTGGGTCGCGACCCTGATCGTCGGCCGCGAGATCGTGATCCTCGGCCTGCGGGGAGCGGTGGCGGCGGACGGGACCGTCATCCGGCCGTCGATCTGGGGCAAGCTCAAGGCCAACGTCCAGTTCGTCGCGGTGCTCCTCGCCCTGCTCCGCGCCCCCCGACGCCTGGGCCCGCTCTACCCCGACGAGTACGCGATGATCGCCGCGGCGGCGATCACCGTGATGTCCGCGGCGGACTACCTGGCCCGGTTCGGGCGCGTCTTCTCCTCGGACGGGCCCCGCTCGCGCGCGTGAGCGGCGACGTCCTGGTCACCGGGGGCTCGGGGTTCGTCGGGGGCGCGCTCCTGACCCGCCTGGTCGAGGAGGGGCGGCCGGTCCGGGCCCTGGCGCGGTCGGAGCGCGCCGCCCGGGCCGTGGAGCGGGCCGGCGCGCGCCCGGTCCTCGGCGACGTGCTCGACCCCACCTCGCTCCTCGACGCGATGCGGGGCTGCGACGTCGTGTTCCACGCGGCCGGGACGAACGCGATGTGCCTCCCCGACCCGGCGCCGATGCTCCGGACGAACGTCGAGGGGACCGCGAACGTCGTCCGGGCGGCGGCCGCGGCGGGGGTCCGACGGGTCGTCCACACCTCCTCCGCCTCGACGATCGGCGAGCCCGCGGGGACCGTGGGCCGCGAGGACACGCCCCACCGGGGCACGTACCTCTCCGCGTACGAGCGCTCCAAGCACCTGGGCGAGGTGCGGGCGCTCGAGCTGGGGCGGGCCCTGGGCCTGGACGTGGTGTGCGTGAACCCGGCCTCCGTGCAGGGGCCGGGCCGGGTCACCGGGACCGCCCGCCTGCTCCTCGCCGCGGCCCGCGGTCGGCTCCCGTTCCTCGTCGACGCCCGGTTCAGCGTCGTGGACGTCGAGGACTGCGTGGCGGGGCACCTGCTCGCCGAGCGTCGCGGCGCGCCCGGGGAGCGCTACCTCCTGGCGGGGGCCACGCTCACGGTCCGGGAGGCCCTCGACCTGTTCGCCCGCGTCGCGGGGTTCCGCCCCCGCGCCCGGTTCCTCCCCCCCGGGGCGGCCGTGGCGCTCGCGGGGATCGTGGAGCTCGGGGGCGTCATCCTGGGGCGGCGGGCGCCGATCTGCCGGGAGATGATCCGCACACTCCTCCACGGCCACGCGTACGACGGCTCCCGGGCCGAGCGCGAGCTGGGCCTGCGGTACACGCCGGTCGAGGAGACCCTCCGCCGGGCCCTCGAGTGGTACCGGGCGCGGGGACTGCTCCCGACCCCGGCCGGACGACGGGACCCGGGAGGGGCGTAGGATGGGCGGGCCCGGGGACCCTGGGGGGGCGGTGGACGATCGGCAGCCGGACCGGAACCTCGCGCTCGAGCTCGTCCGCGTGACCGAGGCGGCCGCGCTCGCCGCCGGCCGGTGGATCGGCCGTGGCGACGGGGAGGCGGCCGACCGAGCCGCGGTGGACGCGATGCGGCTCATGGTCGACACGGTCGCGATGGACGGCGTGGTCGTGATCGGGGAGGGGGAGAAGGACCACGCCCCGATGCTCTACAACGGCGAGCGGGTGGGGAGCGGCCACGGGCCGGCCGTGGACGTCGCGGTGGACCCCATCGACGGGACCCGGCTCACGGCGCTCGGGCAGCCGAACGCGCTCTCGGTGATGGCGCTCGCGGAACGCGGGACGATGTTCTTCCCCGGCGCCGCGGTCTACATGGAGAAGGTGGCGGTGGGCCCGGAGGCGGCCGACGCGATCGACGTCTCGGCCCCGCCGGAGGAGAACGTCCGGCTGGTCGCCGAGGCGAAGGGGGTGCGGCCCCAGGAGATCACCGTGGTCGTGCTGGACCGCGACCGCCACCGGGAGCTGATCCGTCGGGTCCGGGAGGTGGGCGCCCGCGTGTTCCTCGTCCCCGACGGCGACGTGGCCCCGGCGATCGCCGCCGCCACGGCGGGCTCCGGCGTCGACCTCCTGATGGGCATCGGCGGCACGCCCGAGGGCGTGGTGGCGGCGGCGGCCCTGAAGTGCCTGGGCGGTGCGATCCAGGGCCGTCTCTTCCCCCGGGACGACGAGGAACGGAGGCGGCTCGACGAGGCGGGCTTCGACGTCCAGCGGGTGCTCACCACCGACGACCTCGTCTCGGGCGAGGACGTCTTCTTCGCGGCGACGGGGATCACCGACGGCGCGCTCCTCCCGGGCGTGCGGTACCACCGCGACGGGGCCACCACGTATTCGATGGTGATGCGCTCGCGCTCGGGGACGGTCCGTTCCATCGAAGCGCATCACAGGTTCGAGAAACTCGAACGATTCGCGGGCCGCCAGTACCGCCCGTAGCCGTCCGCGTCGGATCGAAGGGAGGTGGAAATCGGCCCGATATGGGGTATCGTTGTCCACGACCGACCGAGGAGGCACGGACGCGATGGGTGAGCGAACGATCCTGGTTTGCGACGTGTGCGGCGAGCCCGCCACCGAGACCGTCTCGATCAGGGTGGGCAGGCGGAACCTCGTGAAGGACCTGTGCGCGGCGCACGTCGCGGAGATCGTGCGGGGCGCCCGCAGGCCCCGTCCCGGCCGGCGGAAGGGCACGGTGGCGAAGCCGGAGGCGGCGCGCAAGACCGCGGCGAAGCGCTCCGCGTCCTCCACCGGTCGGCGTCGCGGCCGGCCCAGCGCGGCGGCCGCCGGCT
>DATLZM010000348.1:0-1430 GCA_035573995.1 Actinomycetota bacterium | reverse complement strand
CGGATGGCCACCGTGGCGGAGCGGACCCCGGACGAGCTCGCGCTCTTCTTCGCGGGGTTCCTGGGCTCGGCGGGCCTCTCGTTCTCGACCGAGATCACGGGCGTCGTGATCTCCTCGGTCGTCCCGGCGGCCACCCAGGCCGCGACCAGGGCCCGGGCCGGTCCCCGGATCTCGCGCACCTCCTCGAACGTCGCCTCGTCGACCACCGCCGCGTAGTCGAGCCGGACCCCCTCGGTCGCCCAGATCTCCCGGGCCATGGCCGCCACCAGGACCGCGGCGTCCCGTTCCCCCCGCCGGGCGAGCTCCGCGGCCTCCGAGAGGGCGAGGAACAGGCACCCCGCCGCCTCGCGCTCGGCGGGGGAGAGGTAGCGGTTCCGCGAGGAGAGCGCGACCCCGTCGGGCTCCCGCACCGTCGGGCAGCCCACGACCTCGACGGGGAACGCGAGGTCCCGCACCATCCGCCGGACCAGGAAGAGCTGCTGGGCGTCCTTCTCCCCGAAGTAGGCGGCGCAGGGGCCCACCGCGTGGAACAGCTTGGCCACGACCGTGGCCACGCCCCGGAAGTGCCCGGGCCGCGAGGCCCCTTCGAGGCGCTCCCCGATCGGGCCGGGATCCACGGTCACGACGGGCTCGCCCCCCGGGTACATCTCCTCGACCGAGGGCGCGAAGACCAGGTCCACGCCGAGGCGGTCGCAGGTCGCGAGGTCGCCCTCCTCGTCCCGGGGGTAGCGCGCGTAGTCCTCGTGGGGCGCGAACTGGAGCGGGTTCACGAAGATCGAGACCACGACCGCGTCGCGCTCCTCCCGCGCCCGGCGGATCAGCGAGGCGTGCCCCTCGTGGAGCGCGCCCATGGTCGGGACGAAGCCCACCGCCCGGCCCTGCTCCCGGGCGCGGTCGCAGGCCTCCCGGATCCCCGCGACGGTCCGGATCACGTCCACCGCGCGAGCACCTCCTCGACCCGGGCCCGCCCCGCGTCGTCCAGCCGCCCGGCCCGCACGGCGAGGTCCAGCGCGGCCCGGGCCAGGGCCACGTACGCGGGGATCGCCTCGGGGGCGCGCTCCCCGAGGGCCTCGAGGTTCCTCGCCACCGTCCCCGCGTCCCCCCGCACCGCCGGCCCCGTCAGGGCCCGGCCCGGCCCCATCGCGGCCACGTTGTCGAGCGTCGCGCGGGAGAGGGGGAGGAAGGCCTCCAGGGGCTCCGCGAGGCCGGCGCGGCGGAAGAGCTCCTCGGCGAGGGCCTGGGTCGCCACGAGGTAGTTCGAGGCGAACACCGCGGCCGCGTGGTACAGGGGCTTCTCGCGGTCGGCGAGGCGGATGGCCCTGGCCCCCAGGTCCCGCGCGAGCAGCTCCCCCAGGGCGAACCCGGTCTCGTCCTGGGCGGTCACGGCCACCGTGCACCCGGGGATCCGCTCCAGGGCCGCCTCGACGTCG
>DATLZM010000347.1:0-3881 GCA_035573995.1 Actinomycetota bacterium | reverse complement strand
GGCGGCCTCGCGCTCGGCTGCGACCTGGTGCTCCTGGGCCTCGGCGTGGAGCCCGCGACCGGCTTCCTCGCGGGCTCGGGGATCGTCGTCGACGACGGCGTGCTGGTCGACGAGCGCTGCCGGACCAACGTGGAGGGGGTGTTCGCCGCGGGCGATGTCGCGCGCCACCGACACCCGCTCTTCGGTCCGGTCCGGGTGGAGCACTGGCAGAACGCCCGGGCCCAGGGCCGGGCGGCGGCGCTCTCCATGCTCGGGCGGGGCCAGCCCTACGCCGACGTCCACTGGTTCTGGTCCGAGCAGTACGACCACCGGCTCGAGTACGCGGGCTGGCACGTCGGGTGGGACGAGCTCGTCGTGCGGGGGAGCCTGGAGGAGCGGCGATTCGTCGTCTTCTACCTCGCCGAGGGCCGGGTCCGGGCGGTGGCGGCCCTCGACCGGGGGAACGAGGTGCGGGCGGCGATGGCGCTCATCGCGGCGGGCGGCCGGGCGGACCCGGCGAGCCTCCGCGACGAGGACGTGGACCTGGCGCGACTCGCGCCGGCCGGATGAGGGGAGGACGCGATGGAGGAGCTGCCGGCGGACGTCGCGGTTCTGCGGCGGGTGCGGTTCTTCGAGGACCTGACCGACGCCGACCTGCGGGCCGTCTCGAGGATCGGCGTGCGGCGCTCGTTCCCGGCGGGGGAGGCGATCGTGGAACGGGACTCCGAACCCCGGGGGCTCTTCGTGCTGCTCTCCGGACGGGCCCGGGTCGAGGCCGGGGGCGCGGTCCACGAGCTGGGGGCGGGCGATTTCTTCGGCGAGCTCTCCCTGCTCGGCAGGGTCCGCAGGACGGCCACGGTGACCGCGGTCGAACCCGTGACGGCGATGGTGATCGAGACCACCTACTTCAAGCCGTTCCTGATCGCGAACCCGAGCGTCGCGGTGGCGCTCCTCGAGGGGGTGGCCGACCGGCTCCGGGAGGTGCAGGAGCGGGTGGAGCGCGCCGGTCCGTAGCGGCGGCCTGCCCATCCTTCGACGCGCCGCGGAGCACGTCGCCGACGTCGGACCCCGGTCCCTCTGAGCGGCCGGTATCCACGAACACCTGGTACGAGGCCCTCGCGGTACGAAGCGTTCGGATGCCCGCCCACGGCGGGCGCTCAGGGCCGGCCGCGGAGGAGGTCGACGACCAGGGCCAGCGTGAGGCCGCCGCCCAACGCGCCGAGCGCGGCGGGCACCCAGCTGGCCACCTCGGCGCTCGCGGTCATCGCCGATCCGAGGAGGGCGGCGCCTGCCGTGATCCCGAGCGACAGGCGCCGGCCGGCCTGGTGCACGGTCCGCTCGAGCGGCTCGGCCCGGAAGTTCACCTGGAGCTTGGGGCCGGGGCGCGTGCCCGCGAGACGCTCCATCGCCTCGGCCAGACGGGCGAAGCGGACCTTCAGCTTCTGGGCCTCGTAGAAGAGCTTCTTCGGGTCGGCGCGGTCCCGGATCCTGCCCACGAGGCTCCGCATCAGGAAGGAGCCCGCCACCTCGAAAGGGTCGAGCTCGGGGTCGAGCTCGGCGGCGGCGAGCTGCATCTGCGCCAGGGCCTTCCCGGTGAGCGCGAGGGAGGCGGGGAGGGGGACGTCGTGGCGGATGGCGATCTCGGTCATCTCCTGGAGGATCGGGCCGAGCTGGATCTCGCGGAGCGCCAGGTTCCGGTGCTTGGCCATGAGCTGCCCGAGCTCCTCGCGGAACCGGTCGATGTCGATGTCGCTCCGGTCCGCCCCCCCGGCCAGCATGAACGTCACGTCGGTGAGGAACTGGACGTCCTCCTGCCAGAACGCCATCAGCAGGAGCATCAGGTGCTCCCGCATCTCCGGACCCACCTCACCCACCATCCCGAGGTCGAGGAAGTAGATCCGGTCGTTCCACCACTTCAGGTTCCCGGGGTGGGGGTCGGCGTGGAAGAACCCGTCGGTGAGGATCTGCCGGTAGTAGCTCTCGAGGAGCTGCCGGGCCGCCTCCCGGCGTTCCGGCCCCGGCGGTGCCGCCCGCACCGGCACCCCCTGCACCTCCTCCATCACGAGGAGCCGGTCCGTGGAGAGGTCACGGTAGACGCGGGGGACGTCGAGCCGCGGATAGGGCGAGAGCACCTCCCGCATCCGTTCGATGTTCGCCGCCTCCCGCCGGAAGTCGAGCTCGCGGTGGAGCGATGAGGAGAGGTGCTCGAAGACCGCCGGCATGTCCACGACCTGGCGGAACGCGGGACGCCGGGCGGTGCGCTCGGCGAAGAGCTCGAGGAGGCCGAGGTCCTGCTCGATCTCGGCCCGGGCCGTGGGGCGCTGGACCTTCACCACCACCCGCTCCCCGTCGGTGAGCGTGGCCCGGTGCACCTGGGCGATCGTGCCGGCCGCCATCGGCACCGGGTCGATGGACTCGAATACGTCCTCCCATGGCACGCCGAGCTCCTGCTCCATCACGTGGACCACCTCGGCCTCGGTGAGCGGCGGCACGTTGTCCTGGAGCGTGGCGAGCTCCTCGATGAAGGCTGGCGGGAGGAGGTCCGGGCGGGTGGAGAGGACCTGCCCGAGCTTCGCGAACGTGGGCCCGAGCTCCTCGAGGGCGGCCCGCAGACGCTGGGCCTGCGCGCGCCGCTGCGCCTCGGTGTCGGGCTCCGGCCTCGCGAAGAGCTCCCGGAGGCCGTGGCGGGCGAGGACCGCCCCGATCCTCGCGGCCCGCGGGGTGAGCGTGGGTGCGTCGGTGTGCCGCTCCCGCCCGCCCCGGATGGCGGCGAGGCGCGGGGACCCCCGCTCGGTGGCCTCGCCGGGCGTCGTGTTGACGATGATCACGGTGCACCGGGCGCTGTGGGAGATCCGGTTGGGCACGTTGCCCAGGAGGAACTCCCGCCGCCCCGACATCCCCGCGTTGCCCACGACGAGGACGTCGACGCCCTCCTCCTCGGCGGCACGGACGATCGCGCCCGCGGGGTCGTCGTCCACCACCACCCGGGCGGTCCCACGGTCGCCGGCGAGCTCCTCCGCGTACCGCGCGAGGCCGGCGGCCGCGGCCCCCGCGCGGGTGGCCTCGGCCAGGCCCGCCTCGGTGCCGCCGGGGTTCTCCGGTACCACCACCTGTACGAGGAAGAGCCGGGCGCCGTAGCGCTGCGCCATCGCCGCGGCGAACCGGACCGCCCGCTCGGCCGTCTCCGAGCGGTCCGTCGCCACCATCACCCGGTCCACCCGCCCCGGCCCGCCGCCGTCCCCGCCCCTCATGTCCCGCCCCTCATGTCCGTCCACCCGACCATGCTCCCACGGCATCGTGCCCGAACGCCGCGGCCCGGGGAAGGCGGCGGGCCGAACCCCCGGGCGGGGCATGCCCCCGGATCGCGGGGGGTGCCCCCACCCCGGGCCCGAGGGGGGCCGTTGGTAGACTCGCTTCGGCCGGCCGGAGTAGCTCAGCCAGGCAGAGCAGCCGCCTCGTAAGCGGCAGGTCATGGGTTCGAATCCCATCTCCGGCTCGATCGGACCCTCCCCAGGCCGTCTGCTACGATCGCCGCCGATGCGTCCTCGGCGCACCCCGCTCGTCGCGCTCGGCGCCTGCGCGCTCACGTTCGCGGGCGCCCCCGCCGCGCTGGCGCAGGTGAGCCTGGACCCCACCGTCACGCCCGTGCGGAACACCGGGGGGTGGGTGTACGGCCTGGGGGTGCTCGTGTTCGCCCTGGGGATCCTGATCCTCCTGGGGACCGGGCTCGCCTACTTCCGCTACGCGCCGAGGTTCGCTCGGGAGGCGGAGGTCGAGCGGCCCAGGGTCGAACCCGTCGTCCCCGGCAAGGCCCCGCCCCGGCGGATCGTCGAGCTCCGCGAGGTGGAGCCGATCCTGGTCGCGCCGCCCCCCGTGCCCGCGGCGGCGACCGCTCGCCCGGC
>DATLZM010000346.1:0-3870 GCA_035573995.1 Actinomycetota bacterium | reverse complement strand
GCCGGCCGCCTCGGCTCGCGCCCGGGAGCGGACGGCCCAGACGAGGAGCGTCACCGCGCACACCACGGCCACCGTGAGGGCCGTCCACTGGCTCCCGGTGAGGCCGAAGAAGCGCTTGTCGACCCTGAGGAAGTCCGTCACCACCCGGGCCGCCCCGTACCACAGGCCGAAGGTGAGCGTGAGCACGCCCTCGCGCCGGGGGACGCGGTTGAGGAGCGAGAGCGTGGCGAAGAGCGGCCAGGCGGAGAGCAGGTCGTAGAGCGCGGTCTGGTGGACCCCCACCCCCTCCGCCAGGACGCGCCCGTCGGCCGCGAGGAGCGTCGCGCTCTCCCGGGTGATCACGAGCTCCCGCCCGCCCTGGAGCACGGCCCGGCAGACCTCGGCGGCGCAGGAGAACGGCGGGGCGAGGGTGCCGCCCTCGTAGGTCCAGGCCAGGAACCAGGAGGTGGGGATCCCCAGGTGGTCCCCGATCACGAGGTCCCCGATCCGTCCGATCCCGATCCCCAGGGCGAGCCCGATCACGGCCCCGTCCATCACCTGGAAGAAGCGGTAGCCCCGGCGGCGGAGGAGCGGCAGGTTCACCAGGATGGCCCCCGCGATCCCCCCGAGGAGGCTGATCCCCCCTCGCCAGATCGCGAGCGCGTCGAGGAGGCCGTCGAACTCCGACCAGTGGGCCACGACGTAGAAGAACCGCGCCCCCGCGATCGCGCCCAGGATCGCCCACACCAGCATCGTGTTGATGTCGTCGACCGAGACGCCGCGCTTGGGCCCCTCCCGGACCAGGACCCGGGCCCCGATCAGGAACCCCACGGCGATCCCGATCCCGTGCGGGGAGATCGCGAGGTCCCCGAAGCGGAGGCGGTCGAGCACCGGCCACCCGATCGCCGCGAGCGGTGGGTGGAGGGCGAGGGGGTCCACGGCCCGAGTCTACCGGGGACCGGCAGCGCGGCCCGGGGGGCCGGGGCGGGCCGCCGCCTCGGCCACGGCCCGCCCCAGCAGGATCCCCCCGACCACGTCGGCCGGGTAATGCACGCCGAGGTAGACCCGCGAGAGCCCGACGATCCCCGCCAGCGCCGCGAGGCCCGCCCGCGCCGCGCCGCCCAGGCCGAGCTCGCGGGCCGCCACCGCGGCGAACGCCCCGAGCACCGCCGGATGGCTGCTGGGCCAGGAGGCCGCCGCCGGCTCCCGGATCAGGAGCCGGGTCCCGTCGGGCTCCGCCTCGTAGGGCCGGGGCCGCCCGAAGAGCCGCTTGAGCCCCTGGCCCGCGGTCCAGGCGAGGAGCGCCGCGGCCATCGCCCGGTCGGCGGCCCGAGCCCGCCCCCCGACCCGGAGGACCGCCCAGGCGCCCGCGGAGGCCCAGATCGAGCCCAGCTCGGTCACCGCGCGGAACGCGCCGTCGGCGGCCGGGCCCCACCCGTCGTTCAGCGCGCGGAACGCCTCCTCGTCCAGCCGTCTCCCGCGTCCGCCGCGGGACCACGCGCCCACCGCCAGCGCAGCGCCCAGGAGCCCCGCCGCCCGGAGCCATCGTCCTCCAGCCACGGCGGGGATCATGCGATGATCCCGGAGGGAGCGTCACGCGGTCCCGACACGGCGGGGAGGCGGGCGATGCAGCGAGGCGACGAGGACCCCGAGCCGGGGGACGCCGCCCTCCCGGAGGAGCCCGGGGCGGAGGGGCCGGTCCGGGACGACCTCGAGGTGATCGACCGGGAGCGGCGGCGCCGGGTCCGGGCGCTGATCGTGGCGGTGGGGATCCTCGTCCTGCTCGCGGTCTTCGTCGTCCGGAACTCCCAGCGGGTCCCCGTGGACTTCGTGTTCTTCACCCGGGAGGCCCGCCTGATCTGGGTGATGGCGGTGTGCGCGCTCCTGGGCGGGGTCGTCGGCTACCTCGTGGGGCGTCCGCCCCGACGCCTCCGGCGCCGCCGGGAGCGCTGACGCCTCCGCGCCCCTCCCCGGCCCGGGGCGCGGCCGCGCCCTACGTGGCGCCCCCCTCCGCGTCGCGCTTCTGGGCGAGGGCGCCGTGGCGGACCGCGAGGTAGGCGCCCCCGACGATCTCGAGGCTCCGGGCCGCCACCTCCCCCAGGGCCCCCCCGCGGAACCGGTACTCGACCTCGTGACGGAGGATGCTGGCGTCGCCGGCCGGCTCGACCGTCGTGGTGACCGTGGCCTCGACCATGGGTCCCGAGAGTCGGACCACCGCCCGGTGCGGGGGCTCCCAGGCCAGGACCTCGGCCCGGACCTTCGCCCGCACCGCCATGAACCGGAGCACGGTGGTGTACGTGGCGCCCTCCCGCAGCCCTCCCTCGGGGACCCCTTCGACCCGGACGATGTGCCGGTCCCAGCGAGGCAGGTTCCGGGGGTCGGAGACCACCGCCCACACCCGGTCCGGGGGCGCGGCGACGTGGACCGACGTCTCGACCCTGGTCACGACCGGGCCCTCCGCCGCGGCGCGTCCACGGTCCCGCTCGACCACCCCCGCCACCAGGCCACCCGGTCGGGGACCAGGCGCACCAGGGCCCAGCCCTCCCCGCCCCCGAGCGCCTCGAGCCGGGCCCGGAGGGACCTCCCCCCCGAGGACAGGTGGCCCGGGAGGTAGACCGAGGTCCGCCCCTGGGCCGTGAACCCCACCATCTCCTGCGCCCGCCACCAGGACGCGCGGTCCACGGCGAGCGCCCCTCGCCCCTCCGCGGGCGCCGCCGCGAGCGACAGGACGGCCTCGGGGAGCGCCAACTCGAACCCGCCCCCGCCGGCCGCCCAGGACGCGGGGAGGACGAGCGGCCCGCCTCTCCCGACCAGGGCCAGGGCCCCCTCACCGCCGCGGCCGACCCGGGCCGCGACCTCGGGAGGCAGCCCCGTCAGGGGGTCCCGCCCCCGCGCCGCCCGGAACGACGGGCGCGACGCGGCGGCCCGGGGCCACCGCCCCCAGAGGTCCACGACGGCCCCGCCCTCGAGGAGCGCGGCCCGCCGCAGCTCGACCTCCACGAAGACCCGGCCCGGCGGGGTCCAGGCCAGGGGCACGCGTCGCGCATCCACCGCGTAGCCGGCGAAGAAGCGGGCGTTCTTCCGCGAGAACCGGAGCGCGGCCGCGGCCAGGCGCGGCGCGTGGAGGGCCGAGGGGATCCACGTCGCGGGGTCCAGGGCGTCGTAGATCCGGACCCGGCCGGAGAACAGGGCCGCCCGGTCCCCGGCCCGGACCAGCCCGGCGGCGACGGGCTCGCGGGCCCAGGCCCGGGCCTTCACCGACCGCCGGGACGTGGTGAGCCACAGCCGCCCGCCGGAGGTCGCGAACACGAGCGGGGTCACGTGCGGGCCGCGCGGGGTCGGCGCCGCGACGAAGCAGAACGTCCCCTCGTCCAGGACCCGGAGCACCGCTCCCGGGGGCCCGGTCACGCCGCCCCCAGCCGTCCGGGCGGCGCGGCGAGCATCAGGGCCGTCCACAGCGCGTGCGCGAGGACGCTCGCCAGGACCCCGCCGGACCACCAGGCGAGGAGGGTCCAAGCCGCCCCGCCCACCACGGCGCCGGCGACGATCGGCAGGCTCCCGCTCGAGAGGTTCGCCCCGACGTAGCCGGCCCACGCGAGCGCGGCGCCCGCCCCCTGTCCCAGGCCCTCCGAGAGGCGGCCCAGGACGAGCCCGCGCCAGAACAGCTCCTCCCCCACCGCCGAGACCCCGGCGGCGAGGAGCAGGGCACGCGGGAGCGGCACCTCCCCGGCGCGCGCGTACTGGGCGCGGGTGTGGCGCTCGAACGGCCCGAACCGGACGGCGAGGCGAACGAACGCCCGGGTCGCCCCGTAGAGGGCCAGGCCGGCCGCGACCCCCGCGGTCGCCGCCAGACCCGGCCCCGGACCGGCGGCCGCCCGCGGCGGACGGAGG
>DATLZM010000345.1:0-3597 GCA_035573995.1 Actinomycetota bacterium | reverse complement strand
CCGGGGCGGTCGCCTCGGCGCTCCAGGCCTGGCTCCGCCGACACCCCGACGACTCGCTGGCGCTCGCCCGGCTCGGCCTCGTCCACCTGCAGCGGGCCCGCCTCACGGCCGATCCGAGCTACTACCCGCGGGCGGAGGAGGCGCTGGAGCGGGCGATCTCGCTCCGCCCGGACAGCTACGAGGCGACGCTCGGGCTGGGAGCGCTGGCGCTCGCCCGGCACGACTTCCGAGGTGCGCTGGCCCTCGGCAGGCGGGCGCACCAGCTCGACCCCCACGACGAGGACCCCTACGGCGTGATCGGCGACGCCCTCCTGGAGCTCGGCCGCTACCGCCGCGCGTTCGCCGCCTTCCAGCGGATGGTGGACCGGCGGCCCGGGACGGCCGCGTACGCGCGCGTCTCCTACGCCCGCGAGCTCGAGGGCGACGTCACCGGCGCGCTCCGCGCGATGCGGATGGCGCTCGCGGCCGCAGGCGCGCCCCCGGACGCCGCCTGGGCCGCGAGCCAGCTGGGGGACCTGCGCTGGAACACGGGGCGGGTCGCGGCCGCGGCCCGTGCGTACCGACGGTCCCTGGCCTCCGTGCCGGGCTACCCACCGGCCCTGGCGGGCCTGGCGAAGGTGGCCTGGGCCGAGGGTCGGCCCGCGCGTTCGGCTCGGCTCCTCCGCCGCGCCGTGCGCCGCTACCCGATGCCCGAGTACGTCGTGGCCCTCGGCGACCTGGCGGCGGTCTCCGGCCGCCCCGCGGCGGCCGAGCGCTGGTACGACCTCGCCCGGGCCGAGCGGCGGCTGTTCCGCGCGAGCGGCGTGAACGTGGACCTCGAGCTCGCGCTCTTCGACGCCGACCACGGCGCGCCCCGGAGGGCGCTCAGGGCCGCCCGGGCCGAATGGCGCCGGCGCCAGAGCATCCACGTGGCGGACGCCCTCGCCTGGGCGCTGTTCGGGAACGGGCGGTACCGGGCGGCCGACCGCTACGCCCGCCTCGCCCTCCGCCTGGGGACGCGGAACGCCCTGTTCCTCTACCACGCCGGCATGATCAGGCTGGGCCTGGGGGACCGGGCGCGTGCGCGGACGCTCCTCTCGGGGGCGCTCGCGCTGAACCCGTGGTTCTCGTTCCTCCACGCTGGGCGGGCGGCGCGCGTGCTCGAGCGGCTCGGGGGACCGCGATGAGGGGCGCTCGCCGCCCGTCGAAGCCGGCGCGGGGGCGCCGCCCGCGGAGGTCCCTCCGGGCGGCGGCCATCCTCGCACCCCTGCTCCTGGCGCTCCGGCCGGCCCCGGCCCTCGCGCATCCCCTCGGGAACTTCACGGTGAACGCGTACGCCGGGCTCGTGCTGTCCCGCGGCGCGGTCCAGGTCCGCTACGTCCTCGACCTGGCCGAGATCCCCACGTTCCAGGAGCTCCCCCGGATCGACGCCGACGGGGACGGCGAGGCCGGCGTCGCCGAGCTCGACCGGTGGGCCGAGGAGCGGGCCGGCGAGATCCTCGGGCGCCTCTCCCTCGTGGTCGGGGGGGAGCGGGTGGAGCTCCGCGCCGGGTCCAGCCGGGCCGAGCTCCGGCCGGGCCAGGGGGGGCTCCCGGTCCTCCGGCTCGAGGCGACGTTCGTCGGCCCGCTGCCCCGCGCGGGGGCCGGCTCCTTCGAGGACGGGAACCTCCCCGGGAGGATCGGCTGGCGCGAGGTGACGGTCTCCTCGGCCCCGGGCGTCCTGGTGCGCGCCTCCTCGGTGCCGCGGGCGAGCGCGAGCGACGAGCTCCGGGCCTACCCGGAGGACCTCCTGTCGAGCCCGCTCCGCGTGACGCGGGCGACCTTCCGGTTCGTCCCGGGCTTGGGTGGAGGAGGGGCAGCGACGGGCGACGGGGCCGGCGCCGGGCGTCCGGGACCCCCGGCGCCCAGGCCCGGGACCGACGGCGGCCTGGCCGGGCTCGTCGCCCGGGCGGGCGGGAGCCCCGCGGTGTTCGCGCTCTCGCTCCTCGCCGCCCTGGGGTTCGGGGCCCTCCACGCGGTCGGGCCAGGGCACGGCAAGACCCTGGTCGCCGCCTACCTGGTGGGGAGCGGGGGGCGGCTCCGCGACGCCGTCCGCGTCGGGCTGGCCGTGGCCGCGATGCACGCGGCGTCGGTGCTCGCGCTCGGGCTCGCCATCCTCGTCGGCGGCCGATCGCTCGCTCCGGAACGCGCCTACCCCTGGCTCGGCGCCGCCGCCGGGTCGGGCGCGGCGGTCCTCGGGACCGGGCTCCTCGTCTCGAGGCTCCGCCGTCTCCGGCGGGGGCAGGGGGGCGCCCACGTCCACCCGCACGGGGACCACCACCACGCCCACGGCGGGGCGGGGGGAGCATCGGCGCCGCGCCTCCTCCCGCTGGCCTTCGCCGGGGGCATCCTCCCGTCGCCCGGGGCCCTGGTGGCGCTCCTGGCCGCCGTGGCCCTGGGGAGGCTCGGGCTCGGGCTCCTCCTGATCGCCGCGTTCAGCCTCGGCCTCGCCGTCACGCTCGTGGTGGTCGGCGCGGTGGCGGTCCGCGCCCGCGACGCCGTCGCCGGGCGGCTCGGGGGGCGGTTGCCGCGAGCCATCCCGATCGGCTCGGCGGCGGCCCTCGCGCTGGTGGGCCTGGCCCTGGCCGCGCGGGGCCTCTGGGCGCTGGGGGTCTGATCCGGTGCCCGGGGGGCCCGCCCACGTCGTGACGTCCCGACGCGCCCCGGCTAGGCTCGGGCCGGGGTCCGCGGGGCCCCGACCTCACCCCGTCGGTGGGAGGGACGTGGACCAGGGAGGACCGAGGCCCGTCGAGGTGCGGGAGCCCGAGGATCGCGAGCTCCTCGCGGCGATCGCGGCGGGCGACGAGCGGGCGTTCCGCCGGCTCTTCCGCAGGTACGGGGGGCACGCGAACGCGGTCGCCCTCCGGGTGGCCCGGGCGCCGTTCCTCGCGGAGGAGGCGGTGCAGGAGGCCTTCGTCGCGGTGTGGGAGCAGGCCGGGACGTACGACCCCTCCCGGGGCTCCGTCCGCGCCTGGCTGATGGGGATGGTGCGCAACCGGGCCGTGGACCTCGTGCGCCGGGAGGCGTCGCAGCGGCGGCGCGCCGACCTCGTGGTCGTGGAGGGGGCCGACGACCCCGCCGACAACGTCGTGGCGGACATCAGCGCCCACGGCGAGGGGGAGCGGCTCCGGGAGGCCCTGGCCGGGCTCCCGGAGGAGCAGCGGCGGGTGATCGAGCTGATGTACTTCGGGGGGCTCTCCCAGTCCAAGGTCGCCGACCTGCTGGGGTTGCCGCTCGGGACCGTGAAGTCCCGGACCCTCCTCGGGATGCGCAGGCTGCGGGACGCGCTGGCGGGGATGGAGCGATGAACGATCACGCGCGGATCGAGGAGCTCCTCGCGGCGCGGGCCCTCGGGGCCCTCGAGCCCGAGGACGAGGAGGCCCTGGCCCGCGAGCGGGCCGCCCACGGCCCGGGGTGCGAGGAGTGCGCCCGGCTCGAGCGGGGGTTCGCGGAGGCGGCCGCCGCGCTCGCCCTCACGCTCCAGCCGGTGCCGCCCCGCGCGGGGTTCGAGGACGAGGTCGTGGCCCGGGCCATGGCGAGGCGGCCCCGGCCGGGGCCGGCGAAGCCGGGGGGTCCCGG
>DATLZM010000344.1:0-4093 GCA_035573995.1 Actinomycetota bacterium | reverse complement strand
CCGCCGTTCGGCCCGGCCCGGGGACCGTGCGGCCGGGGCCGGACGGCGGTCCGACCGCGCCGCGGGCGCCCGGGCGGGGCGCGGTGCGCTACGGTGGGGCCCGTGGAGGGCGTCGCGGAGGCCGTGCCGGTCTGGGCCCGGGTCCTCGTGGCCCTGGCGTTGGGGTTCGGGATCTGGCGGGTGGGGATCGGCGTCCTCCGCTCGCTCGGGGGCGGGGCTCGAGCCGGTGGGCCTGCGGAGCCCGAGGACGTCGAGGACCTGGACGTGTTCCTGGTCTGCGGCGAGTGCGGGACGGAGTTCCGCGTGACCAAGCTCGGAGAGCTCCAGATCCCACGCCACTGCGGCGAGCCGATGGCCGTCGTCCGCCGCCCCCGCTCGTGAGGGCCCAAGCGGCGCGGCCCCGCCCGTCGTGAGACCCCCCGGGGTCGGGCGGGCCCGATCGATCGGTCCACGGGTCCTCCACCGCCCGGTTGTCCACCGCTGTGGAAAGCGCTGTGGGAAAATCACACCGATGTCATCCGCGCCGGCCGCCCGGTCCCCGCGAGCGCCCGCTCACCGCCAGCGGGTGGCGCCGAGGAACCCGAGCGCGATGAGCGCGAGGCCGAGCCAGAGGTAGCCGTTGCTGGGGCTGTTGCCCGGGAGCAGGCCCATGTAGTTCAGCACGACGACGGCCACGCCGGCCCCCAGCACGGTGAGCACCGCCCAGCCCCACCAGCGGGGGCTGGGCCGCGGGGTCCGCCGGCGTGGGGGCTCGACCGGGTAGCGCCGCCTGGGGGGCCTGCGTCTCGACCTCGACTCCGGCACGGGGGGATGGTACCGGCCCGAGGCAGCCCCGTCCCGAGCGGGCTCCGTCCCGAGCGGCCCGGCGGTGCCGGCGGCGACCCCTGGCCGGCCTCGGGCGGACGTTGAGCCGGGCGGCGGCGGGATGGGAAGATTCCGCGCGGTGACCGAGCACCGACCGTGGTTCGCGCACTACCCGGCGGGCGTCCCCCGCACGGTCGAGCCCTACCCGGAGGTCTCGGCGTTCTCGATGCTCGCCGGCGCGGCCGAGCGGCATCCCACGAGGCCCGCGATCGCGTGGTTCGGGCGGCACCTCTCCTACCGCGAGCTCCTGGCCGAGACCGAGCGCTTCGCGGCGGCCCTCGCCGGGCTCGGGATCCGCAAGGGCGATCGGGTGGGGCTCGTCCTGCCCAACTCGCCCCAGTACGTGATCGCCTACTACGCGACGCTCAGGCTGGGCGCGGTCGTGGTGGGCAACAACCCCCTGTACACCCAGCGAGAGCTCGCCCACCAGCTCCGCGACGCGGGCTGCAAGCTCGTGGTCGTCCTGGACCAGCTCTACCCCACCGTGGCCGCGGTCCGCAGGGACGTCGGCAACCCGGAGGTCGTGGTCACCCGCCTCACCGACTACATGCCGTTCCCGCTCAACGTCCTGGCGCCGCTCAAGCTCCGTCGGGACGCCCGGCGCGAGGGGAGGCCCTGGCCGCCGGTCCCGACGGGCGCGCCGGTCCGGTGGTGGAAGCGGCTGCTGCGGGAGGCCGGCCCGCCGCCGCCGCCCGCCGACGTCGAGCCGAGGACGGACCCGGCGGGGTTCATCTACACGGGCGGGACGACGGGCCTGGCCAAGGCCGCGGTGCTCTCCCACTTCAACCTGGTGGCCAACGCGAGGCAGTGCGCGGCGTGGTTCCCGGGCCTCGGGGACGGGACCGACGCCATGATGTGCGTGCTGCCGTTCTTCCACTCCTACGGGATGACGGTCTGCATGAACCTCTCGGTCCTGCGGGCCGCCAAGATGATCCTCGTCCCCCGGTTCGAGCTGCACATGGTGCTCCGAGCGATCCAGAAGGAGAAGCCCACGCTGTTCCCAGGGGTCCCGCGCCTCTACCACGCGCTGAACGAGGCCCCGGAGACGAGGAGGTACGACCTCCGGTCGATCAAGGCGTGCCTCTCGGGCGCGGCGCCGCTCCCGCTCGCGGTGGCCGAACGGTTCCGCGAGGTGACCGGTGGCGCCCGCCTGGTCGAGGGCTACGGGCTCACCGAGTGCTCGCCGGTCACGCACGCGAACCCCATCTACGGGCGGGCGAAGGAGGGCTCGATCGGGCTCCCGCTCCCCGACACCGACTGCAAGATCGTGGACCTCGAGGACCCGGACCGGGTGGTCCCGGTCGGTCGGGAGGGGGAGCTCTGCATCCGCGGGCCCCAGGTGATGCTGGGCTACTGGAACCGGCCGGAGGAGACGGCCCTCGTGATCCGGAACGGCTGGTGCCACACGGGCGACGTGGCCCGGATGGACGAGGAGGGCTACTTCCAGATCGTGGACCGGATCAAGGAGATGATCATCGTCTCGGGCTTCAACGTCTACCCGACCGAGGTCGAGCAGGTCCTCCACCGCCACCCGAAGGTCCACAAGGTCGCGGTGATCGGCGTCCCCGACGAGGTGACCGGGGAGGCCGTGAAGGCGTTCGTGGTGCTGAAGCCGGGGGAGTCGGCGACCGCCGAGGAGATCATCGCGTGGGCGCGCGACCCCGCCCGGGGGCTGGCGGGCTACCGGGTCCCCAAGCACGTGGAGTTCCGGGACTCGCTGCCGGAGACGATGATCGGCAAGGTCCTCCGCCGGGTGCTCGTGGAGGAGGAGCGGAGGAAGGCCCGGGCCGCCTCGTGACGCCCACCTTCGGGCTGCAGGGGGCGGAGGTCCGCCCGTTCGGGCTCCGCGACGCCGAGGCGCTCTACCGCGTCGTGGACGCCGAGCGCGCGCGGCTGGGCGAGTGGCTCGCGTGGGTCGAGCTCATCCGCTCGGCGGCGGACGAGCGGGCCTGGATCGCGCGGACCGAGGACCCGCTGGAGCGGCTGGGGATCTTCGTCGGGGGCCGGCCGGTGGGGGGGATCGGCCTCCACCGCGACCCGTTCGGGGTCTGGGGCGAGATCGGCTACTGGATCGCCTCGACCCACGAGGGCCGGGGGCTCGTCACCGCGGCCTGCCGGCGCCTGATCGACCACGGCTTCCGGGAGCTCGGGCTGCACCGGATCGAGATCCAGGCGGCCTCGGGGAACGAGCGGAGCCGCAGGGTCGCCGAGCGGCTCGGGTTCCGGCCGGAGGGGGTGCGGCGCGAGGCCGGCCGGACCCCCCGGGGGTACGTGGACGTCGTGGTCTACGGGCTCCTCGAGCACGAGTGGCCGGGCGGCGGGGCGTACCTGTGAACGAGGGCGTGCGCGCGGTCGTGTTCGACCTCTTCGGGACCCTGGTGCGGGAGTTCCGGCACGAGGAGTGGGACCGGTGGTTCCGGGCGACGGCGGAGGCGCTCGGGGTGGACGAGGGGGCGCTGCGGGCGGCCTGGCGGGCCACCTCGGCTGAGCGGCAGACCGGCCGGCTCGGGGACATCGAGGGGAACCTCCGGGCGATCTGCGAGCGGATCGGCGCGCGCCCGTCCGAGGGGGCCCTGGCGCGGGCCCTCGAGGCGCGGCGGCGCTTCTACGACGAGGCCTGGGAGCCGATGCCGGGGGCCGAGCAGACGCTCCGGGCGGTCAGGGCGCGGGGGCTCTCGACGGGGCTCGTGAGCATGTGCGCGCCCGACACCCCGCCCCGGTGGCGGTCCTCCTCCCTCGCGCGGTGGATCGACGTGGAGGTGTTCTCCTCCGAGGTCGGCCTGCGCAAGCCCGACCCCGCGATCTACCTCCTCGCGTGCGACCGGCTCGCGGTCCGGCCCGATGACTGCCTCTACGTGGGCGATGGGAGCTACGGCGAGCTGTCGGGGGCCGAGGCCGTGGGGATGCGGGTGGTGCGGCTCCGCGACCCGGCCGAGCGCGAGGGCGAGGTCTACCGGCCCGACGAGGAGCCCTGGGACGGGCCGACGATCGGGTCGCTCCTCGAGCTGATCCCGCTCCTCCGCTGACGGGGGGCCGCCCGGGCCGGGACGGGCTCGGGGTCCGCGCCCAGGTCCGGATCCGTCTCCGCTGCCTGGGAGAGGGCGACGACCGGCCCGACCACGAGCGTGGCCGGTGGACGGAGGCGGGCCGCGCGGGCGAGCGCCGGGAGCGTGGCGAGGGTCGCCCGGAGGGTCCGCTGGCGGGGCGTGGTGGCCGCCTCGACGACGGC
>DATLZM010000343.1:0-2822 GCA_035573995.1 Actinomycetota bacterium | reverse complement strand
TCCACGACCTCGCCGAGCGGGCGTTGTTCAGCGTCCACATGGTCCAGCACATGCTGTTCACGCTGGTCGCCCCGCCGCTCCTCGTGGCCGGGACGCCGCCGTGGATGCTCCGCGCGATCCTCCGGCCCCGGGCCCTCTGGGCCGCGTGGGCCTTCCTGACCCGCCCGCTCGTGGCCATGGTCGCGTACAACGGGCTGCTCCTCTTCACCCACTGGCCGACGGTGGTCGAGGCGTCGGTCCGCTCCGAGCTCGTCCACCTCGGGATCCACGTGCTGCTGTTCGGGTCGGCCCTGGCGATGTGGTGGCCGGTCCTGTCGCCGCTGCCGGAGCTGCCGGCCCTGCCCGCCCCGGCCCAGCTGATGTACCTGTTCGTCCAGTCGATCGCCCCGACGGTGCCGGCCTCGTTCCTCACGTTCGGGCGGACCCCGCTGTACCCGATCTACGCCACGTTCCCGCGGGTCGCCGGGATCTCGGCGATGACGGATCAGACGATCGCCGGGCTCACGATGAAGCTCGGGGGCGGGGCGATCCTGTGGGCCGTGATGACCGCGGTCTTCTTCCGATGGTTCCGCGAGGAGCGGGAGGAGGGCTGGGACGCCCTCCGCTGGCACCGCGTGGAGCGTGAGGTCGCCCGGGAGCTCCGCAGGCGATGAGCGACCGACCGAACGACCGCCCCCCGGCCCGCATGCCGCTTCCCCTCCTGATCCCCGTGGGCGGGATGCTCGCGATCGGCCTGGCGGCGGTGGGGTTCTCCCGGATCCTCCTCTCGGTCGAGCCGGAGGCGGCGACCGCCACGGCGCTCACGGTCGCTTTCGGGATCCTCGTCGTGGCGGCGCTCGTCGCCCGCCGGGAGCGGATCCGCGCGGGTGCGCTCCTCTCCCAGGTCGGCGCCGTGGCGGGGATCGCGATGGTGGCCGGGGGGATCGCGCTGGCCGTGATGGCCAAGGGGACGGAGGCCGGGGGGGAGGTGCCGCGGGGGGGCGAGGGGCCCGCCGGGGGCGGGGTCGTCCTCTCGCTCACCGCCGGCCCGGGCGCGGCGACCCAGGGGTTCGCCGAGACGAAGCTCACGGCCCCGGCCGGGCAGCCGTTCACGATCACCTTCGACAACCAGGACGCCGGGGTCCCGCACGACGTCGCGATCCACGCCGCGGAGGACTTCTCCGATCAGGCGATCGCCGCCACGACGCCCGAGCCCGGGCCCGTGACCCAGACCCTCGAGGTCCCCGCGCTCGACCCCGGCACGTACTACTTCCGGTGCGACGTCCACCCGACCACGATGACCGGGAGGATCGAGGTCGGCTGACGTCGACCCGCCCCCTGCGCGCCTGCCTCGTCCTCCTGGCGCTCGTCGCGGCGGCGTGCGGCGGGACGGGGTCCGCCCTGTCCGGGATCCGGGAGGTGGAGCGGCCGCTGCCTCCGCTCCGCGGCGAGACGGTCGACGGCGGCACGCTGGAACCGTCGGACCTCGTCGGCAAGGTGGTCCTGGTGAACGTGTGGGCCACCTGGTGCGGGCCGTGCCGGCGGGAGCAGCCGATGCTCCAGCGCCTGTGGGAGCGCTACCGGGGCCGGGGGGTGGCCTTCGTCGGCATCGACTGGCGCGACGACCGGGCCGCCGCGAGGGACTGGATCCGGACGTTCGGGGTCACCTACCCATCGCTCTGGGACCCGTCCGGCTCCTGGGCCGACGACCTCGGCTGGATCGGCGCCCCGACGACCTACCTCGCGGACCGCACCGGCACCATCCGCTACGTGATCGAGGGGGCGGTGGGCGACCGCTACGCCGTCCAGGAGGAGGAGCTGGTCCGGCTCCTCGAGGGGCTCCTCGCCGAGGGCTCGCCGGCCGCGTGACGGCGGCGGCCGGGGCAGCGCGATCGCGGCGGGCGATGACGGATCGGGGATGGCGCGGGCGACCGACCGGGTGTCAGGGGAGGGGCACGAGCCGGTCCGCCGCCACCGCCCCGAAGAGGAGGGCCAGGTAGATCACGGAGAACCGGAACAGGCCCCAGGCCTCGGCGGGGCCGCCCTCCCGGTACAGGCCGAGCGCCCGGTGCACGAAGGCGCCGCCCAGGACCACGGCGGTGGCGACGTAGATCGGCCCCATCTCGGCCACCGGCGCGAGGAGGAGGCTCGTGCCGAACAGCGCGAGCGAGTACAGGAGGATCTGCCGTCGCGTCTCCCGCTCCCCGCGGGTGACGGGCAGCATCGGGACCCCCGCCGCCGCGTAGTCGCCGGCGAACCGCATCGCGAGGGCCCAGAAGTGCGGCGGGGTCCAGACGAAGACGATCGCGAACAGCACCCAGGCGGGGAGCGCGACGCCGCCGGTCACGGCCGCCCACCCCACGAGCGCCGGCACCGCGCCCGCCGCGCCGCCGATCACGATGTTCTGCTCGGTGCTCCGCTTGAGCCACAGGGTGTAGACGAAGACGTAGAAGGCGATCGCGGCGAGCGCGAGGACGGCCGCCAGGACGTTCACCGTCGTCGCGAGGAGGAAGAACGAGGCGGCTCCGAGGACGTAGCCGAACCGGAGGGCCTGCTCGGGGGCGAGCTCGTGGGCCGGGAGCGGGCGGCGCCGCGTCCTGCGCATCCGCTCGTCGATGTCGCGGTCCAGGTAGCAGTTCACGGCGTTCGCCGCGCCGGCGGCGAGGGCGCCGCCCGTGAGGGTGGCGGCCACGAGCCCGAGGGGTGGGAGGCCGTCGGCGGCCAGGACCATCGCGGGCACCGTGGTCACGAGGAGCAGCAGGACGATGCGGGGCTTGGTGAGGCGCAGGTAGGCCGTGGCCCGCCGGCCGAGCGACGGGCGGGCCCGGGCGAGGGGCTCGAGC
>DATLZM010000342.1:0-4629 GCA_035573995.1 Actinomycetota bacterium | reverse complement strand
GCCGAGCGTGGTCGGTCTGGCCACGGTGTTCGGTGCGGGGGGCGGCACCAGCTCGTACGAGGAGATCGAGAACACGGACCTGATCGTGCTGTGGGGCTCCAACGCGAGGGAGACCCACCCGATCTTCTTCCACCACGTCCTCAAGGGCGTGCGCAACGGCGCGCGCCTGTACGCGGTGGACCCGAGGCGGACGAGCTCGGCGCGGTGGGCGGACGTCTGGCTCGGGATCGACGTCGGCTCCGACATCGCGCTCGCCAACGCGATCGGCCGGGAGATCATCGCGGCGGGGCTCGAGAACCGGACGTTCATCGAGCGCGCCACGACCGGCTTCGAGGAGTACCGGGCCTGCGTCGAGCCCTACACGCTCGAGCGGGCCGAACGGATCACGGGCGTCCCGGCCGAGGTGATCCGGGAGCTGGCGCACGCCTACGCGAGGGCCGACCGGGCCCAGATCTGCTGGACCCTCGGGATCACCGAGCACCACAACGCCGTCGACAACGTCCTCGCGCTGATCAACCTGGCCCTCCTCACCGGGCACGTGGGCCGCTACGGGAGCGGGCTGAACCCGCTCCGGGGCCAGAACAACGTCCAGGGCGGCGGGGACATGGGGGCGATCCCCAACAAGCTCCCCGGGTTCCAGGACATCGAGCAGGACGCGGAGGCCCGCCGGCGGTTCGAGGAGGCCTGGGGCTGCGAGATCATCCCCAGGCGCGGGCTCCACCTCACCCAGATGTTCGAGGCGATGGAGCACGGGGAGCTGCGGGCCCTCTACGTGATCGGGGAGAACCCCGCCACGACCGAGGCCGATGCCGGGAGGGCCGTGCGCCTGCTGCGGGGGCTCGACCACCTCGTGGTGCAGGACGCCTTCCTCACCCAGACCGCGGAGCTCGCGCACGTCGTCCTCCCCGCGGCCCTCGCCTGGTGCGAGGCCGAGGGGACCGTGACCTCGAGCGAGCGGCGGGTCCAGCGGGTGCGGAAGGCCATCGACCCGCCCGGGCAGGCGCGCGACGACCTGTGGATCATCGCCGAGCTGGCCCGCCGCCTGGGTCGGGACTGGGGGCACCCCACCGCCGAGGAGGCCTGGGACGAGCTCCGGTCGCTGTCGCCGATGCACCGCGGGATGAGCTACCGGCGGCTCGAGGAGCTCGGTGGGATCCAGTGGCCGTGCCCCGACGAGCAGCACCCCGGCTCCAAGTTCCTGCACGCGAGGCTCTGGGAGGAGGACCCGGAGAAGCGGGGGCGGCCCGCCCCGTTCTCGCCGGTCGAGTGGGAGCCGCCGGTGGACGAGCTCACGGAGGAGTTCCCGATCCGGCTCACCACGGGGCGGCGGCTCGACTCGTTCAACAGCGGGGTCCAGTCGAACCTCTACCGCTCGCCGCTCCGGTGGGGGGAGACGATCGACCTCTCGCCGGAGGACGTGGCCCGCCTGGGCCTCGCCGAGGGGGAGACGGTCCGGGTGGTCTCCCGCCGGGGCGAGGTGCTCGCGCCGGTCCGGGTCGACCCCTCGCTCCGGCCCGGGCTCGCGTTCATGACCCTCCACTTCCCGGACCAGGTGAACACGAACCTGCTCACGATCGAGGCCTGGGACCCGAAGTCGGGGACCTCCGAGTTCAAGGCCACGGCGATCCGGGTGGAGAAGGTGGCCGAGCGGGCCGCGGCGGCGGGGTCCTGAGGAGGGCCGCGTGGACCTCCACCTGACCGAGGCGCGCCCGACCCCGGAGGAGCGGGAGGCCGTCGCGTCGGTGCTGGGGCCCGCGGAGACCGCCTGGGAGGGCGGCGACCGCTCCCGGATCGACCTCGAGGGGCACGTGGCCCGGGGCGGGCTGCGGCGGGCCGAGGAGCGGCGGACGCTCCTGCTCCCCGCGCTCCAGGCGCTGCAGGACCGCGTGGGGTGGATCTCGGAGGGCGCGCTCAACCACGTGTGCGAGCGGCTCGGCGTGGCCCCGGCCGAGGCCTACGGGGTCGCGAGCTTCTACGCCCTGCTCTCGACCGAGCCCCGTCCCCCGCGGGTGGCCCACGTCTGCGACGACCTCGCCTGCCGGGTGGCCGGGGCGGAGGCGCTCATCGCGGACCTCGAGGCCCGGCTCGGGCCCGAGGGGGCGCCGGCCGCGGGCGGCGGGGCCACCTGGTTCCGCTCCCCGTGCCTGGGCCGGTGCGACCGCGCGCCCGCCGCGTTCTTCCAGCAGGCCGGCCCCGAGAGCCACGCCTGGAGCCTGGCGCCGACCACGGCCGAGCAGGTCGCCGCCGTCCTCGCCGGCGAGCCCTGGGACCGGCTCGCGCCGCCGGGGGCGCCGCTGCCCCAGGCCGAGGTGCCCGGGGGACGGGAGCGGTTCCGGCTCCTCCGCCGGGTGGGGGTGGTGGACCCCGGCTCCATCGACGAGTACCGGGCCCACGGCGGCTACGAGGCGCTCCGGACCGCGCTCGAGATCGGGCCGGAGGCCGTGATCCGAGAGGTGAAGGACGCGAGGGTCCTGGGCCGGGGCGGGGCGGCCTTCCCGATGGGGGTGAAGTGGGAGGCCGTGGCCCACCAGCCGGTGCGCCCGAGGTACGTGGTCTGCAACGCCGACGAGTCCGAGCCCGGCACGTTCAAGGACCGGGTGCTCATGGAGGAGGATCCCTTCGCGGTGATCGAGGCCCTCACGATCGCGGGCTTCGCGACGGGGGCCGAGCGGGGCTACGTCTACGTCCGGGGCGAGTACCCCCTCGCGCTCCGCCGGCTCGGACGGGCGGTCGAGCAGGCCCGGGCCCGTGGCTTCCTCGGCCGGGACATCCTGGGCCGCGGGTTCTCGTTCGACGTCGAGCTCCGCCGCGGGGCCGGCGCCTACATCTGCGGGGAGGAGACGGCGCTGTTCAACTCGATCGAGGGCCGGCGGGGCGAGCCCCGGAACAAGCCGCCGTTCCCGGTGACCCACGGCCTGTTCGGGAAGCCCACCGCGATCAACAACGTCGAGACCCTCGTGAACGTCCTCGAGATCCTCCGGGTGGGCGCCGAGGCGTACGCGGCCACCGGGACCCCGGGCTCCACGGGGACCCGGCTGTTCTGCCTCTCGGGCTGCGTGGAGCGGCCCGGGCTCTACGAGGTGGAGATGGGCCTCACGCTCCGGGAGCTGCTCGGGGTGGCGGGCGGGGTCCGCGGCGGCCGCCCGCTCCGGGCCGTGCTCCTGGGCGGGGCCGCGGGCACGTTCCTCACGCCCGACGAGCTCGACCTCCGCCTCACGTTCGAGGACGCCCGGGCGGCGGGGGCGTCGCTCGGCTCGGGCGTCGTGATGGCCTTCGACGACACCGTGGACCTCCGGGACGTCGTGCTGCGGATCGCGGCGTTCTTCCGGGACGAGTCCTGCGGGCAGTGCGTGCCGTGCCGGGTGGGCACGGTGCGGCAGGAGGAGGCCCTGGCGCGCCTGGCCCGCGGGCGGCCGATCGGCTCGCGGGAGCGGGAGCTCGGGCTCCTCGCCGACGTGTGGCGGGTGATGAAGGACGCCTCGATCTGCGGGCTGGGCCAGCTCGCGCCGCTCGCGGTCGAGTCGGCGATCGCGAAGCTCGGGATCTTCGACGGGGAGGGCGGCTGATGGCGGTGGTGCCGGTCGCGCCGCCCAGGCGCCTGGTGGAGCTCGAGGTGGACGGCACGGCCGTCCGGGTCCCGGAGGGCTCGACGATCCTCGACGCCTGCCGGACGCTCGGGATCGAGACGCCCACGCTGTGCTTCCTCGAGAACCTCACCCCGGTGAACGTCTGCCGCGTGTGCGTCGTGGAGGTCGAGGGGTCGCGGGTGCTGGCCCCGGCCTGCGCCCGGCGGGTGGAGCCGGGCATGGTCGTCCGCACCGACACCGAGCGGGTCCGCCACAGCCGGCGGATGGTCCTCGAGTTCCTCGCGTCCTCCGTGGACCTCTCGCTCGCCTCGGCGGAGGTCCACCGGTGGATCGGGGAGTACGGGGCGGACCCGGAGCGCTACGGGCCGCCGGCGCCGCCGGCCGGGGAGGGGGAGCGCGACCGCCGCCACCCCGGGCACCACGAGCCGCCCACGGGCGAGGCCCGGGCGACCGTGGCCCAGCCCGTGAAGGTCGACAACGACCTCTACGTCCGCGACTACGCGCGCTGCATCCTCTGCTACCGCTGCGTCGAGGCCTGCGGGCCCGACGCCCAGAACACCTTCGCGATCGGGGTCGCCGGGCGGGGCTTCGACGCCCGGATCTCGACCGAGTTCGCGGTGCCGCTCACCGAGTCGGCCTGCGTCTACTGCGGCAACTGCATCGGGGTCTGCCCGACCGGCGCCCTCATGTTCAAGACCGAGCACGACATGCGGGCGGCGGGGAGCTGGGACGAGGCGCGGCAGACCGTGACCCGGACCGTCTGTCCCTACTGCGGGGTCGGCTGCAACCTCGAGCTCCACGTCCAGGACGGGCGGATCGTCAAGGCCACCTCCCCCCTCGACCACGACGTGACCCGCGGCCACCTGTGCATCAAGGGCCGCTTCGGGTGGGCCTTCGTCCACGGGGAGATGCCGGCCGACGCCGAGCGCAAGGGCGCGGGACCGGCCACCCGCCCGGGGTAGGTGCCGGCGTGGCGCCGTCGCGCGCCGCCCGGGACCACGATCCGACCCGGCGCGCCCGCTGGCCGCGCGTCGGCCCCGAC
>DATLZM010000341.1:0-1940 GCA_035573995.1 Actinomycetota bacterium | reverse complement strand
GGCCCCGATCGCCGTCGCGGAGGTGCGCGAGGGCGTGCTCCGCGCGGCGGCCCGGGTCCGGGTCTACCGCGCCACGTTCCTCGTGACCGAGCGGAACCTCGACTTCCCGGAGGTCACCCAGCGCCGGCTGATCCTCTCGGTCGCGTTCCGGGCTCCGGAGCGGTTCCGGCTGGAGGTCGACGACCTCACCGACTACCCGGGGAACCGGTGGACGCCCACCGACCTCACGCTCATCGTGAACGGCGGGCGCTGGTCGCTCACCGCGCCCTCGGCCTGCCCCCGGGGGCTCGGGCGGACCTGCCCGCCCGTCCGCACCGTGGTCCGGGACCGGGCCCCGTTCTCGCCGGGCACGCCGATGCCCACGGACCTGGTCGTCCCGCTCGAGATCTTCGCCGGGGCGGAGCCCGAGCTCCTGGGCGTCGGCAGGGTCCTCGGGCGCCCCGCGGTCCGCGTGGCCGTGCCCTACGCGGCGGCCCGGTCGCTCTTCGCCTTCACCGAGCTCGGCGGGACCTGGCGGCCGTTCTTCGAGGACGACCGGGTCGAGCTGTGGCTCGACCGCAGGACCTGGCTGCCGCTCGAGTGGGAGGTGTTCCCCGCCCCGGGCCGGGAGCGGAACCTCTGGGAGCAGCGGTTCGAGCTGCCCCCCGAGCACCCCTCGCGGGCCGTGTTCGAGGTGCGGGCGGTGAACGTCTCCCGCGAGCCGCCCCCCCGGGGCACGTTCCGGATCGAAGCGCGGCCGGGGAGCGTGCGGACCGAGGGCGTCCGCCGGATCCCCCTGGGATCGCTCGCCGACGAGGTCGGCTACGAGCCGGTGGCCCCCGAGGCCGTGGACGGGCTCCCCGTCTACCAGGCCGTGGTCCCCGCGGAGCCGGCGCCCTCCGCCCCCGACGCCGTCGTGACCTACGCGAGCGGGCTCTCCTGGGTGAAGCTCGCGGAGCGCCGAGCGGGCGCCGAGGAGGGGCCGGAGGGCGAGCCGCCGTTCGGCCCGGTGAGCCCCCTGGCGGAGGAGGTGGCCCTCCCGGGCGGGGGCGTGGCCTACTACGAGCCGGCCACGGAGGAGGCCGGGCGGCGCCTGCTGATCCACGCCGCGGGGACCGACCTCCTGCTCGAGACCAACCTCCCCCGGGAGGAGCTCCTGCGGATCGCCGCGAGCCTGCCGGTGGACGGCCTCCCGGCGCCCCAGGACTGGTTCCGGGGCGAGGGCGAGGGGGTGCGGGTCTCGCTCGAGGAGGCGGCCGCGCGGGCGGGCTTCGCCCCCCTCGTCCCCGCCGCCCTCCCCCAGGGGTACGTGCTCGCGAGCGTCGAGCTGCTCCCCGGCGAGGACGGGCCCGGCGCGATCGTGCTCCACATCAGGCCCGAGGACTCGGTGGTGGGCGGGGCCCGGATCCGGCTGTTCCAGCATCCCGCCGCGGAGCTGCCCCCGGCCACCGCGGCCGACGTCCGGGAGATCGTGGTCCGGGGCGTGCCCGGGCGCTGGAGCCCCGAGCGGTCCCAGCTCGAGTGGATCGAGGCCGGGCTCTACGTCTCGGTGGACGCGCCCGGCGCCTCGCTCGAGGACGTCCTGGCGGTCGCCGCATCGCTCGAGCCCCTCACGTGGGCGAGCCCCACCCCGGGCGGGCCGGCGAGCCCGGGGGCCGGTCCGGCGGAGGCCGGGGCGTCCGACGGGGCGGTCGCGCTCGGTTCCCCCGCGCCCGACGCCCTCCCCTCGGGGCCGCCCCCCGCCGGCGGGCACTGATGGCCAGGGGGGTGGGCTCCGTCCTCCGGGCGGCCTCGGCCGGCACCGTCGGCCTCGTGCTCGGCGCCGTCGCCACGCTCGCCCTCCAGGGGAGCGGGCAGCCCCTCGAGCCCGGGACGCAGACCCGGCCCCCCCGGGTCGCGCTCCCCGAGGTCAGGGGCGGGAGGACCCCGCCCGACACGTTCCTGGTCTGGAGCTACGGCGG
>DATLZM010000340.1:0-10546 GCA_035573995.1 Actinomycetota bacterium | reverse complement strand
GCGGGGTCCGGATCGAGGACGCCGCGGTGGTGGGGCCGGAGGGGGCCCGGGCGCTCGGGCGGGCCCCCCGGGAGCTCGTGGTGGTCTGACGCCGGGGAGGAGCGGGTGAGCGTCTCGACGAACGACCTGAGGAACGGGATGACGCTGGACCTCGACGGGGAGCTCTGGACCGTGCTCGAGTTCCTGCACCACAAGCCGGGGAAGGGGCAGGCGGTGGTCCGGACCAAGCTCCGCAACGTGCGGACCGGCGCCGTCCTCGAGCGGACGTTCCGGGCAGACGAGAAGGTCGGGCTCGCCATCCTCGAGAAGCGGGAGCAGCAGTTCCTCTACCGCGAGGGGGACGCGCTCGTGTTCATGGACCTCGGGACCTACGAGCAGGTCCACGTGCCGGCCGAGGTCGCGGGGGGCGCCGTCCACTACCTCACCGAGGGTGCCACGGCGGTCGTCGCCTACCACCAGGGCGTCCCGATCGCCGTGGAGCTCCCGGCCGCCGTCACCCTCGCGGTCGCCGACACCGAGCCCGGGCTCCGCGGGGACCGGGTCTCGGGCGCGATGAAGCCCGCCACCCTCGAGACCGGGCTGGTCGTGCAGGTCCCCCTGTTCGTGGAGCCCGGCGACCGGGTGAAGGTCGACACCCGCACCGGGGAGTACCTCGAGCGGGTGAAGTGAGGCCGGGGCGGCGTGACGACCCGCCGGCGGGCCCGTCGCGTCGCGCTCGAGGTGCTGTTCCAGGCCGACCTCACCGGGCGGGACCCCAGGGAGGTCCTGGCCGATCGGCGGGGGGCGGGCGAGGACGTCCCCCGGTTCGCGGCGGAGCTCGTGGAGGGGGTGGCGACGCACCTCGGCGAGCTCGACGCGCTGCTCGAGGGGCACGCGGAGGGGTGGCCGGTGCGCCGGATGGCGGCCGTGGACCGGGCGATCCTCCGCCTCGCCTGCTACGAGCTGCTCCACCGCCCCGACGTCCCGGTCGGCGCGGCGATCGACGAGGCCGTGGAGGCCGCGAAGGAGCTCTCCACCGAGGACTCCGGGCGGTTCGTGAACGGGGTCCTGGGCCGGATCGCCCGCGAGCACCCACGCCCCGGCTAGCCGCCCGCGGTGGGTCGGCCGACGACGGGCAGAGGTCGCCCGACGGCTACTCGGACGTCTCGGGCGGCGCCGTCGCCTCCGAGCGGGTCGCCGGGGGCGGGGCCTGCTGGCCCTGGTCCTCGGCCTGCGCCTCCTTGAGGCCCCGCTTGAACTCGGCCGACGACCGACCGAGCGAACGAGCGAGCTCCGGCAGCTTCTTCGCCCCGAAGAGCAGGACGATGATGCCCAGGACGACCAGCCACTCCGGTCCGAAGTTCATGTCTCGACCGCCTCCCGCATCGGGTCCGCCTCCAGTCTAGGTCCTCGCCGCCCGCCCGTCCCGGGTCCCCGGACCGCGCGCCGCCCGGGGTCCCGCCGGCCCGGGTCCTTGGCGGCGGGCCGGGGCGCCGCTATCCTGGGCGCCGGAACTTCCCCTTTAAGTCCGGTCCCGTGAGGCCGGGAAGGGAGCGGAGACGGATGCAGCACGCGACGGGCGCCCTGCCGCGAACGCGGCCGGGCGTTCTCTCGTAGATGGCCCCCGCGCGCCTGATGGACGCGGCGGAGGTCCGCCGGGCCCTCACCCGCATCGCCCACGAGATCATCGAGCGGAACAAGGGCGCCGGGGACCTGGTCCTCGTGGGGATCGCGGCGCGGGGCGACGACCTGGCGCGCCGGCTCGCGGCGGAGATCGAGCGGATCGAGGGCACGCGGGTCCCGGTGGGCGTCCTCGACATCACCTTCTACCGCGACGACATCGGCCTGCGCGGGGAGGCGCCCGAGGTCCACGAGACCAGGGTCGAGGCGGACATCACTGGGAAGGTCGTGGTGCTCGTGGACGACGTGCTGTACACGGGGCGGACCGTGCGGGCGGCGATGGACGCCCTGGTCGACCTGGGCCGGCCCCGCGCGATCCAGCTCGCGGTGCTCGTGGACCGGGGGCACCGGGAGCTCCCCATCCGGGCGGACTTCGTGGGGAAGAACGTGCCCACCCGCCGGGACGAGCAGGTCCGGGTGGCGGTGGCCGAGGTGGACGGCGAGGACGGCGTGTTCGTGGAAGAGCCAGGGGCCGGGACGGGAGGTCGGCGATGAAGAGGCACCTGCTGTCGGTGAACGACCTCACGGCGGAGGACGTCGTGCGGGTCCTCGATACCGCGGAGTCCTTCCGGGAGGTCGGGACCCGGGTGATCAAGAAGGTCCCGGCCCTCCGCGGCCGCACGGTCGTGAACCTCTTCTACGAGAACTCGACGCGGACCCGGATCTCCTTCGAGCTCGCCGCGAAGCGCCTGTCGGCCGACGTGATCAACTTCACGACCTCGGGGTCCTCGGTGGCCAAGGGCGAGAGCCTGAAGGACACCGCCCGCACGCTCCAGGCGATGGGGGCGGACGCCATCGTGATCCGCCACCCCTCCTCGGGGGCCCCGCACCAGCTCACGCGCTGGGTCTCGGGCCGGGTCCTGAACGCCGGGGACGGGACCCACGAGCACCCCACCCAGGCCCTCCTCGACCTCTACACGATCCGGGACCGGCTGGGGCGGTTCGAGGGGCTCCGGACGGCGATCGTGGGCGACGTGCTCCACTCGCGGGTCGCCCGCTCGCTCACGTTCGGCCTGGTGAAGATGGGGGCCGAGGTGACGCTCGTCGGCCCGCCGACCCTCCTCCCGCCCGAGGCCCCCGCGTGGGGCGCCCAGGTCTCCTACGACCTCGACGCCGTCCTGCCCAAGCTCGACGTCTGCTACCTCCTTCGGGTCCAGCGGGAGCGCCAGCGCCAGCGGTTCTTCCCGAGCGTCCGGGAGTACTCGGAGCGCTACGGCCTCACCCGGGAGCGGGTGGCGGCCCTCCCCGAGGGCTGCCTGATCATGCACCCCGGCCCGATGAACCGGGGGGTGGAGATCGACTCCGACGTCGCCGACCTCCCCCGCGCGGTGATCGAGGAGCAGGTCACGAACGGGATCGCGGTGCGGATGGCCCTCCTCTACCTGATGCTCGGGGGCGGCGGCGAGGGGGGTGAGGGCTGATGGGCGGGCGGCTCCTCCTACGCGGCGGGAGGGTGATCGACCCGGCCGCCGGCCGCGACGAGGTGGCCGACGTCCTGGTCGAGGAGGGCCGGGTGGCGGCGGTCGGCCCCGACGCCGCGCGGGCCGGCGCCGAGGTCCTGGACTGCGAGGGGCTCGTCGTGGCCCCCGGCCTCGTCGACCTCCACGCCCACCTCCGCGAGCCGGGCTTCGAGCACAAGGAGACCGTGGAGACGGGCTCCCGGGCGGCGGCCCTCGGCGGCTACACCGCGGTGGCGGCGATGGCCAACACCGACCCCGTGGCCGACCACGTGGCGGTGATCGAGGAGGTCCGGGCGCTCGCCGCCCGGGCCGGGCTCTGCGACGTCTTCCCGGTGGGGGCGGTCACCGAGGGCCTCCGCGGCGAGGCGATCGCCGGGATCGGGGAGATGGCCGCGGCCGGGGTCCGGCTGTTCAGCGACGACGGGCGGGCGATCCCGAGCCCCCGGGTCCTCCGGATCGCCCTGGAGTACGCGAAGGCCTTCGAGGTGGCGATCGCCTCCCACGCCCTCGACCCAGACCTGGCCGAGGGCGGGCAGGTCCGGGAGGGCTACTGGTCGGCGACCCTCGGGCTCCAGGGGATACCGGCCGAGGCCGAGGAGATCGCGGTCCACCGCGACCTGGCCCTGGCGCGCCTCACCGGGGGGCGCCTCCACCTCTGCCACCTCTCCACGGCGCGGGCCGTGGAGCTCGTCCGGCGGGCGCGGGCCGAGGGCGTCCGGGTCACCGCCGAGGTCACCCCCCACCACCTCGCGCTCACCGACGAGGCCCTGGCCTCCTACGACACGAACCTCAAGGTCATGCCGCCCCTCGGCTCCCCCGAGGACCGGGACGCGCTCCGGCTCGGGCTCCTGGACGGGACGATCGACGCGATCGCCACCGACCACGCCCCCCACGCCGTGGAGGAGAAGGAGGCCGAGTTCGACCAGGCGCCGCCCGGGACCATCGGCCTGGAGACCGCCCTCGCCGTGGTGATCACGGAGCTCGTGGACCCCGGGATCTGCACGCTCGCCCGCGTCCTGCAGGCGATGTCCACGGCGCCGGCCCGGATCCTGGGGGCGGCGGAGCACGGCGGCCCCATCGAGCCCGGCCGGCCGGCCAACCTCGTGGCCTTCGACCCCCGGGCCACCTGGGTGGTGGAGCCCCCGTTCGCCTCGAGGAGCCGGAACTCGGCCTTCCTCGGCCGCACGCTGCGCGGCCGGGTCGTGCACACGCTGCTCCGCGGGGAGCCGACCGTGGCGTGGGGGAAGGCCACGCGGTGAAGGGGGACGGCCCTCCCGCGATCCTCGTCCTCGAGGACGGCACCGCCTTCCGGGGGACCGGGTTCGGCGCGCCGGGCGAGGCCTTCGGCGAGGCCGTGTTCAACACCGCGATGGCCGGCTACCAGGAGGTCCTCACCGACCCCTCCTACGCCGGCCAGGTCGTGGCCATGACCGCGCCCCAGCAGGGGAACTACGGCACGAACCGCGAGGACCCGGAGTCCGCCCGGGTCCAGGTCGCGGGGTTCGTGGTCCGGGAGGCCTCCCGGCGGGCCACGGGGGCCAGGGCCGAGCGCACGCTCGCCGAGGAGCTCGAGGCGTGGGGCGTGGTGGGGATCGAGGGCGTCGACACCCGCCGCCTCACGCTCCGCCTCCGGGAGCGGGGGGCGATGCGCTGCGGGATCTCCACCGAGGACCTCGACCCCGGCTCGCTCCTCGAGCGGGTCCGGGCCCACCCAGGCATGGAGGGCGCCGACCTGGCCCGCTCCGTCTCGACCCCCCACCCCTACGAGGCCCGGGAGCTCGTGGGGCCGGCGGACGCCTCGGCGGGGCGGGTCCTCCGGGTCGCCGCCTACGACCTCGGCCTCAAGCGGAACATCCTCCGGCTCCTGGCCCGGGCGGGGATCGAGGCCACCGTGTTCCCCGCGGAGACCCCGCCGGCCGAGATCCTCGCGGGCGGGTTCGACGGCGTGGTCCTGTCGAACGGGCCCGGCGACCCGGCGGCCACCCGGTACGGGGTCGCCGCCGCCCGGGCCGCCCTCGAGGCGGGCGTCCCGGTCCTCGGGATCTGCCTCGGCCACCAGCTCCTGGGGCTCGCGCTGGGGGCCCGGACCTACAAGATGCGGTTCGGCCACCGCGGCGGGAACCAGCCGGTCGTGGACCTCGCGACCGGCCGGGTCGAGATCACCTCCCACAACCACGGGTTCGCCGTCGACCCCGGGTCGTGGCCGGGCGGGGGCGTCGCTCCGCCGGACGCCGCCTCGGCCGCGCCGCCCACCGTCGACACCCGCTACGGGCGGGTGGCGCTCACCCACTGGAACCTCAACGACGGGACCCTCGAGGGCCTCCGCTGCCTCGACGTCCCCGCCCTCGCCGTCCAGTACCACCCGGAGGCCGCGCCCGGCCCCCACGACGCGCGGCACCTGTTCGGGGGGTTCCGCCGGCTGATGGAGGCGGCCTAGGTGCCGGCCCGGCGCGACCTCCGGAGCATCCTCGTGATCGGCTCGGGGCCGATCGTGATCGGGCAGGCCTGCGAGTTCGACTACTCGGGCACCCAGGCCTGCAAGGTCCTCCGCCGCGAGGGCTACCGGGTCGTGCTCGTGAACTCGAACCCCGCCACGATCATGACCGACGCGGACCTGGCCGACGCGACCTACGTCGAGCCCCTCACGCCGGAGTCCGTCCTCGCGGTCCTGGAGCGGGAGCGGCCCGACGCCCTGCTCCCCACGCTCGGGGGGCAGACCGCGCTGAACCTGGCGGTCGCGCTGGCCGAGGCGGGGGAGCTCGACCGGCTCGGGGTCCGGCTGATCGGCGCGAGCCTCGAGGCGATTCGTCGGGCCGAGGACCGCAGCGGGTTCCAGCGGGCCATGGTGGAGGCGGGCCTCCCGGTCCCGCGGTCCGGGGTGGCCCGCAGCGTGGAGGAGGCGCTCGCCGTGGCCCGGGAGGTCGGCTACCCGGTGATCGTCCGGCCCTCGTTCATGCTGGGCGGCGGGGGGAGCGGGTTCGCCGGGGACCCCGACGAGCTCGCCCGCCTCGCCCGGCGGAGCCTGGCGGAGAGCCCGGCCCACGAGATCCTGGTCGAGGAGTCGGTCCGGGGCTGGAAGGAGTTCGAGCTCGAGGTGATGCGGGACGGCGCGGACGACGCGATCGTCGTCTGCTCGATCGAGAACGTGGACCCGATGGGGGTCCACACCGGCGACTCGATCACCGTGGCCCCCCAGCAGACCCTCTCGGACCGGGAGTACCAGGAGATGCGGGACGCGGCGCTCGCCTGCATCCGGGCCATCGGGGTCGAGACGGGGGGCTCGAACGTGCAGTTCGCCGTCGATCCCCGGACCGGCCGGCAGGTCCTGATCGAGATGAACCCCCGGGTCTCCCGCTCCTCGGCCCTGGCCTCCAAGGCCACCGGGTTCCCGATCGCGAAGATCGCCGCCCTCCTCGCCGTCGGCTACCGCCTCGACGAGATCGCCAACGACATCACCGGGGAGACCCGGGCGGCGTTCGAGCCGACCCTCGACTACGTGGTGGTGAAGGTGCCCCGGTTCGCCTTCGAGAAGTTCCCCCAGGCCGACCCCACCCTCTCCACGACGATGCGGTCCGTGGGCGAGGTGATGGCGATCGGGGGGACGTTCAAGGAGGCCCTGGGGAAGGCGTGGCGGGCGATCGAGCGGGCCCGGTTCGAGCTCGGGGGCGACGACCCCGGGCTCGTGCCCCCGGACGCCCTCGAGGCGCTCCGGGAGGGGAGCGAGCGCCGGCTCCACCTGATCGAGGCCGCCCTCCGCGCCGGGCGGTCGGTGGACGAGGTCGCCCGGGCCTCCGGGATCGACCCCTGGTTCGTGGACCAGATCGCCCAGGTCGTGGAGGAGGCCCAGGCGCTGCGGGGGAGGCCCCTCGCCGAGGTCGGGCCAGACGAGCTCCGGCGCGCCAAGCGGGTCGGCCTGTCCGACGCCCGGATCGGCCTGCTCACCGGGGCCCGGGAGGACGAGGTCCGGGCCCGCCGCCTGGGGCTCGGGGTCGAGCCGGTCTTCAAGACCGTGGACACGTGCGCCGGGGAGTTCCCGGCCCGGACGCCCTACCACTACTCGACGTACGCCGAGGAGACCGAGGTCCGCCCGGAGGCGCGGCCCCGGGTCGTGATCCTGGGGGCCGGGCCGAACCGGATCGGCCAGGGGATCGAGTTCGACTACGCCTGCGTCCACGCGGCCTTCGCCCTGGAGGAGGCCGGCTTCGCCTCGGTGATGGTGAACTCCAACCCCGAGACCGTCTCCACCGACTACGACACCTCGAGCCGCCTGTACTTCGAGCCGGTCACGGCCGAGGACGTCCTCGCCGTGTGCCGGGCCGAGCGGCCGGCGGGCGTGATCGTGCAGCTCGGGGGCCAGACCCCGCTCAAGCTGGCCCGCGTCCTCGAGGCCGAGGGGTTCCGGGTGCTCGGGACCTCCCCCGCGGCCATCGACCTCGCGGAGGACCGGGGCAAGTTCGCGGCGCTCTGCGCCGAGCTCGGGATCCCCGCCCCCCGCCACGGGGAGGCGCGGAGCGCGGCCGAGGCGCGGGAGGTGGCGCGGGCCATCGGCTTCCCGGTCGTGGTGCGGCCCTCCTACGTCCTCGGCGGGCGGGCCATGGAGATCGTCTACGACGAGGGGGAGCTGGACCGGTTCGTGGCCACCGCCGCCGCCGCCTCCCCCGAGCACCCCGTGCTGATCGACCGGTTCCTCGAGGGCGCGATCGAGGTCGACGTGGACGCCGTGGCCGACGGCCGGGACGTGTTCGTGGGCGCCGTGATGGAGCACATCGAGGAGGCCGGGGTCCACTCCGGGGACTCCTCCTGCCAGATCCCGCCGGCCACGCTCTCCGACGACGAGCTCGACGAGATCCACCGGATCGTGGAGGCCATCGCGCGCCGGCTCGGGGTCGTCGGGCTCCTCAACGTCCAGCTCGCCGTGAAGGACGAGCGGATCTGGGCCCTCGAGGCGAACCCCCGGGCGTCGCGGACCGTGCCCTTCGTCTCCAAGGCCACCGGCGTCCCGCTCGCCAAGGTCGCGACGCTCGTGATGGTCGGCCGGAGCCTCCGGGAGCTCGCCGCGGCCGGGGTGCTCCCCGCCGACCCGCTCCACTACCGACGCCTCCCGCACACCGCGGTGAAGGCCGCGGTGCTGCCGTTCGGGCGCTTCCCCGGCGTCGACACCGTGCTCGGGCCCGAGATGCGCTCGACCGGCGAGGTGATGGGGATCGACGCCGACCCCGGGGCGGCGCTCGCCAAGGCCCTGGTCGCGAGCGGGGCCGCGCTCCCCGCGAAGGGGACCGCCTTCGTCTCGGTCGCGAACCGGGACAAGCGGGCCATCGTCCTCCCCGCCCGCCGACTGGCCGACCTGGGGTTCCGGCTCCTCGCGACCCGGGGGACGGCGGGCGTCCTGGCCCGCGCCGGGGTGCCGGCCGAGCCGGTGGCCAAGGTGTCCGAGGGGAGCCCCAACGTCGTGGACCTGATCGCCCGCGGGGAGGTGGACCTCGTGATCAACACGCCGTTCGGGCGCTCCCCCCGGAGCGACGGCTCCCTGATCCGGACGGCCGCCGCGGCCGCCGGCGTCCCGTGCATCACGACGCTCCCCGGGGTCCACGCCGCGGTGCGGGGGATCGAGGCGCTCCGGGAGGGGCTCGCGCCCCCGCGGCCGCTCCAGGAGCACCACGCCCGCGCGCCGGGGGAGGGGGGATGAGGCGGGTCCGCGCCGAGATCCTCTCGGTCCGCCGCCACGGCGCCTACCACACGGTGACGGTGGTGGCGCCGGAGGTCGCGGAGCGGGCCAGGCCCGGCCAGTTCGTGGCCGTCGCGCCGCCCCCGGGGGGCGCCGCGCTGCTCCGGCGCCACTTCTTCGTCCACCGGGCGTCGCGCCGCGGCGGCTGGGCGGGGACCCTCGGGTTCGCCTTCGACGTGCGCGGGACGGGGACGGCGTGGTTGGCGGAGGCCCGGGCCCACTCGACCCTGGACCTGATCGGTCCCCTCGGGACCGGGTTCGCCTACCCGCGGCGGCTCTCGAACTGCCTCCTGGTCGGCGAGGGGCACGGCGTGGCGCCCCTCCACTTCCTCGCCGAGGAGCTCCGGGCCCGGGGGAAGCGGGTCGACATGCTCGTGGGGGCCGACGGGATCGAGGCGGTGTTCGAGCCGATCGAGGGGAAGCGGCTGGCCACGAACATCGCGATCCTCACCGAGGACGGGTCGATGGGGGAGCGGGGCAGGGTGACCGACCTCCTGCCCGAGGCCATCGAGCGGTGGGGGACCGAGGTGGTCTACGTGGCCGCCCCCGAGCCGACGCTCCGGCGGGCGGCGGAGGTCTGCCGGGAGCTCCGGGTCCCGGCCCAGGTCGCCGTGGAGGGCCCGATGGCCTGCGGGGTCGGGCTCTGCTTCACCTGCGTGGTCCCCGTGCTCCGCCGGGACGGCACCGGGTACGACAACCTCCGGGCCTGCGTGGAGGGGCCGGTGTTCAACGCGAGGCGCATCTCCTGGGACCTCTGGCCGAGACCCCGGGCCTCGGCGGGCGGGGGGTGAGCGGGGTGCGCCCCACGCTCGAGGTCGACCTCGGGGGGCTCCGGCTCCGCTCCCCGGTGATCGCCGCGGCCGGGTGCTTCGGGACGGGGCGCGAGCACGCGGGGCTCGTCGACGCGTCGAGCCTGGGGGCGGTGGTCTCCCGGAGCATCACGCTCGGGCCCCGCGCGGGCTCCCCCCCGCCCCGGGTGGCGGAGACCCCCTCCGGGATCCTCTGGTCGGTCGGCCTGCAGAACCCGGGCGCGGCGGCCTTCGCCGAGGAGGAGCTCCCCCGGCTGGCCCGGGCGGCGCCGGTGATCGTCTCGGTGGCCGGCGCGAGCCTCGAGGAGTACGTGGCGGTCGCCGCCCGCGTCCACACGGCGCCAGGGGTCGTGGCCATCGAGGTGGCGCTGGACCTCCCCGACGAGGAGCTGGACCGGCCCTCGTTCTGCGCGCGGCCCGACCGCGCCGCCGAGGTGGCCGGGGCCGTGGCGCGCCTGGCCCACGTGCCCGTGTTCGCGAAGCTCCCGGGCTTCCTCCCGGCCCTCGAGGAGACCGCCCGGGCCTGCGTCCGGGCCGGCGCCCACGGCCTCTCGATCGGCGGGGGGGTCCCGGGGATGGCCGTGGACCCCTCCGGGCCGCGCCCGGCCCTGGGGGCCGTCACCGGCTGGGTGTCGGGGCCCGCCGTCCACCCGGTCGCGGTGCGCGCTGCGTTCGAGGTGGCGCGGGCCCTCCCCGAGGTCCCCCTCATGGCCGGCGGCGGCGTGGCGACCGGGCCGGCGGCCGTCGAGCTGCTCCTGGCCGGGGCCTGGGCCGTCCAGGTGGGGACCGCGATCCTCGTGGACCCCGACGCGCCCGCGAGGGTCGCCGACGGGATCGCCGCCCACCTCGCGGCGGCCGGGCTGCGGGCACCCGCCGACCTCCGGGGCCGGCTC
>DATLZM010000339.1:0-5195 GCA_035573995.1 Actinomycetota bacterium | reverse complement strand
ATTTGCCCGGCATGTGGCTACCGGGAGCAGGCCCCGGATGCCGACGGTTTTTGCCGCCCCTGCGCCGAGCGGCGCGTGGTGGAGCGCTACCTCGAGAATCAGGGGCGGGCCGCGGCCGCGCGCAACGCGGCGTGGCGGGAGCGGACGGCCCGGGCCCGGACCGCCGCCCAGGCTCCTGACCACCTCCGAGAGCGCCAGCACTACTCGCGCCTGCGCCGGGCCGTCCGGCCACGGCGTCCACCGTGGCCGTCCGCGGATCCGTGGGAGCTCGGCGCCGAGGCCCTGGCCACCATCAACCGGCTGCGGGAGATGGCGGTGAGCCAGGACGCGCTCGCAGCCCTCGAGGACCTGGCCGAGCTTGTGAGGTGGCTCGCATGGGGGCCGGATCCGGAGGGTGAGCGATGAGCCGCCGGCCCCGCAAGGTCACACTGGAGGAGCTCCTCGAGCAGGTCCGCACCCTCGAGGGCGCGCTCGAGGAGCGGGCGCGGGCCCGGGACGACCCGCGGTACGGGACGTGTCTCGCCTGCGGCGAGCCGCAGGTCCTCCGGCGCTTCCGGCAGGCGGGCGACGAATGGGACGTGCTGCGCTGCGAGTGCCCACTCCACGGGGACTGGCGGGCCCAGAGGCGGTACATCGGTGCATCCCGGGACCATCGCCCTGCCCGGGCGGGGAACGGGCCTCTACGCGCGGATGTAGACCCAAGAACGGCCCCGCAGGGGGTGGGGGCAGACCCGATGCGGCCCCTTCGCAAGACCGGCGGGCATAGCAGCTCGAACCGCGGCTGCGTGCCCGGGGGTCCCGGCCCCCGGGGCCGCGTGACGGCCGGCGAGGATGGTGAGCGGCGATGACGACGACACGGCGCCGACGGACCCCGAGCCGCGGGGAGCGGTTCAAGCGGGCGGTGCTCGAGCGCTTCGAGCTCGACCCGGCCGAGCTCGAGCTCCTCGACGAGGCCGCGGCCACGCTCGACCTGATAGAGCGGCTCGAGGACCCGCGGGAGCTCCGGCTGCAGCGCGACGTCTTGCGCCGGCTCGTCGCTGCCCTCAACCTGGAGGGCGGCGAGACGTCATCCGAGGTCCGAGCCAAGGCCCGGCGGGCCGCGCGCGCCAGGTGGGCCCGCGTGGTCCCCGGGCCGTGGGAGGGCCCCGCCGATGGCTAGGCCGCGGACGGAGCGGGTCGAGCTCGGCCCCGCGCTCGCGGCCCGGGTGGCCCTGGTCCTCGAGGCCCAGGCCGGGGTCCTCGAGCAGTACGACCGGCTCTCGGGTGGCCGGCTGTCGGAGCAGCACCGCGCGGAGGCCCGCCGGCTGGCCCGGGCGGCCCGGGAGCTCCGCGCGGGTCGGCCGGCCGTGGTCGAGGCCGTGTACGTCCGCACCGCCGCCTACGACCTGGACCCCGCGGTCGGCCGGCTGGTCCCGGACAGGTGGGTGTTCGAGGTCACGCCGGACGGGACGTTCCGTCCGGCCGCACGGAGGGGGGGATGAGTCGATGGACAGGGAACAGGCGCAGGAGCTCTTCGAGGCGATCGAGCAGGTGAGCTACAAGGCCCGGCACGGCGTGCCGAAGCCGCCGGCCGAGCCGACCCCGGAAGAGCGGGAGCGGCTCCGGCGCGAGCAGGAGGTGGCCCGACTCATGGGCGCCGGGAGGCGCCGCGAGGCCGAGGAGCGCGGCCGGCGGTTCGGCGAGCTCCGCCGGGCCCTGCTCTCGGAGATCACGTCGTGCATGCGGCACGGCCACCGTCTGACGAACGCGGAGGCGCGAGCCGCCGTCCGCCGGCTCGCCAAGGCGACCGGCGCCCCGGAGGCCAAGCTCGAGGCGTTCGTGCTCGCCACGGCCGAGCGCTACGCCGAGGGCGACGCCGGCGCGGCGTGGCGGCTCGCGGAGGAGGTCGCGGGCGAGCTCGTGGCCGCGGGCTGGGAGCCGCCCGCGCCGGAGGCGCGGGACGACCCCTACGAGGGCCTCGGCCCGCGGGAGCTCGCCGCCCTGATCCCGAGGAGGTGAGACGGATGCCGAGAATCGAGATCCCCGAGAGGCCCTACGCGGAGCGGCTGGTCGCGCTCGTCCGGGAGCACGTCCCGTCGGCCGCGGCCGAGCTCGCCGAGGGCCGCCCGACGCGGGTCGGTGGGCGCGTGATGGCCAGGATCATCCGGGCTGCGGGGGATGGGGCCGCGGTCGACCCGGCCCGGGACTACGTCATCCATCCCGATGGGGAGTACGAGGCCGCCTGAGGCGCTGTACGCGGGCGCCTCCGGCTGGTCCCTCGCCGAGGTCGGCCCGGCCCGGGCTTCCGAGGCCGAGGCCTACGAGCTCGCGGCGGGGTGGTGGCAGATTGCCCGGGAGCGGTGGCCGCGGGAGGAGGGCGAGAGCCTCGAGGCCTGGCGGGCGCGGGTGGCCCGGGAGGCCGCGGCCTGCCGGGTGGACCCCGCGGCGCCCTCGGAGGTCGAGGTCGTCCGCGCCCTGGACCTCGAGCTCCCGGTCCCGCGCGACGTCCTGCACTTGGAAGCAGCGCCCGCGGTCCGAGGCAGGGTGAGGCCGAGGCGCCCCCGCGGCCTCAGGTCGGAGCGCCGTACCAGCCGCGGAGGGCCCTAGCCGCCCGCTCCCATCGCTCGCGCTCGGCGGTGGCCTCCTCGATGCCCGCGAGCGTCTCCTCGACGGATGTCCCCTCGTAGGCCTCTCGCGGATTGTCGCCGGAGAGCTCGGCGACGGCGGCTGAGACGGCCGACGGTGGAAGGTCGTCCGGTGCCGTCGGGAGCTCGCGCGGTGCGAGCGGCCCCGACTCGTCCCAGGGCAGGCCGAGCGAGGCGGCCTCGGCACGCGCTCGGTCCCGCTCCGAGAGCTCGAGCACGCGACCGGCCTCGAGGTCGGCGATCCGGATGGCGCGTTGCCACACGAGATCGTCGTCGATGGCCGGCCTGATCCGACCCCCCGAATAGGCGTAGAGCGCGAGCGCGTGGTCCTGCGGCATCGCCGCGTTCCTGGAGGCGAACTCCTCGAAGCTGATGCCCGTCATCGTATCCACGCTCCCGACGCTCCCGCAGCCTAGAGAAGGGCCGGGCAAGCGACAAGGCCGCGGCGAAGGTCGGCTGACCGCTACGTAGTATCCTCCGGGCGGCCCTAGGGGGACGCCCCGAAGAGCCGGGTTCTCCCTCCGGCCTGGGCCGCCCACCATCCGAGGGAGCGGCGATGGAGGGGAGGTCGCCACGATGGACGAACGCTTCCTGGACTTCCTCCGCGACGCGGCGCGAGCGATCCTCTCGGGGGGCGAGCGCTTCGTGCTGATCCGCCGAGGGCGAGCGGTCCTCGAGCACGCGCTCCCCGGCCCGCTCGCGATCCTCGGCGGTGGCGTGGCGTTCCGGTCGGACCTCGAGGCCGAGGACCCCGCCCTGCTCGAGGAGCTCTACGCGGAGGGGAGCGGCCGCTACCTCCTCGACGGCGGGCTCGTCCTCGCCTACGGCCGACCCGAGCTCGTGGAGCAGCTCGTGGCGCTGACCCGCCGCCCTGGCCCCGAGGCCCTCACGCCCGAGGAGCTCGGGGCCCGCCGGGGTGGCCCCGCGCTGATCGCCCGTTGGCGGGCGGGGGACGACCGCCTCCTCGATGCCGACCGCCGAACCGAATGGGCGCGGCAGGCCCTCGCCGCCGCGGCGCGCGGGCGGGCGAGGCTGCGGTGGGGGGACGGCGGACCCCGCCGCGAACGTCGTGCAAACGTCGTGCAAACACCCGTCCGAACGCGTCCACGGCGTCCAACCCGTCTAGCCTCTGACCTGGGCAAACGCTTCTAGCTGCGGGATCGCCGGGCGGCCCGGGCGCCCTTACAAGGCGGAGGTCGGAGGTTCGAGCCCTCCAGCGCCCACCACCGGCGTCGCGCCGAGCCCGCCGGGGGGGACGGCGGCGACGTTCACGTGGCGGCGATCCGGACCCTGCAGCGCCGGGGTTCGACGAACGGCTCCAGGGTGACGTCCGCGGGGTCGCCCCCTGCGCTCCGCGCCGCGCCCCGCAGCAGGCCCAGGTGGAAGGAGCAGACCACGTCCCCCTCCCGCTCGGCGATCCCGCCCCAGAACGGGCAGTGGAGGAGGTCGATGACGGTGCGCGGGCCCTCCCGTCGGACCCTCGGGGCGAACGACAGTTCCTCGAGGAGGGCTCGGACCCGCCCCCGGGGCCCGCGCACCCGGGAGAGCTCGGCCCCGAGCCGCAGGCCGAGGCGGAAACCCTCCTCGGTCGCGACCTCCCCGGTCCGTCCCCCGTGCGCCGCCCGCAGGAGCGCGGCGAGGCCCTGGACGAGGAGGCGGTACTCCCGGCCGTGCTCGAGGGGGGCCTCGAGGAGCCGGAACCGCTTGGCCGGCCGTCCGGGGCCGGCCCGGCGGACCTGCTCCTCCTCGAGGAGGCCCGCGGCCCGCAGGCGCCGGAGGTGGGCCCGGATCGTGTTCTCGTGGACCCCGGCGATCGCCGCGAGCTCGGCCACGCTCCGCGGGGCCGCCGCCAGGGCGTCCACGATCGCGAGCCTGGTCGGGTCGGCGAGGAGCCGGTGCCGCCCGGCGCGGGCCCGGGCGAGGTTCGAACGCCCGCTCACGCCGACCACCCTACCGCCATCCGCCCTCCCCCTCAGCGCAGGCTCCGGTCGATCACGGCCGCGGCGAAGATCGCGAGCAGGTACGTCCCCGATGCCCGGAACACGGCCCCGGCGGTGCGCGGCCCCGGGCTCCGGCGGTGCCGGGCGCACCACGCGACGAACCAGGCTCCCGCGCCGATCGCCGCCCCCGCGTAGACGAGGCCGAGCCCGCCCCAGGCCAGGGGCGCCAGGCTCGCGGCGAGCGTGAGCACGGCGTAGCGGAGCATCCTCGCGGCGGCCGGGCCGGCGCCCGCGACGGCGGGCAGCATGGGGACCCCGGCGCGTCGGTAGTCGCGGGCCGTCACCGTGGCGAGCGCCCAGAAGTGGGCCGGGGTCCAGAGGAAGACCACGAGGGCGAGCGCCCAGGCCGTGGGCGAGAGCCGACCCCCGGTGGCCGCGGCCCAGCCGGCGAGCGTCGGGAAGGAGCCGGCCGCCCCGCCGAGCACGATGTTCCAGGGGGTCCTCGGCTTCAGCCAGAGCGTGTAGACGAGCACGTACCAGGCGGCGCCGGCGAGCGCGAGGCCGGCGGCGATGGGCCCGGCCAGGGCCGCGAAGAGCGCCTGGCCGAGGGCGAGCAGGGCGAGCCCGAACC
>DATLZM010000338.1:0-4541 GCA_035573995.1 Actinomycetota bacterium | reverse complement strand
GGCGGGCGCGCGGTGAACCTGCTGATCATGTACAGCGTGCTCATGGGGATCACCACGTTCCTCCTCGCCACCAACAGCGAGCTGAGCCTGATCCCGCCGAAGGAGATGGTGTTCCTCACCCTGCTCGCGAGCATCTCGTTCGGGATCTTCGTCAGCATGATCATCGGGGCCGACAGCGTGAGCGGCGAGCGGGAGCGCCGGACGCTCGAGGCGCTCCTCCTCACCCCGGCCAGCCGGAGGCAGATCGTCGTCGGCAAGTTCCTGGCGGCGCTCTCGCCGTGGCCCGCGGCCCTCCTCATCTCGCTCCCGGCCCTCGTCGTCGTGTCCCAGGGGAACCCGGTCCTCGGGCGGGCCCTGGCGCTCGGGGCCCTGATGGGGACCCTGCTCGCGCTCGCCTTCACGAGCTTCGGGGTCCTCGTGAGCATCTGGTCGAACTCCAACCGGAACAGCATGTTCATCTGCCTGATCGTGTGGCTCCTGCTGCTGCTGCCCACCCAGCTGCCCGGGGAGGCGCAGAAGGGGTCCGTGGGCGATCTCGTCCAGATGATTAACCCGATGGAGGCGACCAGCGAGTTCCTCGAGAAGATCCTGGTGAACAACCGGACCTTCGCGGAGAAGCGCCCGTTCTTCTGGGCCGGCTTCCTCTCGGCCGTCGTGCTGTCCGCCCTCCTCGTGGGCTTCGCGGCGCCCCGGCTCCGGCTGGAGGGGGGGCGGCCGCGGCGCTCCCGGGCGGCCCGCCTCGTCGGGGCGGCGCTCTCGATCCTCTCCCTCTCGGTGCTCGTGGTGGGCCCCCCGGCGGCGGCGGGCGGGCGGTCGGGCGACCCCGCCGGCATCCGGGTCGAGATCGACCGCCGGTTCGCCGTGGTCAAGACCGGCGACGAGATCGGGTTCACGACGGTCGTCACGAACGAGGGCCCGGAGCCGTCGCCACCCCTGATCCTGGCGATGAACATCATCAACGTCGACGAGGAGGGGGACGTCGTCGACCCCGAGGACTGGTCGCCGGAGCGGACCCAGTACCTGGAGCCGCTCGCTCCGGGCGCCAGCGCCGAGCTCGGGTGGACCGTGGAGGCGATCCTCAAGGGCGACTACCTCGTCTACCTCGTGGCGGTCCCCCAGCCGGCGGGCGAGCGGGCCACGAGCACGCCGGTGAGCAGCCCGGGGCTCCACCTCACGGTCCGCCCGTTCGCGCGGCTCAACCCGAAGGGGGTGCTCCCGGTGGCGATCTTCGTCCCCCTCGGGGTCACGCTCGCGGCGCTCGCCCTCGTGCGGCTCAGGCTGCGCCGGATCCAGGAGCGGGACGAGGCCGTCTGAGCGCGGCGCGCCCGGCCCGCGGATCAGCGGCGGCGCTGGCTCGAACCGTCCGCCTCGGACGCCAGGGCGTCGACCGCGCGGAGGAGCGCGCGGACGTCCCGCCGGAAGCGCACCCACCGGACGCCCGCTCGCAGCGCGGCCGCGGCGCCGACCGCGGCGAGCGCCGCGGCCCACCCCAGGCCGAGCCCCACCAACATCGTCCCCATGGCCTCGCCTCCCCGGGGCCGTGCGGGCCCGCGGGGACCCGCTCACCCGGCCGGTGGTGGGCCGGTCCCCGCCGCCGGGCCGTGCTCGGGGATCGGTCCCCCGCCCGGCGACCCGTGCCGAGCATGGCGCAGGGGACCTGAGCCCTCCCTGAAGGGCCTTGAACGGACGTTCAAGGGCGATGGGCGGGGAGGCGGACCTCGAAGCGCGCTCCCCCGAGGGGACCGTCCTCCACCGAGACCCGACCCCCGTGGAGCGCGGCGATCTCCCGCACGATCGCCAGGCCGAGCCCGCTCCCCCCGCTGTCGCGGTCGCGCGCCTCCTGGAGGCGGACGAAGCGCTCGAACACGCGCTCCCGATCGACCTCCGGGATGCCCTCGCCGTCGTCGTCGACGTCCATCACGACCGCGTCGTCCTCCTCCCGGAGGGACAGGGCGACGGTGGTCCGGGCGTGGCGCACCGCGTTCTCCGTCAGGTTCCGGAGCAGCCGCTCGAGCCGGTCGCGGTCCCCCAGGACCCGCCCGGCGGACACGCCGCGGGTCTGGATCCGCAGGCCGGTGGAGGATCGCAGGCGGCTCGCCTCCTCGAGGACCAAGTCGTCGAGGTCGACCGGCTCCGAGGCGACCTTCAGCGTGCCCTCGTCGATCCTGGCCAGCAGGAGGAGGTCCTCGACCATCCGCTGCAGCCGCAGGTCCTCCTCGAGGACCACCCCGGCCAGGTCGGCGACGTCGGTGGCCTCGGGGTGGGCCAGGGCCACCTCGGCGTGCTGACGGATCGACGCGACGGGCGAGCGGAGCTCGTGCGAGGCGTCCGACACGAACCGCCGCTCGCGGGCCCGGGCCGCCTGGAGCCGCTCGAGCATCCGGTTCATGGTCCGCGCCAGGCGGGAGAGCTCGTCGTCCCCGGGGGGCACCGGAACCCTCCGGTGCAGCTCGCTCCCGGAGATCGCGTCCACCTCCTCGCGGATGGCCTCGACCGGGGCGAGGGCGCGGCCGACCACCCGCCAGGTCACGGCGCCCACCACGAGGACCAGCAGTGGCATCAACAGCCCGAGGGCGCCGGTGACCGCCCGACGCGCCTCGGAGACCGTCTCGTAGCTGTGGCCGACGACGACGGTGGCGGGCCGGCCCCGGACCGAGGCGGGCACGGCCACCACGAGGAACGGGCCGTCCTCGAATGGGACGCTGGGGAGGATCCCCGACGCCCCGCCGCGGAGGCGGACGAGCGGCGGGAGCCCCGCCACGTTCGCGCTGGCGGCCAGGATCTCGCCCCCCTCGCCCACCGCCTGCACGAACTCGTCGAGCTCGTGATGGGTGGCGATCCGATCCGAGCGCGCGACCCGGGCGAGGTCCCCGGCGATGTCCTCCGCCCGGCTGAAGGCCGTGTCCCGGACGTGCTCCGCCATGGAGCGTTCGAGCAGCGTGACGGTGGCCACGGCGGCCAAGGCCAGGGCGACGCCCACGACGAGGACGGCGGCGGCCGTGGTCCGCAGCCGGATCGCCCCGGGGCTCCGCAGCCGGCGGAGGAGCGGCCGGCGTCGTTCCTCAGCCACCGGTCTCGTCCAGCCGGTAGCCGGCCCCCCGGACGGTCTCGAGGGCGTGGCGCCCGAAGGGTCGATCGATCTTGTTCCGCAGGCGCGCGACGTACACCTCGACGATGTTCACGTCCCCCTCGAAGTCGTAGTCCCAGACGTGCTCGAGGATCTCGGTCTTCGAGACGACCTCCCCCTTCCGACGGAGCAGGAACTCGAGCACCGCCATCTCCCGCGCCGTCAGCTCGAGCTCGCGATCCGCGCGCCAGGCCCTGCGGGCCGCGGGGTCCAGGCGCACGTCGCCCGCCTCGAGGACCGGGGGCCGCTCGCCCGCCCCGCGGCGGATCAGGGCGCGGAGGCGGGCCAGGAGGACGACGTAGGAGAAGGGCTTGGTGACGTAGTCGTCGGCGCCGGTGTCGAGCGCCTCGGCCTCGTCGAACTCGCCGTCCTTGGCCGTGAGCATCAGGATCGGGGTCCAGTTCCCCTCCTGCCGGAGCGCGGCGCAGACCCGGTAGCCGTTGAGCCCGGGCAGCATGAGGTCGAGCACGATCGCGTCGTACGCGTTCTCGCGGGCCATCCACAGGCCGTCGGTGCCGTTGAGCGCGACGTCGGTCGCGAACCCCTCCGCCTCGAGGCCCTTCTTGAGGCCCGCGGCGAGCCGCACCTCGTCCTCCACCACGAGCACGCGCACCCGATGCTCCCGCAGCCAGGGCCGCGAGCGTCGCGCCCCGTCCCTGAACGCCAGCTGGATCATCGCGCACGGGGCTCCGCCGCGCATCCCCCGTCCGACGCATCCCGCACGCAGGCGACGGGTCCCCGCGCGCCGGGCGACGGGTCCCGGAGCGCCGCGGCCCGACCGCGATCGGCCCTACCCGACCCGCTCGGCGAACACGACCAGGCGCTGGGCCGCCGAGAAGCGGGGGTTGCAGGTGGTGAGGACGAGGGTCGGGTCCCGGGTCTGGTCCAGGACGTACCCCCCGTTCGGGAGGATCCCGGAGGGAGGGGTGATCGCGGTGCGCACGACCCGGTAGGTGAACGTGCCGTACTCGGTGGCGAGGACGATCCGGTCGCCGGGCCGGAGGCGGTCGAGGGACCAGAAGGGCGCGCCGTAGGTGGTCCGGTGCCCGGCGATCCCGACCCGCCCGTGGTCCTGCCAGGGGTAGGCGGTGTCGAGGTAGTGGCCGGGGCCCTTCGCCAGGGAGGCGGCATCGGTCCCCTCGACCACCACCGCGTCCAGCCCGATCCTCGGGATCCGCAGGATCGCCACGGCCTGGCCGGGGACGTGGACCCGGGGGTCGCGCTCGGCCTCCGCGGGGTCCCGGGTCCCGATCTTCGGCTCCAGGCGCGCCCGGAGCTCGGTCTGGGCGGCTCGCGTGACCACGAGCCCCGTGCCCCAGAGCTGCCAGGCGAGGTTGGCCGAGATGGCCAGGGCGCCCAGGATGCAGAGCACCCCGAGGACGCGCACCCCGACCCCTCCTGCAGCCTGGACGCC
>DATLZM010000337.1:0-1978 GCA_035573995.1 Actinomycetota bacterium | reverse complement strand
CCCCAAGGGTTCCGCTCGCTCCAGCACAGGAGGACGCACCTGCCGCCGACGGGGAGCCGGTGGCCGCGGCGGTCCGGACCCGCGCCGGCGCCCGCCCGGTGGTCGTCCACCCCGCGTGGCGGACCGGCCTCGAGGAGGCGGTCGCGGTCGCGCTCGCCTCCTCGGGCCCGGCGCGGACGCCCGAGCCGCTCAGGGCGGCCCGCCGCCTGGCCAGGGTGGCTCGGGCCGCGGACGAGGGCAGGCTGGGGCACGGCACGGGTCGGTAGACTCGCCGGACCGTGGAGACGTGGGAGGCGATCCGGACCCTCCGGGCGGTCCGCCGCTACGAGGACCGCCCGATCCCGCCCGAGGACCTCGAGCTGATCGTCGACGCCGGCCGGCGCGCCCCGAGCTCCATGAACCTCCAGCGGTGGGCGTTCGTCGTCTCGACCGACCGCGCGACCCTCGGCGTCCTCGGGAGCCTCGGGCCCTACACGAGGCACGTGCGGCGGGCGGCCGCGGCGATCGCTCTCCTCACGCCGGAGGGAGGCGACGAGGAGGAGCGGGGGTCGATCGCGTTCGACCTCGGGCAGGCGATGCAGAACATGCTCCTCGCGGCCTGGGACCGCGGGATCGGCGGCTCCCACGCCTGCCCCGCCGACCCCTACCTCGCCCGCGAGCTGCTCGGGTACCCGGAGGGCTGGCGGTGCGACTACCTGCTCGCGCTGGGCTACCCCGCCCGTCGGCCGGCGAGGGAGGGGAGGCGCAAGCCGCTCGCGGAGGTCCTCCACCGCGAGCGCTGGTGACCGACGCGAGCGGGAACACCGCGGGGCCGTCCCGACCGCGCGACCGCCCCGCGGCCGTCACGGGTGGCACCGGGTTCGTCCTCGGTCGAGCACGTGCCCGCCGACCGCGACGAACGCCCACTCGTAGCTCCCCGGGCGGAGCACCAGCCGGAGCACGCCGAACCGGCCCGTGATCCTCACCTGGGAGCCGGGGATCGGGTCCCCGAACCCGTAGTGGGACCGGCCCCCGGTCCCCACGACGAACCCCCGGATGCCCGCGGGATCGGGCTGGCCCGAGGGGTCCATCCGCGCGAACCGCTCGTAGTTGTGCTCGTGCCCGTTCAGGACCACGTCCACGCCCTCGGCGTGCAGGACCTCCCAGAGCGGGCCGAGGTCCTCGTCGGAGCCGTGCTGGGAGCCCGACGACCACCGCGGGTGGTGCCAGTACGCGAGCTCGCAGAGGTGGCCGTCGGCGCGGAGGTCCTCCCGCGCCCAGGTGAGATGGGCCTCCGAGATGCTCCCCGGGCCCGAGTTCAACGCCAGGACGTGCCACCCTCCGAGGTTGAAGCTGTAGTAGCCGCCGGCCCTCCGGTGCGCGCGGCCGCCGAAGTAGCGGAAGTACCCGGCCGCCCCGGCCACGCCGTAGTCGTGGTTCCCGGGCACGGGCCGGGTGACGTCGAGGAACGCCCCCCAGGTCGGGTCGTAGGAGGCCAGGAAGTCGTCGTACTCGCCGTCCGGGTACTGGTTGTCGCCGAGGGTGAGGACGGCCCGGGGGCGGATCCGCCGGATCAGCCGGGCCGTGCCCACCTGGCCCTCGCACGGCTCGCCGCCGCAGGCGATGTCGCCGGCGGCCACGATCACGACCCCCCCGCGAGCCGGGCCCAGGTCGCCGAGGCGCGGCCCGGTGGAGGCTGGCGCCGGGGGCTCCTGGCAGGAGGCGAGGACGATCGCGAAGAGGCTGACGGCGGTCCGGCGGATGCTCCCCAGCGCGACCTCCCGGGATCGGGCCCGACCGTAGGGTCGGCGCCCCGGGCCCGTCAAGACCCCACGGGGGGCGCGGTTCCGCGCGGGCTCGCGCGCCCGGAGGGACTCGAACCCCCAACCTTCAGATCCGTAGTCTGACGCTCTGTCCAGTTGAGCTACGGGCGCAGCGGAGACGGCGCGATTCGAACGCGCGAGGGAGCTTTCGCCCCCTAACCGCTTAGCAGGCGGCT
>DATLZM010000336.1:0-10401 GCA_035573995.1 Actinomycetota bacterium | reverse complement strand
CCGGGTCGCCGGCCTCGAGCACCGCGAGCTCCCCGCCCGGCATGCGCACCCGGCGCGACCCCGCCCGCACGGCCGTCAGCCCCCCGCGCGGGCGATCGCGTCGACCACCCGGAGGGCCCGCACCGCCTCGCGGACGTCGTGGACCCGGACCGCGTGCGCCCCCCGGGCCGCCGCCCAGCACACGGCCCCGAGCGTCCCCTCGACGCGCTGATCCGGGGGGAGGTCGAGGAGGGTCCCGATGAACGACTTCCGGGAGGGGCCCACCAGCACCGGCCGGCCCAGGTCGACGAGGGCGTCCACGTGCCGGAGCAGGAGCAGGTTGTGCTCGAGGGTCTTCCCGAAGCCGATCCCGGGGTCGACGCACAGGCGCTCGGCGTCGATCCCCGCCCGCGCCGCGGCATCGAGCCGCGCCGCCAGGTACGCGCGCACCTCCGCGACGACGTCGTCGTACCGGGGGTCCCGCTGCATGGTCTTGGGCTCCCCCTTCATGTGCATGAGGACCATGCCGGCCCCCGCGTCGCGCACGACGGCGAACATGTCGGGGTCGGCCCCGGCCGTCACGTCGTTCACGATCGAGGCCCCGGCCTCGAGGGCCGCCGCCGCCACCTCCGCCCGGCGGGTGTCCACGGAGATCGGGACCTCGAGCTCGGGCGCCAGGGCCTCGATCACCGGCAGGACCCGCTTCCGCTCCTCCTCCGGCGGCACGGGATCAGAGCCCGGGCGGGTGGACTCCCCGCCAACGTCGACGATGTCGGCCCCCTCCTCCACCATCCGGCGGGCGTGGGCCACGGCGGCCTCCGGGTCCAGGAAGAGTCCCCCGTCGGAGAACGAGTCCGGCGTGACGTTCAGGATGCCCATCACGAGGGTCCGCTCGCCGCAGACGAGCTCCCGCCCCCCGCACCGCCAGACGAGCCGCCGGGACGCCACGGGGCCATGGTACGCGGGGACGGTGGCCCGGAGACGCCCGACGTCGCCCGGGACGGCCGGCTGGTCCATCGCGCGCTCTCTCCGCAGCCACCTGGGCGGGGAACCTGGAGGCCCGGAGGGCGGCTCGGACGGCGCCCGCACCGGTCCCTCACGGCCGCGCGGGGGTCGGCGAGGGGGACGGGGTGGGGCTCGGCGACGGAGGCGGGATCCGGGGGAAGTCCCGGACCGGGAGGCCGGCCGTGGCCCGCAGCATGAAGTCGTGCCAGATCGGCGCGGCGAGGACCCCGCCGTACCCCGGCCCGTGCCCGGGGACGTACGGCATGGGGACCTCGGCGCGGGCGTACCCGACCCAGACCGCGGCCGCGAGCTGCGGCACGTAGCCCACGAACCACGCGTCGGCGAAGTCCTGGGCGGTGCCGGTCTTCCCCGCCGCGGGCCTCCCGATGGCCGCCGCCGTGCCGGTCCCGGAGCGGATCACCTCCTCGAGCAGCTCGGTCTCGAGGGAGGCGACCCACGCCGGGATGGCGCGCTCGCACTCCGGCCGGGCCCGGTAGATGGTCCTGCCCTCGCGGTTCACGATGCGGGCGATCGCGAAGGGCTCGCAGTGGATCCCGCGGTTCGCGAGCGTCCCGACGGCCGAGGCCATCTCCAGGGGCGAGACCGCCGAGGTCCCGAGGGTGAGCGGGCAGACCGGGACGAGCGGGCTGTCGATCCCCATCCGGTGCGCGACCCGGGCCACGTCCGCCGGGCCCACCTCGTCGATCACCTGGGCGAAGACCGTGTTCACCGAGTGCGCCGTCGCCGAGGCGAGCGTGTAGCTCCCGGAGCCCGGCTCGGCGTTCCGGAGCGTCCAGGTCTCCCCGCCCCCGCAGTCCGGGATGGTCTTCGGCGAGCTCCCGTCGTAGACGCGGGTCGGCGGTATCCCCTCGAGCAGGGCCGCGGCCAGGGTGAAGACCTTGAACGCGCTCCCGGCGCTCCGCCCCCCGCCGGGCGCGCTCGCGAGGTCGTAGCGGTGCCGCTCGAACGGCCAGTTCCCGTCGGCCATCGCGAGGATCGCGCCGGTCCTCGGGTCGACGGCCACGAGCGCCGACTGCGGGAGCCCGGGCCCCGTCATCCGCTCCCGCAGCACGTCCTCGGCGGCGCGCTGGAGCCGCGGGTCGAGCGTGGTGTAGATCTCGAGGCCGCCGCGGAACAGCCGTCTGCGGCGCTCGCGGAACGTCTCCCCGAACCGGGGGTCGGAGAGGAAGGTCCGGATGACGTACTGCGTCCAGAACGAGGTCGGGCCGTGCGCGGCGAGGCCCCGCTCGGCCGCGGAGAGGCCGAGGGGCGCCTCCACGGCCCGCCGGTACCTGCGCTCGCCGATCCAGCCGAGCTCGAGCATCCGGCCCAGCACGACGTTCCGCCGCGCGAGCGCCCGGCGGGGGTGCCGGATGGGGTCGAACTCGGAGGGCCCCGCGATCATGCCGGCCAGCAGCGCGGAGCGCGCCACCGTGAGGCGCCCCACGGGCCGCGCGAAGTAGAACTCCGACGCGGCGGCGAACCCGTAGACCCCGTGGCCCAGGTACACCTGGTTCAGGTAGCGCTCCAGGATCTCGTCCTTGGTGAGCGCGCGCTCCAGGCGGAACGCGGCCCACGCCTCGGCGAGCTTGCGGCGGAGGGTCGGCTCGTCGCCGATCCCCGACATCCGGACGACCTGCTGGGAGATGGTGGAGCCGCCCTGGACCACCTCGCCCGCCTCCACGTTCGCCGCCAGCGCTCGGAGGATGGCCCGGAGGTCCACGGGGCCGTGCTCGTAGAACCGGGCGTCCTCGATCGCGAGGACCGCGCGACGGGTGAGGGGGCGGATCTCCCGGAGCGGCACCCACTCCCGGTCGTACCCCCAGTAGAGGTGCTGGAGGAGCGTGCCGTCGGCGGCGCGGATCGTGGACCGTTCGGGGAGCCGCCGCAGGCGCAGGGGCTCGGCGAGCCGGTCCACCAGCCGGTCCGGAAGGGTCCGCCCCAGCACCTCCGTGGCCTCCCGCCCCGCGACCACGAGCGGGACCGCGCCGGCCGCGACGACCGCCACGGCGACCGCCGCGAGAACGGCGAGACGCAGGCCCCGGAGGACCCCCCGACCGATGCCCCGGACCGCGCTCCTCGTCCACCGCTCGATGCCGGGCCAGACGTCCCGGAGCCCGGGCGGCTCGAAGACGGGCGAGGATGGCACTCGCCCGCTCGCTCCGAGGTCGGGCAGGTGGGCCCTGGCCATGGCGCTCCGCGGCGTCCGCGTTCGGCGGGGAGCACGCCCCGCGGGCGTCCCCCATCCATGGTGACGCGGCCCGCGCGTTCCGTGTTCCCGGGCGACGGGGCCACCGACCGTCGCGCTCCCGGGGCCGCCGGAGGGATGGGCCGCCGGCCCGGACCGGTATCCTCGGCCCGTGCCGCGCGAGCCGCTCGCCGTGACCGTCAGGCCGGCCCTCCCCACGGACCTCCGCCTGACCCTCGCGCCGCTCCGGCACGGGCCGGGCGATCCGAGCTGGCGGATCGACCGCGACGGATCGTGGTGGCGCGCCACCCGCACGCCCGACGGCCCCGCCACCCTCCGCTTCGAGCCGGGCCCCGAGCGGATCCGCGTCCACGCCTGGGGGCCGGGGGCCGAGCGGGCGCTGGCCCGAGCCCCCGAGCTCCTCGGGGCCCACGACTCCCTCGAGGGCTTCGATCCCCCGCCCGGACCGGTGCGGGACCTCCATCGGCGGATGCCGGGCCTCCGGGTCCCCCGTTCGGGCGCCGTGCTCGAGGCCATCGTCCCGGCGGTCCTCGAGCAGCGCGTGCCGGCCGAGGAGGCCCACGCGGCCTACCGCCGCCTGGTCCGCGCCGTGGGCGAGCCCGCGCCAGGCCCCGCCGGGCTCCTCCTGCCGCCCGCGCCCGAGGCCCTCCTCGCCCTCCCGTCCTTCCGCTACCACCGGGCGGGGATCGAGGGACGGCGCGCCGCCGTGATCAGGAACCTGGCCGCGCGGCGCGCCCGGCTGGAGGAGGCCGCCGCGATGCCCCTCGCCGAGGCCCGCGCCCGCCTGCTCGCGCTCCCAGGGGTCGGCCCGTGGACCGGGGCCCGCGTCGCCTACGCCGCCCTCGGCGACCCCGACGCGGTCCCCCTCGGCGACTTCCACCTCCCCCACGCCGTGGCCTGGCTCCTCGCCGGGCGCCCCCGCGGCGACGACGAGCTGATGCTCGAGCTCCTCGCCCCCTTCGCCGGGCACCGTGGGCGCGTGCTCCGGCTCCTCGTCGCGGCCGGGGTGCGCCCGCCGCGGTTCGGGCCGCGGATGCCGCTGCGTCGGGTGGCGGCGCTGTAGCACGCGCGGGGGCGCCGGGCCCGAGCGACCGCCCGAGCCGCCTACGCCCGCTTGCCGATGTGGTTCATCGCCTCCTGGCGGGTCCGCGCGTCGGTCCGGAACAGGCCCCGGACCGCCGAGGTCACGGTCACCGCCCCGGGCTTCTTCACGCCCCGCATCGTCATGCACAGGTGCTCGGCCTCGATCACCACGAAGACGCCGCGGGGGCGGAGCGCGCGGTCCAGGGCGTCGGCGATCTCGGTGGTGAGCCGCTCCTGGACCTGGAGCCGCTTGGAGAGCAGGTCCACGAGGCGGGCGATCTTGGAGAGCCCCGTGATCCGGCCGTCCCGGTTGGGGATGTAGGCGACGTGGGCCCGCCCGTTGAAGGGGATCAGGTGGTGCTCGCAGAGGCTCTGGAGGGGGATGTCGCGGACCATGATCATCTCGTCGTGGTCGGCGCCCTCGATCACCGTCACGACCTCCTCGGGCTCGTGCCCGATCCCCGCCAGGATCTCGCGGTACATCCGCGCCACCCGCTCCGGGGTCCGCTTGATGCCCTCCCGGTCGGGGTCCTCGCCGATCCCCTCGAGGATCAGCCGGACGCCCTCGATCACCTTGGCCTCGTCGAACCCCACGGGCTCCATGTCCATGCCACGAACTCTACCGGCTGGCGGCGGGCGATCGTCCGCCGGCCCGTGGGGCCCGGGCGCTACCCGAGGGTCCCCGGCCGTCGCTCCTCGCGGGCGCGGTCGGTCCGGCGGGCCACCGCCAGCCCGGTGGTCCGCCGCACGTCCCGCTGGGGGCGCTTGGGGGTGTCCGCGAGGAGGCGGACGACCTCCTCCTTGTCCAGGGTCTCCCGCTCCATCAGCGCGGCGGCGATCTCGTCGAGCTTCGCCCGGTGCTCCGTGAGGATCTCGAGGGCCAGGTCGTGGGCCTCGTCGATCAGCCGCCGGATCTCGGTGTCGATCTCGAACGCCACCTGGTCGGAGTAGTCGGGGGTCGCCGCGATGTCCCGGCCCAGGAACACCTCGCCCTGCTTCTGCCCCAGCGTGAGCGGGCCGAGCGTGTCGCTCATCCCGTACTCGGTCACCATCTGCCGGGCGATCCGGGTCGCCCGCTCGAGGTCGTTCTGCGCGCCCGTCGTGATGTCGCCCACCACGAGCTCCTCGGCCACCCGCCCGCCGAGGAGCATCGCGAGCTCGTCGGAGAGCTCCTCCCGGGTCATGAGGAACCGGTCCTCGGTGGGGAGCGTGAGCGTGTAGCCGAGGGCCCGCCCCCGGGGGATCACCGAGATCTTGTGGACCTCGTCGGTGTTGGGCAGGACGTGGGCGACCAGCGCGTGGCCGGCCTCGTGGTAGGCGATCACCCGCTTCTCTCGGTCGCTCATCACCCTGGTCTTCCGCTCGGGGCCGGCCATCACGCGGTCGATCGCCTCCTCGATCTCGGGCATCGCGATGGCCCGCCTGCCGCGCCGGGCGGCGAGCAGCGCCGCCTCGTTCAGGACGTTCGCGAGGTCCGCCCCGGTGAACCCGGGGGTGCGGCGGGCGATCACGTCGAGGTCGACCGAGGGGTCGAGCGGCTTCCCGCGGGCGTGGACCCGGAGGATCCCCTTCCGCCCCTCGAGGTCGGGCCGGTCGATGACGACGTGGCGGTCGAACCGGCCCGGGCGGAGGAGGGCGGGGTCGAGGATGTCCGGGCGGTTCGTGGCAGCCATCAGGATCACCGCGGTGCGCTGGTCGAACCCGTCCATCTCGACCAGGAGCTGGTTGAGGGTCTGCTCCCGCTCGTCGTGCCCGCCGCCCAGGCCGGCGCCGCGGTGGCGACCGACGGCGTCGATCTCGTCGATGAACACGATGGCCGGGGCGGACTGCTTGGCCTGCTCGAAGAGGTCCCGGACGCGCGCCGCGCCCACCCCGACGAACATCTCGACGAAGTCCGAGCCCGAGATGGAGAAGAACGGCACCCCCGCCTCGCCCGCCACGGCCCGGGCCAGCAGGGTCTTCCCGGTGCCCGGCGGGCCGTAGAGGAGCACCCCCTTGGGGATCTTGGCCCCCATGGCCTGGAACTTGGAGGGGTTCTGGAGGTAGTCCTTCACCTCCTGGAGCTCCTCGACGGCCTCGTCCACCCCCGCCACGTCGGCGAAGGTCGTCTTCGGCTGGTCCTTGGTGACGACCTTGGCCCGGGCCTTGCCGAACGACATCACCCGGCCCCCGGCCCCCTGGGAGCGGTTCATCACCCAGACCAGCACCCCGGCGATCAGGAGCACCGGGAGCACGACCTGGATCAGCGTGGAGACGATCGCCGAGCCCTTCTGCGGGTCCACGGTGAGGGGGACGCCCGCGTCGCGGAGGAGGGTGGTGAGCTCGTCCTGGTAGTCCGCGGGGTAGGCGACCTCGTAGGCGCCGCCGTCCGCCATCTCGCCCACGAGCACCTGGTCGCCCTCCCGGAACTCGGCGGTCCGGACGGTGCCCGCCGTGACGCGCTGCTCGAACTCCGTGAGCGTGAGCTCGCGCCGGGGCTCGCTCCGGCCGAAGAGCGACATCAGGAGCAGCAGCGCGAACAGGCCCGCGACGATGACGAGCGTCGGGGTCCGGGCCGCCTTGCGGAGGGGGCTCTCGGGAGAGGCCGTGGGATGCTCCTTCTCCTCGTTCCTCGGCACGGGGGACGGTTCGGGGCCCGGGCGTGCCGCACCCCGAGCCCTCCGCGATGGTAGCACAGCCCCCCGACGCGGCTCGCGGCGACGAGGCGCTCGGGGGTCGCCCGGCTCAGCGGATCCCCGTGTCGACCTCCAGCGTGACCTCGACGAACGACCCCGGCCGCACCCGGACCTCCTGGGGCACGGCCGTGGGCGGCCCGCCCCCCGGGACGACGGCGCGCACGAGGTAGGTCCCGGGCGGGACGACGAGGACGAAGCCCCCCTCCTGGTCGGTCCGGACCTCGAAGACCCCGGCCTCGCCCGTGGCCCGGACCTTGCCCACCCAGGGGAGATCGGGGCAGGGCGACGCCTCGGTCTCCACCGGGCACGCCGGCCCCGCGACCACCCGCCCGCGGATCCCGGAGCCGGGCGGGAAACGTTCCACCCCCGCCTGGCAGGCGACGAGGAGGACGGCGAGGAGCGCCGCGGCGAAGGACCTCCTGCCCACGTCCGTTCGACGCCCGGGCCCGACCCGGCGTTCCCGGCTCAGGTCGTGGCCTCGGCGTACGCCTCCGGCTTGAGGGTCGCGATGTAGGGGAGGTTGCGGAACCGCTCCGCGAAGTCGAGCCCGTAGCCCACGACGAACTCCGGGGGGATCTCGAAGCCCACGTAGCGGATGTCCAGGGCCACCCGCTGGATCCCGGCCTTCACCAGCAGCGCGCAGACCTCGAGGCTCGCGGGACGGCGGCTCCGGAGGTTCCGCAGCAGGTAGTTGAGCGTGAGCCCGGAGTCCACGATGTCCTCGACCAGCAGGACGTCGCGCCCCTCGATATCCTGCTCCAGGTCCTTCAGGATCCGCACCACGCCGGAGGTCTGGGTGGCGGCCCCGTAGGACGAGACCGCCATGAAGTCGAACTCCAGGGGGAGCCGGATGTGGCGGGACAGGTCGGCCATGAGGACGAAGGCCCCCTTCAGCACCCCCACGAGGAGGAGGTCCTTGCCCCGGTAGTCCCGGGTGATCCTGGCGCCGAGGTCGGCCACGGTGGACCGGATCTCGTCTCCGGTGATGAGGATCCGATCGATGCCCCGCTCGTGCTCGCTCACGGGACCCCGAAGTGTATGGCCGGTCCCCGATCGGTGCTGGGTGAGCGCGCCGCCCTCCATCCGATACCCCTCCTCACGCCCGGCTCAGTGGGGCACTAGCTCCCGGGGGAAGGACGAGAGAGGCGAACATACCCCGCCTCGCGCATCGCCTTCAATCCCGCCGAGAGGTCCCGCCGCCGGCCGGGCCGACCGGCGGCGAGGTCGAGGACGGCCTCCAGGTCCTCCCGGGTGGGGACCGCGCCGCAGCGGAGCACGGCCTCCCGCGCGACCCGGCGCGCGATGGCTCGGGGGAGGTCGAGGAGCCCGGTGGCGGGGAGCTCCACCCCGTCGGGCGTCTCCTCCACGAGCTCGGCGACGGCGGGGGCGGCCTGCCGGGCGAGCTCCTCGGCGTCCTCGCGGAGGAGGGCGGCGGTCCTGGCCAGGGGGGCGATCACCTCCCGCCCCGTGGCCCGCTCCAGGGCGGGGATCCCCCGGAGCCGGAGCGCGTTGCGGAGGAACCGCACGTCGCGGTTGGTGGGGTCGATCCGCGGGCGGAGCCGGAGGGCCCGGCAGAACGCCTCGACCTCGGCCCGCGTCACGTCGAGGAGCGGGTGGACCCAGGGCGGCGTGACCGGGCGGATGCCGGCCATCGCCTCCAGGCCCGAGCCGGTGATCGCCGCCATCAGGACCGTCTCGGCCTGGTCGTTCGCGGTGTGGCCGAGCGCGATCCGCTCTGCCCCCGCCTCCCGCATCGCCTCCACCGAGGCCGCCCGCCGGAGGTCCCGCGCCCAGTGCTCGAGGGACATCCGCGGGTTGGGCGGCTCCTCGGCCGCCATCGAGAGCAGCGGGAGGCCCAGACGGTCCGCGAGCCGCCGCACGTAGGCGGCATCGCGCTCCGAGCCCGCCCGGAGGCGGTGGTCGAAGTGGAAGACGGCGAGCCGTACCCGGAACAGCCGCCGCAGGGCGTGCATCGCGTGGAGCAGGCAGACCGAGTCCGGGCCACCGGAGACCGACACGAGGACCGTCTGCCCCGGGAGGAACATCGCGTGCTCGCGGGCGGTGGCCGTCACCCGCTCGAGGACGCGGGCGACCGCCGGCGGGCGGCGCATCAGCCCCCGGCGACCCGCTCCACCCACCGGGCCGGGGCGGCCACCTCGGCCAGGGTGGGCAGGTTCGCCGGCCCCTGCCACACGCGGTTGAACCCCTCCATCCCGGCCAGCTCGATCGAGCTCCGGACGAAGCGCTCGCCGGTCCCGTACTGCCGGGCCTTCTGGTCGAAGCCGATCGCCTGCTGGAACGCCCGCTCCACGCCCCCGGCGCGGCGCCGGGCGCGGAGGGCCCGGCGCATCCGGTCCAGGTCCCGGACCCGCCCCGCGGCCAGCACGTCCATCACGTAGCTCGCGTGGCCCTCGAGCAGCGACATCACGGCCTGCATCCGGGCGAACAGGTCCCGCTGCTCGGGCGACATCAGGAGCAGGACGACCCCCACCCCCCGCCACTCCCGGGACCCGTCGCGGACCTCGTCCACCGCCCGGCGGAGCTGCCGGAGGAGCTCCCGCCCGTCGAGGGAGATGCTGGCGAGGTACTCGTCGACGAGCGAGGCGAGGTAGCCCCGGAGCCAGGGGGCCGCCGAGAACTGCACCCGGTGGCAGGCCTCGTGGAGCGAGATCCACAGCCGGAAGTCGCGCGGCGGGAGCCGGAAGCGGCGCTCGACCTCGGCGACGTTGGGGCCCACGACGTAGATGGTGCCCTCGTCGTCGGGGGGCGCGAACACGTCGTACTGCCCGAGCACCTTCCGGGAGACGTAGCCGAGGAGCACCCCGACCTGCGCGCCCAGCGCCTTGCGCCGGAGCTCCGACCGCCGCCGATCGGCCACGATCCGCGCGGCGAGCGGCTCGAGCAGGCGCTGCAGGCCGCGGAGGTTCTGGTCGATCCACTCCCCGCGCGACATCACCCAGGCCCGCGCCCGCCCGCCCGGCACCGCGAGCCCCGTGTAGCCCGCGATCAGGGTCTCCCCGTGCGGGACGAGCTCGGCGAAGTCCTCCCGGAGTCGGGCCCGCTCCACGGCCCCGACCCCGACCCCGGGGCCGCCGAACCGCCGGCCCACCTCGCCCGCGACCGACCAGTCCGCGAGCCGGGCGGAGGCCGAGCCCATGCTCCAGTCCACGCCGGCCATCTCCGGGAAGGCTACGCGCCGGCCTTCTTGCGCGCGGCGATCATGGCCGCCCGGCGCGCCTGCCCCTCGGCCACGCGCCGGTCGGTCCCCTTCGCGAGCAGCTCCTCGAGCGTCTTCTCGTAGGTCTCCTGGTCCAGCGCGACCTCGTGCCGCTCGCGGGGCGCGGCCTCGGGCGCCGGGGCGGGGGCGGGAGCCGGAGCGGCTTCGGCGGTCGCCGGAGGGGGCTCTGCCGTGGCGGGCGCCGGCGCCGGGGAGGGCGCTGCCGCCGGGGG
>DATLZM010000335.1:0-1909 GCA_035573995.1 Actinomycetota bacterium | reverse complement strand
CGACCATCGCGGATGCCAGCCGCTGCTTCACCGACAGCGCCACCAGCTGCTGCTGGGCCCCGTCGTGGAGGTTCCGCTCGATCCGGCGGCGCTCCTGGTCCTGGGCGGCCACCAGGCGCCGACGAGAGTCGCGGAGCTCCTCGATCAACTTCACGTTGCGCAGGACGGGCCCTGCCTGGGTGGCGAGATCGCGCACGAGCCGTTCCTTGCCGGGGTTCATCGGGTCGTTCGCCGGCATCTCCAGCGTGATCGCGCCGAGAAGCTCGCCGAGGTGGCGCACCTCGAACGCCCCCCGGGCGGCGAGCCCCTCCAGCGGGAGCGGCTCGCGCGGCCCGCCCCCATCGGGCCACCCGGCCTCGGGCCGCAGCTCCCGCCCCGTCGCGAGCCAGATCGTCGCGCGCTGCGCGCCCGTACCGGCGGCGAGGATCGAGGCCATGCGCGGCAGCACGTCCTCGGTCGAGTACGTCTCCGCCATCCGTTCCGAGAACCGGGTGAGCACCTCGTACGGGGTGGCCCGTCCCCCGTACACGAGGCGGTCGGCGATCCTGCGCGAGACCCGGAGCACCGGGACGAAGAGGAGGCCGATCACGAGGCCGACGATGACCGAGACGCCGCGGGGCGTCCCCCTCCAGAGGGCGAACTGCCCCACCGTGGCCAGCAGTGCCTCCGCGAGCGCGCCCAGGATGACGACGACGACCCCCGCGATGACCGTCTTCTTGACGACGACGTCGAGGTCCCAGAGCCGGTACTTCATCGCCGCCACGAGCGAGGCGGCGGGCGTTCCGGCGAACACCACGAGGAGGAACGGGGTCCACACGACCGCCCAGAAGGTGTCGCTATCGGGGTTGATCCCCGTCAGCGAGGATGTGAGGAGGGCGAGGATCGCGAGGAGCACGATGCCGACGCCCGCGCCCCCCACGTAGGCGAGCCACCTGATCTGCTGCCGCTCCTCGCCGCTGGATCGGCGGTAGCGGAGGCCGAGCGCCACGACCCCGAGCAGAGCTCCCGCGAACAGCACGAGCCCGGCGGCCCCGGTCATTGTGTCGATCACGCCCTTCCACCCGATGGGTGCTCCGAACGGGTTCGTGACGGATCGGGGCGTGTAGGTGAAGCCCGCCGCGAGCGGCCCCGGTGTGACCACCCACCCGACGAGGTTCGTCGCGGCCGCCGCGAACATCGTCCAGAGGACCGGACGCCACCGAGCCGTCGGGACCCGCCCGTCGGGGAAGAGCATGAACACGAACGCCAGTGGGAGGGCCATCGCCTCGAACCCCACGCGTCCGAGCCACGCCGCGAACCGGGACCCCGGCACGGGGATGCTCGCCGAGAACGGGAGCTGCGCGTACGCACCCGAGGCGAGCGCCACGGCACCGGCGAGCGCGAGCACCGCGTACGCGAGGCCGATCCGGTTCCTCGGCTGTCTGGACGTGATCAGCGCGCCGACCGTGGCGAAACCCAACACGAGGAGCGGGAACAGGATGACACCGGGGAGGTCGCCCTCCTGCGTCTTCGCGAGCCGGACGAGCGGGACCCATGCGACCATCAGGATCACGGTCACTGCCCACACGGCCCACGCCGTCCGCCGGGCGACCTTTCCGCGGACGGGTTCGGGTGTGTTCGTCACGATGCCGGCCCCCTCGTTCCGATGGGGATGCGTCCGCGAACGGCCGTCCCCTCCCCCGGTGCGGACACGATCTCCACGGCCCCGCCCACCGCGTCGACCCGGTCGATCATGCCCTGGAACCCGGAGCCGCGGGCGGAGGAGCCCGGGTCGAACCCCACCCCGTCGTCGGAGACCTCGAAGCCCAGCTCCCCGGCCGTGGCCCAGAGCCGGACGGTCGCCCGGGACGCGTCCGCGTACTTCGCCACGTTCTGGAGGGCCTCGAGCACGCAGAAGTAGACGGCCGAC
>DATLZM010000334.1:0-5120 GCA_035573995.1 Actinomycetota bacterium | reverse complement strand
CCGCCGACGAACGCCAGGGCCCGCCCGGGGAACGCGTCGAGCACGGCCCGCGCCGTCGCCGGGAGCGGCGCGGCCTCCGGGACCAGGACGATGGCCCGCCGCCCGCCGGCCAGGCAGGCGCCGACCAGCTCCACGGCGGCCCCGGCCTCCCCGTCGGGGGCGGGGCGGAGGACGAAGGCCCCCGACCCGCCCCCGGCCGCCGCCAGGAGCTCCGGCCCGCCCCGGTAGCCGTCGAGCCGGGCCGGGCTCGGCGGGGCGGGGACGTCCTCCGTGGCCGGTCCGTCGAGGGCCCGCCACCCCTCCTCCTCCGAGGCGACCCGCGGGGGGTGCGACCGGGCGATCACCGCGGCGAGCGGGGCGACGTAGCGCTCCGACATCCAGCGGAACAGGGCGAGCAGGCGCTCGTCGAAGAACCGCACCGGGGAGAGGACGGCGCGGACCGGGAGCACGCGCGGCGGGACCTCCTCGGCGGGACCCAGGACCCAGCCGCGGACCGTCCTCCCGTGGAACGGCACCCGGACGAGGCTCCCGACGCCGGCCCCGAGCTCCTCAGGGAGCTCGTAGGTGAAGGGCCGGTCGAGCGAGAGCACCGGCCGGTCGACGCAGACCGCGACGGGGCCGGCCAGGACCTCCCCGGGAGCCCCTCCCCCCGCCGGTCCCACCCGCCCCGGCCGGGCTACTCGAAGGCCCGCCGCAGCTCCTCGGCCCGGTCGGTCTCCTCCCAGGGGAAGCCCTTCCGGCCGAAGTGCCCGTAGGCGGCGGTCTCCTTGTAGATCGGCCGGCGGAGGTCGAGGTGGCGGATGATGGCCGCCGGCCGGAAGTCGAACATCTCCCGCAGGACCCGCTCGAGCCGCGCCGGGTCGACCCGCTCGGTCCCGAACGTGTCCACCGACACCGACACGGGGTGGGCCCGGCCGATCGCGTAGGCCAGCTGGAGCTGGAACCGGTCCGCGAGGCCCGCCGCCACCACGTTCTTCGCGACGTACCGGGCCATGTAGGCCGCGGAGCGGTCCACCTTCGTGGGGTCCTTCCCGGAGAAGCAGCCGCCGCCGTGGGGGGCGCGGCCGCCGTAGCTGTCGACCATGATCTTCCGCCCGGTGAGGCCCGTGTCGGCCTTGGGCCCCCCGATCTCGAACCGCCCGGTGGGGTTGATCAGGGGCTCGGCCATCCCGCTCGCGTCGACGTCGGGGAACTCGCGGAGCACGGGGTCGATCACGTGCTCGATCACGTCGGGCGTGAGGAGGGTCTCGACGTCGACCTCCTCGCGGTGCTGGGCGGAGACGATGATGCGGTCCACCGCGACCGGGACGTCGTCCTCGTAGCGGATCGTGACCTGGCTCTTGCCGTCGGGACGGAGGTAGGGGATCACCCCCGCCTTGCGGACGTCGGCGAGGCGCTTGGCCAGCCGGTGGGCCATGGCGATGGGGAGCGGCATCAGCTCCTCGGTCTCCCGGCAGGCGTAGCCGAACATCATCCCCTGGTCCCCGGCGCCCAGGGCGTCCAGCTCGTCGGCCGAGCCCACCCGGTGCTCCAGGGCCTCGTCCACCCCGCGGGCGATGTCGGCGGACTGCTCCTGGATCGCCGTGAGGACCCCGCAGGTCTCCCCGTCCAGGCCGAACTTGGCGTCGATGTAGCCGATCTCGAGGATCGTCTCCCGCACCACCTGCGGGATGTCGACGTAGCCCGAGGTGGTGATCTCGCCTGCGACGATCACGACCCCCGTGGTGACCAGGGTCTCGCACGCCACCCGCCCGACCGGGTCGACGGCGAGGATCGCGTCGAGCACGGCGTCGGAGATCTGGTCGGCGAGCTTGTCGGGGTGCCCCTCGGTGACCGACTCCGACGTGAACAGGTAGGACCGCCCCATCGCGCGCGCCATCCTACACCCGGCCCCCTACCGGGCGAGGAGCTCGGCCAGCCGGTCGCAGAGCTCCCGGGCGAGCTCCCGCTTCGTCCAGGTCCGGAGGGGCGCGTCGTCGCCGGTGCGGGAGAGGATCATCGCGTGGTTGGTCTCCGACCCGAAGCCCGTCCCCTCCCGGCCGACCTCGTTCACCACGACCAGGTCCAGGCCCTTGGCGGCGAGCTTGGCGCGGCCCGCGGCCTCCAGGTCCTCGGTCTCGGCCGCGAACCCCACGAGGACCCGGCCCCCCTTGCGGGCCCCGAGCTCCCGGAGGATGTCGGGGGTCGGGACCAGGCGCACCTCGGGGGGCCCCGCCTCCTTCTTGAGCTTTCCCGGCGCCCGCCGCTCGGGCCGGAAGTCGGCGACGGCGGCCGCCATCACGACCGCGTCGGCCTCCTCGAACCGCTCGAGCACGGCGGCCCGCATCTCCTCGGCCGTGGTGACCCGCGCGACCTCCACCCCGGGCGGCGGCTCGACGGTGCCCGGCCCCAGCACGAGGGCCACCCGCGCCCCCCGGTCCCGCGCCTCCCGGGCCACCTCGACCCCCATCCGTCCCGAGGAGCGGTTCCCCAGGAACCGCACCGCGTCGAGGGGCTCGAAGGTCGGTCCCGCGGTGACGAGGACCCGCCGTCCGGCGAGGTCGGCGCCCCGGCCCAGGACCGCGGCGGCGGCCGCGACGATCTCCTCGGGCTCCGCCATCCGCCCCACCCCCTCGTCGCCCGCGGCCAGGGGCCCGGCGGCGGGGCCCACGAACCGGACGCCCCGCTCCTCGAGGAGCCGGACGTTGGCGCGGGTCGCCGGGTGCTCCCACATCCCCGTGTGCATCGCCGGCGCGACCAGGACGGGGCAGGTGGCCTCGAGGAGCGACGCCGTCACGAGGTCGTCGGCGATCCCGTGGGCCAGGCGGGCCAGGACGTTGGCGGTGGCGGGGGCGACGATCGCGAGGTCGGCCTCGCGCGCCAGGCGGACGTGGAGCACGGCCCCCGGCTCCTCGAAGACCGAGGCGTGGGCCGGGTGGCCGGTGAGCGCGGCGAACGTGTCGGGGCCGACGAACCTCGTGGCGGCCTCGGTCATCGCCACCCGGACCTCGGCGCCCGCCGCCCGAAGGAGCCGGACCAGGTGCGCGGCCTTGTAGGCCGCGATCCCGCCGGTCACGCCGAGGAGCACCCGGCGTCCCTCGAGCGCGCTCGCCGTCACCCCGGCCTCCCGGCGGCCGCGGGCCCCGGGCCGCCTACGAGCCCTCGGCCGTCTCGGGGCGCTGGGCCGTGATCTTCCCCTCGGCGATCTCCTGGAGGGCGAGCGACAGCGGCTTGCTCCGCAGCCCCCCGGTCTCCACGAGCGGGGGCACGAACTCGCCGCGCCCCTCGCCGAGCTGGTTGTAGTAGCTGTTGATCTCCCGCGCCCGCTTGGCGGCGAGCATCACCAGCGTGTACTTCGAATCGACCTTGGCCAGGAGCTCGTCGATCTTCGGCTCGATCATGGGGATGGGCCCTCCCGTCCGCGATCCTCGCGGTGCGCAGCGATGATAGCAAGCACCTCGTCCGCCGCCCGCTCGAGGTCGTCGTTGACCACGACGTGGTCGAACCAGGAGGCCTCGGCCATCTCGCGCTCGGCTTCGGCGAGGCGGCGGCCGAGCGCCCCCTCGTCCTCGGTGCCCCGGGCCCGCAGCCGGCGTTCCAGCTCGTCCCGGCTCGGCGGGACCAGGAACACGAGCACCGCGTCGGGGGCCCGCCGCCGCACCTGCCGGGCCCCCTGGACGTCGATCTCCAGCAGGACGTCCCGGCCGGCGCTCCGGGCGCGCTCCACGTCCTCGACCGGGGTCCCGTACCGGTGGCCGAACACCTCCGCCCACTCGAGCAGCGCCCCGGCCGCCACCAGCTCGTCGAACGCCCGGTCCGAGACGAACCGGTAGTCCCGGCCGTCCACCTCGCCCGGCCTCGGGGGCCGGGTGGTGCACGACACCGAGAACCACAGGCCCCCCGGGTCCCGCTCGAGGAGCCGCCTCACCACGCTCCCCTTGCCGACGCCCGAGGGGCCCGAGATCACGAAGAGCGCGCCCCTTGAGGACAGCGTTACTTCTTCGCGAACCGCTCCAGCAGCATGTCGCGCTGCTTGGCCCCGAGGCCGCGGATCCGGCGGCTCGCCGAGATGTCCAGCTCCTCCATGAGCTTCCTGGCCCGGACCTTCCCCACCCCGGGCAGGGACTCGAGGACCGTGGACACCTTCATCTTGCCGACGGTCTCGTCGTCGGACCGGGTGAGGATGTCGCGCAGCGTCCGCTTCCCGGACTTGAGCTCGGCCTTGATCTCGGCGCGCCTGCGGCGGGCCTCGGCCGCCTTCTCGAGCGCGCGCTTCCGGTCCTCGGGCGAAAGGGTCGGTAGCGGCATTCCACAGCTCCTTCGCTAGGGGGCTCAGGGACCGCGGGATTATAGACACCCCCCTCCGCCGGAGGCAACGCGACCCCCGCCGCGACCTGCGGTTCCGGTCGCGTCCTCAACCTCCCCTGGAGGTCGACGGCGGCCCGCCCGGGCCCGTCTACCGGACCTCCCGGAGCAGGGCCCGGGCCGCGGCCACCGGGTCGGGGCTCCCGGTGATCGGTCGGCCCACCACGAGGTAGTCGGCCCCCCGCTCGACGGCCTCCCCGGGCGTGAGGACCCGGGCGTGGTCGTGGCCGTCGGTCCCCGCCGGCCGGACGCCCGGGACCACCAGGCAGAAGTCGTCGCCCAGCGCCTCCCGCACCGCGGCCACGTCCTCGCCCGAGACGACGGCCGCGCCCGCCCCCGCCGCGCGGGCCTCGAACGCGAGGGAGGCGGGGCTCGCGAGCCCCTCGCCGGCGAGGCTCGAGAGCACGGTGACCGCCGCCACCACGGGGGGCAGGCCCCCCACCTCCTCGGCGCCGGCCCGCGCGCCCCGCACGGCCGCGGCGACCATCGCCTCCCCGCCGAGGGCGTGGACCGTGAGCATCGCCGCCCCGAGGCGACCGGCGTTCCGGGCCGCCCGCTCCACCGTGGTCGGGATGTCGTGCAGCTTGAGGTCGAGGAAGACCGGCCCGTGGCGGCCGATCCGCCGCACGGCCTCCGGGCCGGCCGCGGTGAACAGCTCGAGCCCGACCTTGAGCATGGCGACCTCGCCGGCGAGGGCCCGGGCGAGTCCCTCGGCCCGGTCCAGGTCGGAGAGGTCGAGGGCGACCACCAGGGGGTTCGCGGGACGGGGGATCATC
>DATLZM010000333.1:0-3390 GCA_035573995.1 Actinomycetota bacterium | reverse complement strand
CTCCCCCTCGCCTTCCCCGTGGGTCGCCTCCGTACGTGGAGGTCGCGTGGAGGACGTGGCGAGGATCGTGCTCGGGATCGAGGCCCACGACGTGGCCGAGGAGGTCATGCACTTCCTCGACCGCACCGGCCGGGCCCGGGTGGTGGCGACCGCCGCCGACGACCGGCAGCTCGCCGAGGCCGTCCGACAGCTCGAGCCCGACGCCGTGGTGGCCCAGCCCGGCCTCGTCCGGCGGGGGACGCTCGACGGGGCCGCGCTCCTCGCGCTCGAGACCAGGGAGTCGGTGGGGGCACTCCGGGCGGCCCTGGAGGCCGGGGCCCGGGGGTTCTTCCTGTGGCCGGCGGAGCGGGAGGCGCTCGCCGCGGCGGCGGGGAGGATCCGGGCGCAGGCGTCGGCGGCGGAGCGGCGGGCGCGGGTGGTCGGCGTCTACGGGCCGCGGGGCGGGGTGGGGACCACGTTCCTCGCGACCCACCTCGCCGCGGCGCTCGCGGCCCGCGGGACCGACTGCCTGCTGGTCGACCTGGACCCATCGTTCGGGGACGTGGCGGTCGCCCTGGGGGCGCCCCTCGAGCCGCCGCCCCGGACCCTCGCCGACCTCCTCCCGGCGGAGGAGCTCACGCCGGCCCGGGTGGACGAGGTGGCCTGGCGCCACCCGGCCGGGTTCCGGGCGCTCCTCGCCCCGGAGCCCGAGCCGGCGGCGGACCTGGGGCCGGAGGAGGTCGCGGCGGTGGTCGGCGCGGCGGCGGGGGCGGCCGACGTGGCCCTCCTCCACCTCCCGCGGGCGCTGGGGGCGGAGGTCCGCCCGGCGCTCGAGGTCGTCGAGCGGCTGTTCCTCGTGGTCACGCTCGACGTCCTCGCGTTCCGGGCGGCGCGGCGGGCGCTCGACCGCCTCGAGGCGCTCGGGGTCGCGGACCGGGTGGAGGTCGTGGTGAACCGGGCGGCGCGGGCCGAGCTCACCCCGGCCGACGTCGAACCCGCGTTGGGGCGCGCGGCGGTGGCGGTCCTCCCGCGGGACGGGCAGGTGGCCCCGGCCCAGGACCACGGGCGGCTCCTCCCGCTCCGGGGGCGGACGGGGCGGGCGCTGCTCCGCCTGGCGCGCCGGGTCGAGGCCCTCGGCGGGGAGGGGAGGCCGTGAGGGCGGCGGGGGAGCTCGACGCGCTCGCCGGGGTCCGGCGGGCGCTCCACGACCGGCTCCTCGAGCGGCTCGACGGGCGGGGGCTGGCGGGGCTCTCCCGGGCCGAGCGCCGCCTCAGGATCCGGGAGGAGGCCCTGGCCGTCCTCCGCGCGGAGGGCCACCTCCTGCCCCCGCGCCAGCTCGCGGCGGTCGTGAACCGGGTGTCGGACGAGGTCGTCGGCTACGGGCCCATCGAGCACCTGCTCCGGGACCCCGACGTCACCGAGGTGATGGTGAACGGCGCCGACGACGTGTACGTGGAGCGGAAGGGGCGGATCGAGAGGGTGCCGGATGGTCTGTTTGAGGGGGAGGAGGCCGTCCTGCACCTGATCGAGCGGATCGTGGCCCCGCTCGGTCTCCGGGTCGACGAGTCATCGCCATGGGCGGATGCGCGACTCCCGGACGGCAGCAGGGTCCACGCCGTGATCCCGCCCCTTTCGCTCCGCGGCCCCGTCCTCACGGTCCGCAAGTTCTCGCCGGTGCCGCTCGGGCCCGACGACCTGGTGGCGGGCGGCACGCTGGGCCCCCGGATGCTCGCGTTCCTCGCGGCCTGCGTCCGGGGGCGGGCGAACGTCGTGGTCTCCGGCGGCACCAGCTCGGGAAAGACCACGCTCCTCGGCGTGCTCTCGACCTTCATCCCCGACGGCGAGCGGCTGATCACGATCGAGGACGCGGCCGAGCTCCGCCTGGCCAAGCCCCACGTGGTGGGGCTCGAGGCCCGGCCGGCGAACGTCGAGGGCAGGGGGGAGGTCACCGTCCGCGACCTGGTCCGCAACGCCCTCCGGATGCGCCCCGACCGGATCATCGTGGGCGAGGTGCGGGGCGGCGAGGCCCTGGACATGCTCCAGGCCATGAACACGGGCCACGACGGGTCGCTGTCGACGGCCCACGCGAACTCCCCGCGCCACCTGCTCTGGCGGCTGGAGACGATGGCGTTGATGTCCGACGTGGACCTGCCCGCGGCCTACGTCCGGGAGCAGGTGGCCTCGGCGGTGGACGTGGTGGTCCACATGGCCAGGCTCCGCGACGGCCGGCGGGTCGTCTTCGAGGTGGCCACGGTCGAGGGGGTCCGGGACGGCGAGCCGGTGGTGCGGACGCTCTTCGCGTTCCGCCCGCGGGAGGGGGTCGCCGGGGCCTTCGTGGCGACGGGCGAGCGTCCCCCGCTCGCGGACGTCCTCGCGGAGCGGGGCGTCCCGGTCCCCGACGAGGTCTTCCTGCGGGGGCCGGATCGGTGAGCGGCGAGGTCCTCGCGCCCGTGCTCGCCTTCCTCTCGGTCCTCGCGCTCGCGGCGCGGGCCGAGGTCAGGCGGCGGGCCGCGGTGGTGGCGAGGGGTGTGGGCCAGCCCCGGACGTTACGAGGACCGGCCCATCGGTCCGGCGGCAGGCGGGACGTCGGCGGCGGGCGGCGAAGGGCCCGGCCCCCGCGGTGGACGGGACGCCGCCGCTCCGATGGCGACCTCGGCGACGTCGTCGCCGCCGTGGCGGCCGCGCTCCGCGCGGGGCTCTCGCTCCCCCAGGCCCTGTCCTACGCGGCCGAGGAGGCCGAGGGCCCGATCCGTTCTCGGCTCGAGGAGGCGGTGGAACGCGTGCGCTACGGCGAGCGGCTCGACGCCGCGCTCTCGCGGTGGGCAGCGGGCGGCGGCGAGGACGACCGTCTGGTCTGCGCGGCGCTCCTGATGCACCGGCGGACGGGCGGGGACCTGCCGGCGGTCCTCGACCGGATCGCCGCGACCCTCCGCGAGCGGGCCGCGGCCCGGGCCGAGCTCCGCTCGCTCACCGCCCAGGCCCGCCTGTCGGGCGCCGTGCTCGGGTTGCTCCCGGTGGGCTTCTTCCTGTTCCTCGCGCTCACCTCGCCGAGCGACATCGCGGCCGCGCTCCGCTCCCCCTCGGGGCGGGCCGCGATCGGGGCCGGCCTCGCGCTCCAGGCGGTCGCCTTCGCGTGGATCCGCCGGATCCTCCGGGTCGCGTGATGGCCCTCGAGCCCTGGCTCGCCCCGGTCCTGGCCGGCGCCTCCGCGGCCCTCGGCGTCGCGGCGGTCGGCGCGGGGAGGGGGAGAACGGTGGCGCCGCGGGCCGGGGCGGCCGGTCGGGCTCCGGCGGGCGGAGGGGCCCTTGGGCGGCGGCAGGTGGTCCGTCGGGCGGCCGCGACGTTCCTCCCTCCGATCGGGCGCGCGGCGCTCCGGTCGGGGCTCGCGTCGCGCGATGCGCTCGTGGCGCG
>DATLZM010000332.1:0-1054 GCA_035573995.1 Actinomycetota bacterium | reverse complement strand
TCCCCGCGCTCAGTCGCCCTCCTCCAGCAGGCGGCGGAGGACCGGCAGCACGAGGCGGTCCTTCTCCCTCCCCGCCGCCTCCTTGGAGCGGACGACGTCGGCCAGGGAGGCCACGGTCACCTCGACGCCCAGGACCTCGATGCGCCGGGCGTCGCGGACCAGGTCCTCGTAGCCCCGGGTCCCCGCGGGCGCGAACGCGATGTCCAGGCGCCCGTGGTCCGTGACGAGGTTCCACACCTCCGCGTTCCCGAGGGAGGTCGGATCGTGCTCGAAGGGGAGCCCGCGCGGCTCCGCCTCGGTCCAGACCCGCGCGTGCATGGCCCGCAACGCGGCCGAGAGGCGCCGGAGGTTCCCCTCGGAGCGCTCCGGCACGACGTCCAGGTCGGTCGTGAGGTAGGGCGAGCCGTGGATCACGGCGGCGAACCCCCCGACGAGGACGTAGCGGACCCCGTGCTCGCGGAGCACCGCCAGGATGCGCTCCGGCGCGAACGCCGGCTCAGGCACGGGCCCGGGTGCGCCCACGCCCGGAGGACCGGACCGCGGCCCGCCCGGCCCGGGCGAACCGGAGCGCGGCCTGGTGCTGGCGGACCCGCTCGTCCACGGAGAGCGCGAGGTTGGTGAGGGCCACCGACCAGTCGGAGTCGTCGAGCGGCACGAGCCGGAGCTCGAGATCCAGCCCGCACGCCCGGACCAGCTCCCGCAGCCTCTCGAGCGAGGGCGCGGTCCGCCCGCGCTCGATCCGAGCGATCGCCGACTGCGTCGTCCCCACCCGGCGCGCGAGCTCGTCCTGGGTCAGCCCGGCCCGACGCCTCGCCTCACGGACCACGCTCCCTCCCCGCATCCCGGCCGTAGCATAGCAGAGGTGCTATGAATCTGCGCCGGGAGCGCCGGAAGGGTCCCGGGCGTCGGGCCGCGCCGCTCACCAGGTCGCGATCACGCGGCAGGGGCCCCCCGACCCCTCCTCCCAGGGGATCAGCCCCACGTAGGCCGTGGCCCCGGTGGGCGGGATCCGGGAGAGGTTCCGCAGGTTCTCGAGCCCGTAGCGGTCCGCCCC
>DATLZM010000331.1:0-1558 GCA_035573995.1 Actinomycetota bacterium | reverse complement strand
CGGTGGGGGATCTCGGGGGTGTCGGGGACCCGCTGGGCGCGGTTCGCGAGGAGGTGGTCGAGCGCCCGCTCCCTCGCCTCGCCCTCGGGGAGCGCGACCGCGGCGAGCGGGGTGGCGGCGTCGCTCACGTCCCCCGGGATCTCGAGGCCGAAGCCCCCGTCGGGGGCCTGGTGGCCGAGGAGCCAGTCCCGCGCCGCGGGGTCGTCGAGCGCGATCGCGGCGAGCGCCGTCGGCTCCGCCTCGGGGGCCTGCCCGGGGCGCGCCCCGAACCCCCCGTCCGGCGCCTGCGCCTCGAGGAGGCGCCGGCGGAGCGCGGCGCGGAACTCTCCCGGTTCCACGGGTCAAGTATCGGCCTCCGCGGCCCCGGGGCCGAGAGGCACGCGACCCGGCTCCGTGGGATCCTGTGGTCCACGCGGTAAGCTGTGGTCATGTCGCGGAGGAACCTGACGCTGCAACTGGACGAGGAGCTGATCCGCCGCGCGAAGGTGCTGGCCGCGAGGAGGGGGACCTCGGTGAGCGGCCTCGTCGCCCGTCAGCTCCGGGAGCTCGTCGAGGAGGACGAGCGGTACGAGGAGGCTCGTCGCATCGCGCTCGAGGCCCTGTCGGACGTCTCGCGACGCGGCGGTCGGCGCTGGCGGCGCGAGGACCTCCACGAGCGGTGATCCGCGAACCAGGCGTTCCCCTGACCTTCGTCGACACCAACGTGCTCGCGTACGCCCACGACGTCTCCGAGCCGTCCAAGCAACGGATCGCTGCAGATCTCCTGGCCTCCTTGTGGGACACCCGTGCGGGCGTGCTGAGCACCCAGGTGCTGCAGGAGTTCTACGTCGTCGTCACGCGGAAGTTCAGCCCACCCCTCCCAGTAGCGGCCGCGCGACGCCTCCTCGCGAGCTACGGGCACTGGCGGCTGGTCGTCGTGGACCTACCGATCATCGTACGGGCGACGATCCTCGGGGAGCGTTACCCGCTGTCCTTCTGGGATGCCCTCATCGTGGCGGCCGCGGAGGCGGTGGGCGCCGAGCGCCTCGTGTCCGAGGACTTCCAGCCGGGGCTCGAGATCGAAGGCGTCCTCATCGAGAACCCGTTCGCGCGTATCCCCTGACCACGGATCCTGCACGGCACGTGCCCGTCGAGGTTCCCGGCGTGGCCGCCGACATCCCCGCCGTGGCCGCCGACATCACCCCAGGTCGATCAGGCCCAGGCCGGCGGCCTTGGAGATGGCCTGGACGCGGGAGTCGGCGCCGAGCTTCCGGTAGATCTTCGCCACGTGGGATTCCACGGTCCGGGGCGAGATCCCCAGGCGCCTGGCCGTCTGCTGCATCGTGAGCCCCCGGGCGAGGAGCTGGAGGACCTCCCGCTCCCGCTCGGTCACCAGGGTCTCCGCCTTGCTCCGCCTGCGGGTCTCGCGGACCAGCCGGCCCAGCTCCTGGATCGCGCGGCGCTCCTGCTCGGGGGCGAACACCCGCTCCCCGCGGCCGACCCGCTCGATGGCGGCGGCGATGTCGCGGACCCCCGAGGTCTTCACCAGGAACCCGTCGACCCCGGCCCGCATCGCCGC
>DATLZM010000330.1:0-26686 GCA_035573995.1 Actinomycetota bacterium | reverse complement strand
GAGAGCCCGGGCACGGTCCGGGCGAGGTCGGCGTAGCCGAGGGCCCGGAGCATCCCCACCATCAGGTCCTCCACCTCGGCCACCTGGGAGGTGGCGTGGAGCAGGTCGGCCAGGGCGAAGGCGGCCCGCTCGGAGGCGCCGGGCTGCTCCCAGGGGATCTTCCGGGGGTCGGACGCCGCGGCGTGGAAGGCCCGCACGACCCGCAGGCACCGCCGCTCCCCGCCCACCCGGGGCAGGGCCTCGGCCACGGCCCGGGCGAAGGCCTCGTAGCTCATCGCGGCCACCTCGTCGGGGTCGGTGGAGACCGCCAGGCAGGCGAGCAGCGTGGTGGAGCCCAGGTCGGAGGCGGCCTCGAGGGCCGCCGGCCAGTACGCCCCGAGGAGGTCGGCGAGGCTCTGGCGGGCCGCCCCCCGCTCGACGAGCTTGGCGTCCCGCCGGGCCCCGAGGTGGCGGAGGCGCGCCCAGCAGGCCTCGGGGACCGCCGCGAGGTAGCAGCGGAGCTCCCGGGCCAGGTGGGCGATGTTAGGACACCGCTACGCAAGGGCGACGGCGTCCCGCGCGCCCAAGGCATCCTGCTGCACCCGCGTTGCCACCTCGTGCGGCGGTAGCAGCCCCTCCCGTTCCGCGTCGGGGTCGACCTCCCCCCGCACGAGCGCGACGAAGTGGGAGAGCTGGAGCGCGAGGGGCTCCCCCGCCTCCTGGACGAAGGGGATGTCCATGACCGTCTCGGCGCGGTACGTGCCGCCCTCCGCGGCCTCGTGCGTCACGTGCCGGTAGACGGTGATCGTCCGCCGCAACAGGTCGAGCTCCATCTGACCCGCGGGGGTGGAGAGCTCGAGCCGCCGCACCTTGCGCTGGCCCATCCGGCTGGCCGAGAGCGTCGCCATCGCCCCGGCATCGGTCACCAGGACGCAGTCGGCGATCTCGACCCCACCGCGGGGCCCTCCGCGCCAGAGGCCGCCCGCGACCTCCACCGCCCACCCGCCCGCGCACATGCGTAGGGCGAGGTCGATGTCGTGGATGAGCAGGTCGTGGACGACGCTGGTCGCGACCACGGGATCGGGCGGCGAATGGCGCAGACCGACGAGGTGGAGCGCGGGCCCCGCGTCCTCCATCAGCCGAGCGGCAGCGAGGACCACCGGGTTGTAGCGCTCAACGAACCCGCAGGCGAGGGGAACGCGCCGGGACCGGGAGGCCTCCACGATGGCCCGCGCCTCGCGGAGATCCTCGGAGAGAGGCTTCTCGACCAGGAGCGGGATCCCTGCCTCAAGGAGGGGCAGCGCTACCTCGAGGTGGTCCCCAGGGGGGGTGGCGACCACGGCCGCGTCGCAGGAGCAGGCGTCCTCCAGGCGGGTCGAGGCCCGGCACCCGAACCCCGATGCCAGCAGCTCGGCGCGCAGGGGGTCGACGTCGATCACCACCGCGACCTCGGTGTCCGGGCACCGTGACAGGACCCGTGCGTGGTGCCTCCCCATGCGCCCGGCTCCGATCACCCCGACCTTCAGCACGGCCACCTCCCTCATCCCTCGCCGGCGGGCACCCGGGCTCTCGCCCGGCGCAGGAGGTCCGCCAGGTCCGGTCTTCCCCGCGCCTCGGCCCGTGCGGCGATGCGCTCGACCACCTCGGGGTCCAGGAGCTCAGAGGACCGGCTGATCCCCGCGAAGACGTCGGGGAGCCCCGCGACCATCGCGGCGGCCAACCCCGTGCGGACCGCCTCCGGATGCTCCCCGCCCCGCTCCAGGTAGGCCAGGCAGAAGCGGGCCGTGAAGGCCGGACGGACGGTCTCCGCCAGCGCGGGGAAGACGCCGCCCTGTGGATCCTGGAGCGCCAGCGCCACCAGCTCCTCGAGGGCCCGATCCTCGGGGAGACGGGCGTGGCTCGCCACGAGCGCTTCCCACGCGTCGAAGCCCTCGGCCGACGTCGCCAGCGCCTCTCTCGCTACCTCCCTCGCCGTCTCAAGCCTCCCCAGCGAGGCGTAGGCGGCGGCCAGGAGCGACATGGCGCCTGCTCGAGCCACGTCGCTCCTGAACACGGGGCGGACCGAAGGGGCAGAGGCCCGGCCCTCCTCCATGGCCACCACCTCGGCGGGGCGACCGAGCCGCAGGGCCGCCGCGGCGAAGGCCCGGGCGGCCAGGTCGTCAGCCGGGACCAGCTCGAGGGCGGTCCTCGCGTGTTGCAGCGCGGCCTCGGGCTCATCCAGGACGAGGAGATCCTCCGAGACCAAGGTGTGCACGTAGGCCGACGCCGCCCGTTCCGTCTCGGGAAGAGCCTCGAGGATCCCGCGCATGAGCTTGTAACTCTCCCGACGGTCGCCTCCCGCGAGCTTGATCGAGCGGGCGTAGTCGATGGCGTGCTTGGGTGAGGGATCCCGGGCGAACTGCTCCCTGGCCATCGTCAGGTTGCGATGGGCCTTGCCGCGTCCGAGGAGGACCTCGGGCTGGTAGCCGAGGTGGACGATGTGGAGCGCCTCCATCCTGGGGGCGAAGGGCTTCTCCCGCGCGCCCCTGGACACCAGGATCTCGTGCACAGCGCCCACGTACTCGAACCGCCCGCCTCGGAAGATCCGGGGCGAGTCGAACGCGGAGCCCACCGGTCCTTCCGGCGATCCCGCTCGGTTCTCCACCACGACCGAGAACGCCTCGTACTCGTCGGCGTAGGTTGCGAGCATCCGGCGGACCTCCCGGGGATCGGGGCAGACCACCCGATCGTCGGCGTCCACGGTCAGCACCCAAGTGGCGTGGGACGCGGCAGCCACCGCCTCGCTCCTCGCCCATCCGAAGTCCTCTCGCCACGCCCGGTGGATGACGGTGGCGCCGAGGCGCCGCGCGACCTCGACGGTCGCGTCGGCGGAGCCCGTGTCGCACACGACGACCTCATCCACGAGCCCGGCCAGCGACCGCAGGCAACCCGGGAGCATATCCTCCTCGTCCCGCACGATCATGGCCGCCACGAGGAGCGGCGGGGAGGGATCCGCCGGGGGCTCGACCAGACGTCGGGTGCACGTGCTGTCGTGCGCCACCACGGCCCCCGGGGCGATGCGGACAGGCAGCTCCACGATCTCGAGCTTCATGCGGGGGTCAACGATGTGGGATGGCACGAGCCCGAGCAGGTCGTCGCGAGGGGCGAGCAGGCAGGAGGGTCGCACGGTCCGGGCCTCGGGGGGCGCGCCCGCGACCCGGCGCGCCCGCTCCTCCACCGCCCCCGCGGCCCGCCGCACCTCGGGGAGGGGTCCGACGAAGTGGTCCATCCCGACGTCGTTGGAGTACGGGAGCACGATGCCACCTTCACGGTCCAGCGCCTGCTCCATCCGGTCGAGCGCGGACCGCGTCACCAGGACGTCGTCGTGGGTGAGGAGCACGGGCCCGTCCGGCAGGTGCTCCAGCGCCTCCTGGAGCGCCGCCGACCCGCACCCATCGACGGCACGGATCCTCCCGCCGGCCGCGCCACGGACCGCCGCGAGCCCGGGCGGGAGGCCGGCCACGGCGAGCACGTCGCCGCCCCCCGCGAGCGACGACGCGCGACGCAGCGCGGCCCTGGTGACCCTGCGGGGCCCGTAAGCGACCACGACGATGGACGTCCTCATGCCGTCCCCATGCGCCAGGTGGCCCGTCGGAACGACGACCCCCGCCTTAAGGAGCGCCCGCCCGCCGGTTAAGCCTCCGCCGACCCCGCCGACAGGTTGGAGACGGATCCATGACGAGCGACCAGATCCCTGCGGCCGGCGGCGAGGACCGGGCCCCCGGCGAGGCCGTCGGAGAGCCCGACCGCGATGCCCCCGCCGCCCAGAGCGCCCTCTCCAGGAACCAGGCCCGCGGGGAGACGGCGGGGCGAGAGGCGGCCCTGCGGGGCCCTGGGGAGGACGAGGACACTGGCGCTCCCGTCCCTCCGAGCAGCACCGCGCCGAGCCGCACCGCGCTGGTGGCAGCGCTGTGGCTCTCCGATCCCTCCCGCGAGCGGCTTCGGGCGGCCCTGGGCTGCGCGGTGACGACGGACCCGGCGGGGATCGACCAGGCGGACCTGGTTATCATCTCGACGCGCGGACCGAGGGCTCGGGCCATCCCGCTCGCCCGGAGCCTCCGGTCGCGGGAGACGCTCGTCGGAGTCGTGTGCCACGCCGGCGGGGAGAACGTCGCCCTCGAGATCATGCGCGCCGGGGGCACCGCGGTGGTGGCGGAGGGCAACGAGCGGGCCTTGAAGAGGCTCCTCGCACCGGGGGAGAGCGAGGAGGGATCGCTGCTCGCCACCTACGAGCAGCGGGTCGGCAGCCATCGGGCCGAAGAGGCCTCTACGTCGAGCGCCGACCGGATCACCGGGCTGCCCGGCGCCTCGAGCTTCGAGACCCGCCTGGCGGAGCTGATCCAGGCAGGAACGCCGGCCACGGTCGGGTTCGCACGGATCACCAACTTCACGGAGGCCACCTCCGGGCTGGACCCGCAGGCCATGCAGGTCCTGACCCGCAGGATCTCGGTCCTCTACCGGGACCTCGCCGAACGCGCCGGGGTCGAGCTGTTCGTCCTGTCCCCCGCGCGCTACGGGTTCGTGGCCCGGGAGCTGCATCCCGAGGAGGTCCAGAACTTCGGGCTCGGCCTGGCCGAGATCGCGCAATCCTTCGCTCCGGGAGGTACCGTTCCCCTGCTGGTGCGCGTGGGCCATGCGGGGCCGGAGGTCGCCTCCGACGTGTCCCTGCTCCGGGATCTCGCGGAGCACGCCCTGGAGGCCGCCGCAGCGCAAGAGGGGATCGTGGTCGCGAGCGCCGAGCACCTGTCGGACACGCTCGTCTCCTCCACCGAGCTCGACCTCGCGCTCCGGATGATCGAGTACCTGAGCGAGCACGACGGCTACCCAGGATCGCACAGCTCGAGGGTGGCCGAGTACGCCACCGAGCTGGCCCGGTTCCTGGGCTATGAGGGACGTGACTTGATGCGCATCCGGCTCTCGGCCCTCCTCCACGACGTGGGGAAGGTGGGTCTCCCGCCGGAGGCCATGCGACCCTCGCCGGACCTGGACGCAGCGTCGGTCGAGGCCTACCGGTCGCACGCTGAACGCGGGGCCCGGTACGCGGAGGTGACCGCCGGCCGGCAGATCGCCGACGCCATCCGCTACCACCACGAGTGCTGGGACGGATCGGGCTTCCCCCAGGGCCTGTCAGGGGAGGACATACCGATGGCCGCGCGGATCATCGCGGTGGCCGACGCCTACGACGCCCTTCGCACCACCCCCTCGGAGACGGGGCGTCCGCCCTCGTCGTCGGAGTGCATGGAGCGCCTCCGTGCGGGCTCGGACTCCCTGTTCGACCCCGTCGTCGTGGAGGCAGCGCTGATGGCGTTCCCTCGTTGAGGCTCCCCCTCGGGGGCACCCGCCCCATCTCCCCTACCGACCGCACGCGGGGCCCGGTCCGGCGCCGCCTCCTCCTGGTCAACCTCACCAGCGACCAGCCATGGGAGGGCCCAGGAGATCCCCCGGGCGACGGCCAGCGTGCCCAGCAACGTGATGACGGCCCGGACGGCCGCCTCGGAAATGGAGACTGCCCCGATCATCACCATGACCGCCGTCGGGACCAGCGCCACCAGCCCGACGGCGCCCGCGATCCTTCTGATCGGATGCGCGATCACCGCCTCACCACCATATCCCGGATGGCGAGCGCGATATCGACGGGCTGCGCCCGCAGAACGCGGTCACCGAAGGTTCCGTAGCCCAGGATCAGGTCGCCTTCGGCGCAGGCGCGGAGCGCGGGGACCAGGGACCCATGGCCGACCCATGAGATGACCCGCGGCCCCAGGGCCAGCACCCCCTCCCAGCCCTCCCCTCCGGCCACCAGGTGGAGCCACCGGTCGCCCTGGATCCGCGTGAGCCACGACGGATCGACCGCCCGCACGTCCCCGGGGAGGTACACGGTGCCCACGTCCTGCGCGAGGTGCGGCTCGCTGACCGCCGGCGCCCCGAGCATGGCGGCGAGCGCATCAGCCCTCGGGCCTACGAGCAGGGCGGGCCCCTGGGGGAAGGGCCGGCAGAGGCCGGAGACGATCCGCGCGATGGCCCACACCCAGTCGAGGTCGTCGCGGGGGCTCAGCCTGACGACGGACTCCGTGAGCGCGAAGGACAGCCCGACGCGGATGAGCTCGTCGGGGCTCCACGCCACCTCGCCCATCCCCGAGACCGGAGGGCCGTCGCTCCCGGCCCCCGGCGAGGGACCCGCCCCGGCGGAGGGGGCCGCCTGGCGGGCCGCGGCCAGCTGGGAAGCCGTATCGGCGACGGTCACGAGCCGCTCCAGGGCGTCCCGGAAGGAGTGGCTGGCCCGGGAGGTGCGGGGCGCATCGCCGGCCCGAGCGGTCGCTGCACCGTCCTCCGATCCCGGCGCGGCCGTCTGCGCCCCGGTGCGCCGTGCCGTGAGCTGGACCATCTCCCGGGCGAAGAACCCGGCCACCCCTCCCCGATGGACCTTGCGGGCCTCGACGATCTGGGCATCGGCCCCCAGCAGCGTCGAGACCTCCTCCAGGGCTTGCTCGGCGGTGGGGGCCTCGATGGTGATCACGCCGCTGTCAGGCTCGGGCTTGTGCAGGGGCACCACAGAGGACTCCTTTCGTCACCAGCTTCACGTGGGCGGGTAGTTCGGGATAGGCGAGGACCTTCACATCGAAGCCGGCGCCCGCCAGCAGGCGCTGGAGCGGCCGCCGCACGCCCTGGCCGCACACGACGACCAGGGGCTCGGCCGAGGGATGTGCCAGCAGAGCCTCGAGCTCTTCGCGCAGGCACTGCACCCTCGCGGGGTCTAGTACCAGGCAGAGCTCCCCGTCGACCTCCCGCAGCGACTCGTGGAGGGAAGCCTCCAGGGCGGGCTCGAGGGTGATCACGCCCAGCACCCCGTCCGGGGCGATCCTGGCCACGATGGACGGCCCCAGGGCGATGCGGGCGGCCGCCACCAGCTGCTCCACGGCCCGGGTCTCGCGGGCCCGCGTCGAGACCGCCTCCAAGATGCGCGAGAGATCCCGGATGGAGACCTGCTCGGCGAGGAGCGCCCGCAGAACGGCGTGGAGGGTTGAGAGGGGCAGGTGGTCGGTGCTGACCTCGTTGGCGAGGAGGGGCTCGTCGTGCCGGAGTGCGTCGACCAGCCGCTGCACGTCCTGACGGGAAAGGAGGTCCGCCGCGTGGCGGCGGGCGACCTCGGCGAGGTGGGTCACGATGACGGAGGTGCGGTCCACGACGGTCGCCCCGAGGGTCGCGGCCTCCCGCCGCGCCTCCTCGGGGATCCAGTAGGCGGGGAGCCCGAACACGGGCTCGGTCGTCTCCTCGCCCCCGAGGGAGCGCAAGGCCTGACCGTTGTCCAGGGGCAGCGCGAGGACCTTGCCGCGCGGCGCGGTCCCCCGCCCGACCTCGACGCCGTGGAGGAGGATCCGATACGTGGCCGCCGGCAGGGTCACGTCGTCCCGGGTCCGGACCAGTGGCATCACGTAGCCAAGCTCGCTCGCGATCTGGCGCCGGAGAGCCCGCACACGGGAGAGAAGGTCGCCCCCGGAGGTGGCGTCCATGAGGTCCAGGATGCCGTAGGCGAGATGCAGCTCCAGCGGTTCCACCCGGATCTCGCCCATGAGCGCCTCGGGGTCGTCGTCGCCGACCGTCACGGTTGGCGGCGGGGGCTCTTCCTGCTTCTTCACCGGCCTCGCCTCCACCAGCCGACCGCCCGCCAGGACCAGGAGCGCCCCCAGCGTGAGGAAGGGAAGCTTCGGCAGGCCCGGGAGCAGCGCGAGGGCCGCCACGACCCACCCAGCGGCACGGACGGCGTCCCTGCCAGTGAGGAGCTGGGCGCCGAGCTCCCCAGCCAGGTCATCCTCCCCACCGACGCGGGTGACCACGAGACCGGTGGCGATGGAGATGAGCAGTGCGGGTATCTGGGTCACCAGGCCATCGCCCACGGTGAGCAGCGAGTACGTCTGGATCGCCTCGGCGAGGTCCATGCCGTGGACGCCCAGCCCGATGGCGAACCCGCCGAAGAGGTTGATGGCGACGACCACCACGCTGGCGATGGCGTCGCCCTTCACGAACTTGGAGGCCCCGTCCATGGCCCCGTAGAAGTCGGCCTCCTTGGCGATGCGCTTGCGGGCCTCCCGGGCCTGGTCCTGGTCGATCAGCCCGGCGGCGAGATCGGCGTCGATCGCCATCTGCCGCCCGGGCATGGCGTCCAGGGTGAAGCGGGCGGCGACCTCGGCCACGCGTCCGGCCCCGTTCGTGATGACCACGAACTGGATGACGATGAGGATCAGGAACACCACCAGGCCGACGATGACCGAACCCCCCACGACGAAGTTGCCGAAGGTCTCGATGACCTTCCCCGCGTACCCGTGCAGCAGGATGAGTCGGGTCGACGACACGTTCAGCGCGAGCCGAGCGAGGGTGGTGATGAGCAACAGCGAGGGGAAGGCCGACAGCTCCAGGCTCTCGCGCAGGAAGACCGTTCCGAGCAGCACCAGGACGGCGACGGAGATGTTGATGGCGAGGAGGACGTCGAGGAGGGCTGGCGGTACGGGGATGACCATCATCAGGATGACGCCGATGATGACGATGGGCACGAACATGCGCGGCATCCGCATGGCTCACATCACCCCCATCCTCCGCCGGCGGTAGGCGATGGCGATGAGCACGGCGACGGCCTCGTAGAGCGCGGGCGGGATGAACTGGCCGACCTTGCACCGTCGGTAGATAGCCCGGGCCAGGGCCGGGTCCTCTTTGACCAGCACGCCGTGGCGGTAGGCGAGCTTCCTGAGCCGCAGCGCGAGGCGACCGGCCCCCTTCGCCACTACCCGGGGAGCGGGCTCGCCGACGGTGTACCCGAGGGCCACGGCCAGATGCACCGGATTGGTGATGAGGACGTCCGCCTTGGCGACCTCCGCGATCATGCGGTTCCGGCTCATCTCCACGTGGCGGCGCCGGCGTAGCGAGCGGATGAGGGGGTCGCCCTCCATCTCCCTGTACTCCCGTTTGAGCTCCTCCCGCGTCATCCGCAGGGAACGGAGGGTGCGGAAGCGGTTCACCGCGTAGTCGATCCCAGCGACCAGGATCGCGAGGAGCGCGGCCCGCACCAGCACGGTCCAGGTCTCCGAGCCGACGAGGGCGAGCAACGCCTCCAGGTCCCGGGCCTGACTCCCCCCGGAGAGGAGCGTCCGCAGGGGTCCCCAGACGAGGGCCACCAGGAGCCCCAGCTTCAGGATGGTCCGGACGCCTTCCCAGACCATGGCGGATGGCCTGAGCCGCTGGAGCCCTCGGGCGGGCGACAGGTGCGAGAGCCTGGGGACGAGCGCCCCCGGGGCGAAGACCAAGCCCGTCTGCACCAGGCCGGCGGCGACGGCGGCCGCCACGACCACCGCGAGGAGGGGGGCCACGGAGACGAGCGCCATGTCGAAGGCCACGGCCCGGACCGCCGCGCCGGCGGGCTCGCCCCCGGAGGCCGCGAGCAGGGCCCTGGTCCCCTCCAGGAGTTCCCGGGCCCCCCGGGGTGCCAAGACCCGGATCCAGAGCAGGGCCCCTACCAAGGACAGAGCGACGCCGACCTCCTGGCTGCGCGCCATCCGCCCTTCCCGGCGGGCCTTGCGCTTCCTCCGGGGGGTCGGTTCCTCGGTACGCCCTTCGAACCGGCTCACCGCACTCCCATGCCGTCCTCGTCGGAGCCGGTCCGTGGCTCGGAGGAATCGCGTCCGTGTCGGCATCTCCCGTCGGCAGACGGGCTCGGGGCTTAAAGAGATCCCCCGGCCCCCGCGCGAGCGCCGAGCCTCAGGGTCCCGACAGCGTCCGCACCAGATCGCCGGAGGTCCTCAACATAGCCTCGAGGGCGCCCCGGACCGCGCCCGGGAAGAGCGTGAGGACCACCCCCAGGGTCGCCAGGCTCAACAGCAGCTTGGCCGACAGCCCGAGGAAGAACACGTTGGCCTGGGGCGCGAACCGGGCCGCCACGCCGAGGGCCACCTCCGCCAGGAACAACGCTCCGAGGGCCGGCGCGGCGAGCTCGAGGCCCGCCACGAGCAGCGTACCGACCGAGGCCACCAGGCCCTCCCCGAGCGCCGGGCCCACCGACATCCTCCCCGTGAGGGGGACGGCCTCCACGCTCCTCACCAGGACCCGCACGAGCAGCCGATCGCCCCCGATGGCGAGGAGGATGGCGAGGGACGTCATCCTGAACAGGCGCGTGAACACGCCCGCTTCGAGACGGGTCAGGGGATCCAAGATCCGGGCCGAGGCCAGGCCCGAGCTCACGTCCAGCACCTCGCCCGCCACGTCGAAGAGATGGAGGATCAGACCCGTTGCGAAGGCGAGCACCAGCCCCACGGCGACGTTCATCGCTGCCGAGCCGGCAAGACCGGCCAGAGAGAGTCCCCCCTCCACCGGGCGCACGAGGGCGAGCGACGCGGCCAGAGCGAACAGCACCCGACCGGCGGGAGGGAGGGCCCGGGCGAAGACCGGGGAGACGGCGAAACCCGCCGTGCGGCACAGGGCGAGGAGCAGCCCGGCCGCCCACCCGGGATCCAGCGGGAGCTCCATCACAGGGTGGGGATCATCTCCCACAGGTCGCGGACCCAGGCCACGACCTGATGGATCATCCACCGGCCCCCGACGATCGCCACCAGCACGGCCCCCACGAGCTTGGGGACGAAGGAGAGCGTCATCTCCTGGATCTGGGTGATCGTCTGCACGAACGCAACCACGATGCCAATCACCAGGCAGGCAACGAGGACGGGCCCGGCGAGCTTGGCCGCTATCAGCATCGCCCCCACGACGATGTCGATCACCGTCCCCTCGCTCACCCGGCACCCCCGGCCGACGCCATGACCGAACGGACCACCAGCCCCCAGCCGTCCACGAGCACGAAGAGCAGGAGCTTGAGCGGGAGGGAGATCACGGCGGGGGGCACCATGAACATGCCAAGCGCCGTCAGGATGGCCGAGACGACGAGGTCGATGACGAGGAACGGCACGAAGATGACGAACCCGATGGCGAACCCCCGCCGGAGCTCGGACAGGACGAAGGCAGGGACGAGCGCCGAGGCGCCCACGTCCCCCTGGGACCGGAGCCGCGCCGCCCCCGACATCCCCAGGAACATCCGAAGGTCCTCGGGATCGGTGCGCTCCAGCATGTAGGAGCGGAGGGGCGCGAAGCCCCGCTCGAGGGCCTGGGATGCGCTGATCCGTCCGGCGAGGGCAGGCTGGAGCGCCTCCCGGTTCACCTGGTCGAGGACCGGGCCCATGGCGAAGAACGTCATGAACAGCGCAAGGCCGATGAGCACCTGAGTGGGCGGGATGCCCTGGAGGCCGAGAGCGTTGCGGGTGAGTGCGAGGACCACCACGAACCGCGTGAAGGCGGTCATGAGCAGCAGGATGGCCGGCGCCACCGATCCCACCGTGAGCAGCAGGATGATCAGGACCGTGCGACTCAGGGTCGGGTCGCCGGAACGGACCTCCAGGCGCACCCCAGGATCGTCGACCCCGTCGACCTGGACCTCTACCGTATCGACGGGCTGGGCCCGGGCCGGCCCGGCCGGGCCGAGCAGGATCAGGAGCCCCAGGAGTATCGCGACGAGCCTAGCCGCGGCGGACACGGGACAGCCTCGGTTCCCCCCTGCGCAGGGTGATCAGCTGCAACCTGTGGACGAGGCCCGTCCCTGGGCCGCCGGACGGTGGGTCCGGGATAGACGTCCCCGGGCCCCACGGCACGGGGACCTGCTCCGACGAGACGCGCGTGTCGAGATCCTCCGGCGCGAGTTCCGAGAGGAGAGCGACGCCGTGGTCGCTCGCCCCCAGCAGGAACAACCTTCGCCCCGCCGACACCAGGGCGATGCTCGCCCCCCGAGTCAGGGCCACGCGGGACAGCACCCGCACCGATCCCCTGGTGGCGCCGCGGGAGCGACCGGCGAGCCGGGCCGCCACCGCGAGCCCCCCGACGATCAGGAGGAGCGTGCCCACCACGCGAGCGACCTCTCCCAGGGTGAGCGCGCTCATGGCCGGATCCGGGGACCCGGACGACCGCTCACGAGCCGCCCCCCGGATCCACCACCTCGGTCACCCGAACGCCGAACTCGTCCTCCACGACCACGACGTCACCCCGAGCCACCAGCTTGCCGTTGACCATCACGTCAACCGACGACCCGGGGGCGCGGTCCAGCTCGATCACGCTCCCCTCCCTGAGCGCAAGGAGATCGCGCACCCTCATCAAGGCGCGCCCGAGCTCCACGGTGACCGTGAGCGGCACCTCGGCGAGGAGCTGGATGTCGGCGGGCGCCTCCGGTCCGGGGCCCGGACCGAGCTCCGCGAACTCCGCGCGGGCGACGCTCGCCGGGTGCCCCGCGCCCTGGGGCATCTCGGCGCTCGCCGGACGCTCAGCCATCGTTCGACCTCCAGTCGGAGACTCGAAGGCCGAGGCGCTTGCCCCGACGACCGACGAAGCCCGCCAGCAGCACCACGTCGCCCACGACCCCGAGCGCAGGCTCATCGACGCGGTGATCGAGACGCAGCACGTCGCCCGGTCGGAGCGTGGCGATGTCCCGCGCCAGCACGCTGGTGGGCTTGAGGATGACATCGAGGGTCACGGAGAGGTCCTCGACGTGCTCCCGCACGCGAGCACCGCCCGGTGGCTCGGCCTCGGGCCCGGCCGGCTGCTCCACCGAGATGTGCCGGTGGAGGCGGTCCATGACCGGCTGCAACGTCGAGAACGGGTAGCAGAGCGTGAGCAGCCCCTCGGCCCGGGTCGACGCCGACAGCACAAGGCTGTACGAGAGCAGCAGGGTCGTCTCTGACGGCGAGACGACCTGGACGAAGTTGGGGTTGGTCTCCACGCTCGTCACCTCGGGTCGGACCTCGAGCAGTGGGGCGAACGTCTCCTGGAAGGCACCGAGGCCGGAGCGGATCACCTCTGCCAGCACCCTGGTCTCGATGTCGGTGGGTCGGCGCAGCGGTGCCGATCCCCCGAACCCCCCCAAGGCCCGGTCGACGATGACGAGGCCCGTCGGCGCGCTCATCTCGAGTATGACGCCGCCCGGCAACGGCGCCAGCGACACCACAGCCAGCACGGAGGGGTTGGGGAGGGACCGGACGTAGTTCTCGTACGTGATCTCGTCCACGGCCACGGGCTTGAGCTGCAGGACCGAACGCAGGGAGTGAGTGAGGAGGCTCGCGAACCGGCGGGCGAAGCTCTCGTGGAGGCTCTCCAGACTCCGGATATGCTCGCGGCCGAACTTGCTCGGCTTGCGGAAGTCGAACCGCGGCAGGCTGTTCGGGCCCGCTGGGCCGTCGAGGATCTCGCCGACGGTCGATCCTCCCCCATCCCGGGGCGCGGCGTACGCGGGTACGAAGAGCGGATGCGGACTCACGCTATCCCTTGTCGGCATCGGCCAGCCGCGCTCAAGGACCCGCGATCGCCCGCGGTGCCCCGTTCACTGCACGACGAGCTCGGTCAGCACCACCCGGAGCACGGTGCCCTCGCCGTAGACCTCGTGCGCCACGCGCGTCAGGGCCCTGCGCAGCTCCTCCTGGCCCGCGACCGTGACGAGCGTCCTGCTCCTGAACGAGGCGACCGTCGAGATGAGGACGTCCTTCAGCAGGGCCAGGCGGGCTGTCACCTCCTCCGCGTTGGCCCCCTCGGCGAGCACCAGTCCGAGGCCCACCCGCGCGTAGTGGAGCCCGGGCTCGGCGAGGTTCACCGTGAGCGGTTCCACCTCGATGACCTCGCCCTCCTTCGACTCCTGCGCCACATCGGCGCCGGCCTCCCTGTCCTCGGCCGCACCTCCCAGGAGCACGGAGGATCCGGCCGCCATCGTGGCGAGGATCACCGCGAGGACGACCAGCCTGCGCTTCCAGCCCCGCTTCCCGCCGCCGTCATCCGCTGATGGCATCGCGTCCTCGAATCGTGCTGATCACCACCTCCACCCGCCGGTTGAGGGCGCGCCCCCACGCGGTGGCGTTGGTCGCCCTGGGGCGGAACTCCCCGTAGCCCACCGCCGCCAGACGACGGGCGTCGATGCCGAACCGCTCCTGGAGGAGGCGCACGACCGCCACCGCCCGATCGGTGGACAGGTTCCAATTGTTGTAGTTCGGCAGATGGAGGGGAACGTTGTCGGTATGTCCCTCGACGAAGACCGGGTTCGTCAAGCGATCCAGGATCGGGGCGATGGTGCCGATGATGCGACGGCCGTCGGCGCTGATCTCGGCCGAGCCTGTGGCGAAGAGCACCCGATCGGTCGTGACGACCATGGTGAGACCGCGCTCGTCGATCCGGAAGGAGACGTGGTCCGCGAGCCCGACGCGCTCCAAGGCCTCCCTCAGCTCCTGCTGGATCAGGGGCAGCTCAGCCCGGGTGGCGAAGTACGGCCCCTCTGTCTGCCATCCGCCCAGGTTCACGGCATCAAGGCCCGCGGCCGCCGTGACGTCCTCCCGGCCGACGATGGCCTGCCCACCACCGTCCCCGGCGACCCCGGAGCCCGCGGGCAATATCCCCTCACCTGTGGCGGCCGGGTTACCGAGCGCCCCCAGGCCGGACAGGAACCTCTGGAACTTGACCTGGTCAGCCTTGGAGATCCCGTAGAGCACGACGAAGAGCGAGAACATGAGCGTCATCAGGTCGCCGTACGTGATCAGCCAGCGGGCCTTGTCGTCACCGGTGCTCGCCAACTACGCCACCTCCTCGTGGGTCGCCTCGGCCACGGCCTGGCCGAACCGCTGCTGGTGGCCCACCCGCCGCTCCGGTGCCAGGCGCGCCTCCAGCCGCTCCACCAGCAGCCGGGCGCTCATCCCCTCGCGGATCGCCAGGATCCCCTCCAGGGTGAGGCGTCGGGCCTCCGTCTCCAGGTTGTGGAGGCGTTCGAGCTTGTTCGCGATGGGCAGGTACACGAGGTTGCCGAAGAGCACGCCGTAGAGGACCCCCAGCAACGCGAGGGCGATGCCGTGGCCGAGATCCGCGGGCTCCTCGAGCTGCCCCATGACCCCGACGATCCCCACGATGGTGCCCATGAGTCCGAAGATCGGCGCGAAGCCGGCCATCGTGTGGAAGAACTTGATCAGGGCGTGGTGCCGTTCCCGCATCGCGTCCAGCTCCGCCTCCAGCACCCCCCGCACGTGGTCCCCGTCCACGCCGTCCACGACGAGCTGCAGGCCGGTCTGCAGGAAGTGGTCCTCGACCTCCGCGACCTCCGACTCCAGGACCAACATCCCTTCCTTGCGAGCCCGGTCGGCGAACCTGCCGAGGAGCGTGATCACTGCGTCGGCGTCGGGGGTGCGCCCCTTCATCGCGATGGCCAGGGCCTTGGGGAGATTGCGCACGTCCTGCTGCCCCGCGCCCATGAGGGTGGCTCCGAAGGGTCCGAGGACGGCGAGCACGAAGGCGGAGGGGCCGATGAGGGCGCCGAGCGAGCCGCCCTCCATCAGGAGCACCGCCAAGAGGGACGCGAGGCCCAGGATCAGGCCTCCGAGGAACAGAGCCATCAGCTCCCACCCCCGCCCTCGACCTCCTCGGGTTCGGTAGCCTCGGCCCCTCCGCGGAGCGCGACCAGATCCGCACCGGTACGGACCCGCATCTCCTCCACCGCCACCAGGACCGACGCTCGGTAGCGACGGGCCCGTTCGACCAGATCCTCGGGCGCGTCCGCCAGGACCAGCTTGCGGCCGTCGACCAGAGTAACGACGGTGTCGGGTGTGGCCTCGATGGACTCGATGAGGTCCTCATTGATGAATATCGGCTCGCCACGCAGACGATGAACGAGGATCACTGGCACCTCCCTGTGCTCGCACGCGCTAAGCATCCGCCGCCGCCGGGATCCCCCGCTCCGGTCGACAAGCCTGTCGGCCGGTCGGCTCCCCGGCTAAAGTGGTTTGCACGTGCCGGGAGGGTCCCGGCTCGATCGGCGCGGCCGGGATCCCCCTCCCGGCAACCCCACCGCTACCGCTTCAGGTTCACCAGGTCCAAGAGCAGCTCGTCGGAGGCGGAGATCACCCGCGAGTTGGCCTGGAACCCGCGCTGGGCGAGGATCAGGTTGGTGAACTCCTGCGCAAGGTCCACGTTGGACATCTCCAGGGCGCCAGCCGTGAGCGTCCCCCGGCTGCCGGTGCCCGGCAGGCCCACGAGAGGCTCCCCGGAGTTGAGCGAGCTCGCGAAGTTGGAGTTGCCCACCCGCACGAGGCCCGCCGGGTTGCTGAAGCTCGCGATGGCGAGAGCCCCCAGGACCTTCGTCTCTCCGTTGGAGAACTGGCCGGTGATCGTGCCGTCGCTCGAGATGGCGAAGCCCCGCAGCACACCGGCACCGCGCCCGTCCTGGCTCCTGGCCTCGGCGGTGGTCGTGCCCCCGTACTGCACGAGGGGAGCGTCGCCCTGGAGGACAACGTCGAAGGTGAGGGGCTCGGCTCCCGGCGGCGTGTAGCCCGAGAACACCAGGGGCGAGGTCGAGGTGAGCGTGCCGTCAGGGCCGAAGCTCAGGGTCGACGGCGTGAGGGTGTAGTCCGTGCCGTCGATGGAGGCCCGCACGCTCCACTGGTTGTCGGCCGTCTTCTCGAAGGTGAACACCACCTCGTGCGTGTTCCCCAGGGAGTCGTAGACGGCGATCGAGGTGGTGACCTCGGTGCCGACGGGGGCGTCGGCGGACAGGTTGCCCCCCACCTCCACGACGGTCGTAGCCCGGGGGGCCTTGACCTGGCCGATGGGGATGGTGATGGGCCGGATGGGGCCGTTGGTGTCGATGGCGCCGCTGGCGTCGGCCGCCCATCCGAGCACGCGGTAGCCGTCGAAGCCCACCAGGTTCCCCTCGGCGTCCACGCTGAACGACCCGGCCCGCGTGTACAGGCGCTCGCCGCCCTTTTGCACCACGAAGAAGCCGTCGCCCTGGATGGCGACGTCGGTGAACCGGCCGGTCACCTGGGTGGCCCCCTGGCTGAACACGGGATCGATGGTGGCGACCTTCACTCCGAGACCGACCTGGAGGGGGTTGATGCCTCCGGCGGGCCCCCGAAGCACCTGGGTCAGCGCCTCCTGGAAGGTGACCTGCGAGGCCTTGTACCCGGCCGTGTTGACGTTGCCGATGTTGTTGCCGACGACATCCATCATCATCTGATGGGCGCGCAGACTAGAGACGGCTGTGAACATCGAACGCAGCATGGCGTGACCTCTCCCTCCGCTCCGCTCATCCCTGAGACGCGAGGACCGCCGTTCCCTCGGGGCCCGATCCCTTCACACCGACGAGGTTCTTGACGGGCACCTCCTCATCGCCGATACGGACGACCGCACCATCCGCGGTGAAACCCACCTCCGTGACGACCCCCGTCACCTCCTCCCCGGACGCGTCGAGGGCACTCACATGCCTCCCGATGAGGGAGGTGGCCACGGACGCCTCCACGAGCCCCATCAGCAGGCGCTCGGTGCTCGCCAGCCGCTGGAGGGTCTCGACGGTGGTGAGCGCCGCCGTCTGCTGGAGCATGTCCGAGGTGTCCATGGGATCGAAGGGGTTCTGGTACTTGAGCTGCGCCACCATGAGTCGCAGGAAGGCCTGCCCATCGAGCGCCCCCAGCCCCGTGGCCGTGGACGGGTCGGGGGGAGGGGCCCCGAGGAGGCCCAGCCCGGAACTCGAGATGGGGTCGACCATGCTGCTCCCTCCTCTCGCTAGATCCGGATGATGGCCTTGCGCGGCACGCGGCGGGTTCCCACCGCCGGCCTGCGCGGCCACGGCGGCTCGGGCTCGGGATCCGGTGCCTGGCCCCGGCCCTTCGAGAACTCCGCGAGGTCGAAGCCCCGCGCCGACAGCCCGGCGGCCAGCTCCCGAGCGAGGGCATCGAGTTGCCGGCCGTGGGTCGGGCCGTGGAGGACGACCACGTGCACCGAGGTCCCCCTGGCCTCGACGAGCACCCGCAGCCCGTCCAGGTCGGGGAGCTCCACCACGACCTGACGGGGCGGCGACACCTGCTGCAGCCGCTCGACGACCTCCAGGATCCGACGGGCCGCATCGCTCACCGGCGGAGCCTCCGGCGCGCCCACGGGGCCTCCCGGTCCTCGCATCTCCACCCCGGCCGGCCCAAGGACACCGGAGGCGTCCCCGCCACGGGCGTCCTGCCCGGGCCCGACCCCGCGGACCAACCCCCGCTCGTCCGCGAAGCTCCGGGGCGCGGGCCGCGACGGGACCGCCACCGGCATCTCGGGGGCTTCCGCGCGGCCTGGCCCCGGACCCGATGCGCTGTCGCGGGGAACCGGAACGTCCTTCGATCCCCTCCCTGGGGATGCCGCCACCCGCGTCTCCCGGGTCGAGACACGCGATGCCGGGGCCCCCAGCGCCGTGCCCGGTCGGGGGTCCTTCGCCCCTCCGGGCAGCGCCCCCTCAGCCGCGGTCGGGACCTCGACCGTCCCTCCTGCCCCCACCGGCGGGCGCAGGAGGTCGACGGGCGAGGCGTCCCCCGGGAGCGCGCCGGCCCTGGGGACGGGGCCAGGCAGGGAGGTGCCGAGCGCGACCTCCGTCGCGCACGACGGTCCCTGTCCGTCCGGCATCACCCAGGCCTGCGTCCACAGCCCCCCCGGGGAGAAGACCACGCCCGGGACGTCCGTGGGAACCGGGACGTCCGCCCGGACGGGACCGGCTTGACCCGTCCCCGCCCCGTGCCGGGACGACGCGCTCCGGCTTCGCTCCCAGCCGCGCGGCCCCTCCCACGCGATCCCGGGCAACGAGCTCTGGGTGGCGGAATCGTCGCCCGACCGACCCTCGCACGATCCCCCGACCGGCCACTCGGGCCTCCCCAGGTAGCCTGGCGCCGCCGCGAGAGCCGCTCCGGGAGGCCCGGCGCCGAGATGCCCCGTCCCCTGGAGGTCCCCGGGGACGGGCGTGGTTGCGCCGCTGCCTCCCTCCTTGGGCACCTGGGAGGTGGCTCCGGGAACCTGCCAGGTGGTGGCGGAGCCCGACCCGGGGGGTACGCACACCCAAGGCCGGGCGACGGCGAGGGCGCCGACGAGCACCTCGGGGAACGCCTCGCAGGAGCGTCGGGCGTCGCAGCCGCCGCTCGCCTCACCTCTTCCGGCGGGGAGCGGCCGCGGGACCACGGAGGCTATCGTCATGCCCCGCCTCCGAGCTGCCGGTAGAGTCCAAGCACCCGGGCCACGTAGGCGCGGGTCTCCGGGATCTGGGGGATGCCACCGGCCTCGACCACGCGTCCCGGGCCCGCGTTGTACGCAGCGAGGGCGACATCGAGCCGTCCGAAGCGGTCGAGCTGGGCCCTCAGGTACCGGGCCCCTCCCTCCAGGTTCTGGAGGGGGTCACAGGGATCCACCCCGAGGCTGGCGGCGGTCGCGGGCATGAGCTGCGTGAGACCGATGGCTCCCGCGGGGGACACCACGCTCGGGTCGAACCCCGACTCGGCCCACACCAGCGCGGCCAGTAGGCGCGGGTCCAGCCCGTATCGCGCGGCGACCTCCTCGATGGCCCCGGCCCACCGACGCCCCCGGGCCGGCAGACCCAAGGCCCAGGGTGCGCCCGGTGGGGGTGGGGCCGGGACAGGTCCGGGGCCCGTCGCGAGGATCAACCCCGCGATCCGCTCCGGGGCCGCGGTACGAGCCTGGGCCTCGGCCAGCACGCGCGCGAAAGAGGGGGCGAACGAGGACGCGAAGGGCTCCACGCGCTGCGCTATGGACCGGACGCGCGCGAGGGTCGCCACTACGCTGGTCACTTCCACGCCCGCCTCCCGCGAAGGGTCAGCACGAGCTGGTCGAGGGCTCGCTGGGCCGCGACGCGGGCTCTGCGGGCCGCCTCCTCCCGCCGGCGGCGCTCGAGGCGTTCGGCGGCCTCCAGGTCGTCGCATGACCGTCGCCAGGTTCGGCGGAACTCCTCGACCTGCTCGAGGGCCCGTTGGTACTCGTCGCTGGCCTCCGCCAGCAGCTCGTACGACCTCATGCCCTGGAGCTGGAGCGCGCGCAGCTCGAGCGGGCTGAGCTCCGCGGGCGGCGCCGGCCGGTCGCGGTACTCATCCTGCCGCGATGTCAGCACGCTCTCCGCCCGAACCCTCTCCTGGCTCGCTTGACCCAGGGCGCGACGGGCCCGCTCCTCCCGGATGCTCCGTAGACGGAGCAGGGCGGCGATGGGGTTCCTCCTGCTCATGCAACCATCTCGGCCAGCGCTGCCAGGCGAGCCAACGTCTCCTCGAAGGGCGCCGTCTCGTGCACGTCCTGCTTCAGGAACTCGGTGATCGCCGCCTGCGCTGCCAGCCCTCGGTCGGCGAGGGGATCGGTGCCTGGCACGTAGGCGCCAACCTCGACCATGTCACGTACCTCCTCCACGGCAGCCAGAGCTGCCCGGACAGCGGCGGCATGGGCGCGCTGCTCAGACGTGGTCACCCGCGGGGCGAGGCGGCTGAGCGACGACAGGGGGTCGAGGGCCGGGTACCGCTGCGCCTCGGCCAGCCGCCGAGAAAGGACCAGGTGCCCGTCCAGGATCGAGCGGGTCGCGTCGGCGATGGGATCGTTCTCCATGTCGTCGCCCTCGACGAGCACGGTGTAGATGCCGGTGATGGTGCCGCGCGCCCGCGGGCCCGCGCGCTCCAGGAGCCTCGGCAGGAGCGAGAATACCGAGGGCGTGTAGCCCCGTGCCGTGGGCGGCTCGCCGGCCGCGAGGCCCACGTCCCGCTGGGCCATGGCCAGGCGCGTGAGAGAGTCGAACATCAGGAGCACGTCCCTGCCTCCGTCAGCGAACCACTCGGCGATGCGGGTGGCGACGAAGGCCGCGCGCAGCCTGACCAAGGGGGGCTCATCCGAGGTGGCCACGACTACCACGCAGCGGCCCAGGCCCTCAGGCCCGAGGTCGTCTTCGATGAAGTCCCTCACCTCCCGGCCCCGCTCGCCGACGAGGGCCAGGACCGCGACATCGGCCGCGGTTCCCCGGGCGATCATGCCGAGGAGGGTCGACTTGCCGACACCGCTGCCGCCGAAGATCCCCACGCGCTGGCCACGGCCGACGGTGCAGAGGCCATCGATGAGCCGGACGCCCACCGGGAGTGGTTCGGTGATCCGCTGGCGGGCCATGGGGTCGGGCACGCCGACGTGCAGGGGCACGAGCTCGGTGTCCTCCGGGAGGGGGCGCCCATCCATCGGCCTGCCGGTGCCGTCCAGCACGCGGCCCGCGAGGCCGGGCGACACCGCGATGAGCGGGCCCTCGGCGAGGATCGAGACCCGGTCACCCCGGCCGAGCCCGGTGGTGTCCCCGAGGACCAGGGCTCGGGCTCCCTCGGCCCCGACCGCCACGATCTCCCCCAGGCGACCCCCACGGTCCGAGTGGATGGCGATGGCGTCGCCCACCCGGGTGCGCAGGCCCCGGATCTCCAGCTCGTGGCCGACGATGCGCGACACGCGGCCGTACACACGGAAGAGGGGCCGCCCGGCGAGCGCCCGGACCCTGGCGGCGGGATCGTCGGCCGAGACGGGCGCGGCGGAGGCGTTCATAGCTGGAGGCTCATGATCTCCCGGTAGGCCTCCAGGGCCTTGTCCCGGACGGCCACCGCCAGCTGGACGGAGAGAGCAGCCTCAGCCGTTGCGATCATCACCTCGTGCGGCTGTATGTGCCGACCCCTGGCCATCGCCTGGATGAGGGCGTCGGCCTTCCGCTCGCTCTCCGAGACCGCCTCGAGCCCCCGCCGGACGAGCTCGCCGAACCCGACGCCGTCGGCGGGAGGGGAGCCGACCGGCCGCCGTCCGGCGGAGATCTCGGCGACCGGAGGTGGCGAGGTGATAGGGTCCACGGCCATGGTCAGCGGCCGATCCGGAGCGAGGCCTCGTAACGCTCGCGGGCCGCCTGCAGGACCTGGAGGTTCGCCTGGTAGGAACGGCTCGCCATCATCATGTCCACCATCTGGCCGACCACGTCCACGACCGGACGGGCCACGTAGCCCTCAGCATCGGCGAGCGGATGGGTGGGGTCGTACACGAGGTCCGGCGGCCCTGCCGCCCTGACCACCCCGACGACCGCCACGCCCTCCCCCGGCCCGCCCGCGGCCCCGATCCGCTCGGCCAGCACCGGGGAGAGAGCCCGGAAGGGCTCCCGGTCGCCGGGGGCGAGCGTGTTCACGTTGGCGATGTTGTGGGCGATCGTGTCTAGCCAGAACCCGGCGGCGGCGAGCCCGGTGGCGGCCGTGTCAAGGTCCTGGAACGGGCCGCTCATGCCCTCACCCCGATGGCGGTGCGCAGGACCTCAAGCTTGAAGTCGTAGCTGTTGATCAGGGTGTCGAAGAGCAAATCGTCCTTCATGGCCTCCACAACCTCGGCATCCAGCGACACGGTGTTGCCCAGCGGGTCCGGCATATCGGGCCTGGGGACGACCGGCGGCTCCGTGAGATCCCCCAGATCCCCATCCTCGAGGGCAGCGGCCAGGACGTCCTCGAACGCTACCGTGGAGGCCATGAAACCCGGTGTGTCGAGGTTCGCGACGTTGTGCGCCCGCACCTCGGCGCGCTTGGCCAGCCCATCGAGGGCGTACTCGATGACGCCCATCGTGAGGTCATTGATCCCGTCCATCGCACCACCCTGCCTACACGAAGAGGGAAGAACGCACCGCGTCCTTCCCTGGGCTGATGGTCCGTCCTCGTTGGTGGCGGCTCTTCAGTTGTCCGGTCTGGGCGCACTAGTCGGCACCCGCCGCCGCGGATTAAGGAGATCGGGCGGATCGATAGCGGCTACCCTCGCCGGGAGGGTGGGCGGAGAGGGGGCACCGTCTGGACGAGCTGGCGGATCCCTCCCAACGCAGCAGCCCGGAGGTGTCCTTCGCCGCACCGCCCCGTGGATGGGCCGAGGAGCCCATGACCGGCAGCGGGGGAAGATCCCGGCCTCCTTCAGCGACGCGCTGAGATTCGGAGCCCCTCCCTCGGAGGGTTGTATCGGCGAGTCAGTCATCGCCGACGACTCGCTGCGCAGGGTGATCCGGGCTCGTTCGGCAGGATGCGGTGTCAACGTCGGTCGGATCCTTGACGGTTCGCGCCGGCCGGATGTTTGACACCCTAGTCGGGTCCCGTCGCGTGCATCACCTCCTTCCCCCGGCCCCGCAGCCGGTAGCTCTCGCCCTTCAGGGCGATCACCTCGGCGTGGTGGACGAGCCGGTCGACCATCGCCGCGACGGCGACCGGATCCCCGAAGATCTCCGCCCAGGCGGAGAAGGTCTTGTTCGAGCTCACGATGAGGGAGGCGCGCTCGTACCGGGAGGAGACCAGGGCGAGGAACAGCGCGGCGGCCTCCGGGTCGAACGGGATGTAGCCGACCTCGTCCACGATGAGCAGCGGGATCCGACGGAGCCGCTCGAGCTCGGCATCGAGCCTGCCCGCCCGTTCGGCCAGGGACAGGCGCCCCACCCACTCGTGGGCCGTGGCGAAGGCCACCCGCGGCGGGCCGCCTGCACCCCGAGGGCGATCGAGAGGTGGGTCTCGCCCGTGCCCGGGGGGCCGAGGAACACCACGTCGGTGGCCTCCCGGAGGAGGTCGAGCTGGGCGAGGTGGGCGATCCGCCGCCGGTCGAGCCCGCGGCAGAAGGAGAAGTCGAAGTCATCCAGGGTCTCCACCTGGGGAAGCGCGCCTGCCGCACGCGCGCGTCCCCGCCGTGGGCCTCCCGGGAGGCGACCTCCTCGGCGAGGACCTGGGCGAGGTGGGTCTCGTGATCCCAGCCCTCCGCCGGGGCCCGCTCGGCGAGCGGGACGGCGGTCTCCGCGATCCGGGGGCCCGCAGGGCAGGGGAGGAGAATGCGATCTCGGCCTCGGCGCCCACCCAGACCACCCCCGCGGGGTCCGCCAGCGCGTCGTAGCGGGTGAGGTCCGGCGCCTCGAACTCGAGGTCGCCCGCCGCCAGGCGCGCCCGGGCCTGTCTGGCGGGGCGCAGGGCCCGGGCGTGGCGGGGGTCGATTGACCACGTCGCCCGGGGCGAAGCTCTGGGCGTGCCGGGCGACCTCCGCGCCCTCCAGGCGGACGACGACCTCCCCGGGCGAGATGCAGACCTGGATCCGCCCGACCCGCCGGTGGTACCGGCCGAGGGCGACCTCGGCCGCCCAGGCGTCGTGCTGGCCCTGGAGGTCATCCAGGTCGGCGAAGGTGCGCAGCGGCAGGAACGAGCGCTCCAGGTACCCGATGGTCCGCTCGGCCCGTCCCTTGGACTCGGGCCTGCCGGGCTCCGGCACGATCGGGCCCATCCCGAGGTGACCGCAGAGGGCGGCGACCTCCGGGTGGGGGAGCGCCTTCCGACCCACCCCGGAGGCCACGATCGAGGGTCGCCCTCCACCACCATGGCCTCGGGGACCCCGCCCAGGCGGACCAGGCACCCGAGCACGCCGTGGAGGAGGTCGGCCATCCTGCGGGAGAAGCTGAACACGCAGGCGTGGGCCGCCGAGCACGGGAGGGTCGTCACTCACCCGTAGACCTTCCGCTCCCTGCCCCGTCCCACCGGGACGCCGATCGGCAGCTCCCACCGGTCCCCGTGGGCGAGCTCCCCGGGCAGGTAGGTGGTCCGCTGGTAGCCGCGGGCCCGCAGGGGGAGCGGGCGGACCTTCGCCAGGTGCTCCTTCAGGGTCGTGATGCCGCCCGCGTAGCCCTCCCTGCGCAGGCGCTCCAGGATCACCGTGGCCGGCCCCTCGGGATCGTCCCGCGGCATCCGCGCGATCGCGCCCTTGCGCGGATCGAGCTTGGATCCCACCGGCCGCCGCCGGTACCGGGGCGGCTCGGCGAGCTGCAGGAGCCTGATCACCGTCGGCCGGCTCATCCCGAGCCGCCTCGCGATGGCCGACATGCTCAGGTGCTCCCGGTGGTAGAGCCGGTTCACCTGCCCAGTCGTGCACGTCGTACACCCCTCGCCCCTCCCGGCGAGGACCGACGGGAGCCTCGGTCGAGAACCGCACCCGGTGTTGGAGGTGTGTCAAGTTTTCGACCGGCGAGAGGTGTGAAGTCTTCTGCCGGCCGAGAACGTCTTGTTCGACGAGACGACCATCGAACGCCGCTCGTAGCGCAGCAGCCGGATCACGGTGGTCCGGCTCATCCCGAGCCGCCTCGCGATCGCCGAGTTCGAGTGGCCCTCCCGGTGGAGCCGGTGGACCTCGGCCCAGTCGTACACGTCGTACACCCCTTCCCTCCCCCGTCCGCGCGGCCGCGGACGAAGGGTCCATCGAAGACCGACCCGGTTCCACGGAACCGTTCAGCCTTCGAGCGGCGCAGGGTGTTCAGTTTTCAGCCGACGTCGACAACCCTGCCGCAGCGGGGGCAGGAAGGGCGGCGAATCTCCGCCTCCGGCAGCAGCCGGCACGCTCCCAGGTCGAGGTGGCGCCAGCGCCGGACCGAGCGATCGTAGCTGGCCCTGGTCTTGTAGCCGCGCGGGCAGTGGAGCTTGCTCCGCCGCAGCCGGAGCCGGACGACGACGCCCGCTGGGGTGAACGTGACCCCGGTGACGCAGGCCCCGGGGATGGCCACATCGTGTTGAATGCCGACGTGACGCGCACGTGTCCCCCCTTCCGGGGAAGGCTCGGTTGGCTGTCGAAGCGCCGAACCTACCGCGGGGCGGCACGTGCGCGTCTTTCCTCCGGCCCGGACCGGTGCTTGGGCGGACAGAACAGCCGGTTCAGGATGACGATCGGTGGGTCAACGCCTGACTACTGGACCCACGAACCCGAGGAGTCCCCGGTTTCCAGAGGATCTCGCCGCGCCCCGGACCGTGGGCCCCGCATCGAATCGCGACCCCGATGGCGTCCTCGGTGAGGCCCCGACCTCCCGGCCGCGGACCCCGGTGCGCTGTAGCTGTCGCCGACGCGCAGCGGGACCCTCGATGAGGCCGCGCCCCTTCGGCCGGGGGAACGACGAACCAGCTCTCGCTCGCCGCCGAGGCCGCAGACCTTCACCAGGCCCCGGACCGAGATGGCGGCATCGTCGCCGCGCGGCCCGGAAGGCACCAGCACCCCCCGGTCCCCGCCAAGCTCAGGACGCTGGAGCTGCCCCCGATCGTCGTTCGGATCCGAGTTGCCCGGTCGGGGGCGATCCGCCAGACAGCGGCGCGAGTGGCTGGCCGACAGCGGGTGCGCGTGGAGCCGCCCCTCGATGGCTCCAGGCCGATCAACAGTGCACGTGGTTCACATGGGGAGCGTGCGGGGTCGATGAACCGTCCACCAGCTCCCAGTGGTTAGCCTCTCGGACCGCCGCGATGTCGCACGGGGAGATCTCGGAGCTGCCTCCGCTCACCGTGGTGGACATGAGATCCCCGTCGAAGTTGGCGTGATCGGCGCCGAGCGCGTGCCCCTCTTCGTGCTTGGTGATCTGTTTGATGGTCGTCTCGTTGTTCGGGTCGCCGAAGGCGGACCCCGAGATCGTCAGGTTCACGCTCGTGATGAACCCGCTTCGGTCGAACTTTCGAAGAGCCGTTCCCTGGATCATGCCACCGCCCTGCTTGAACTTGATGTTGATGTCGGGCTTGGCGTCACCGGTGACCTCGGTCAGCGTGAGCCCTTCGAGGGCAGCGTCCCACTCCTCGGTCGCCTCCCGCACCCACTGCCGGGCGGTCGCATCTCCCCCCGAGATCTTGTAGGTGAGATCACCGTCTGCGAGTTTGTCGTTCCACGCGCAGCACACCCCGATGCTGTTGCCCGGATCCGCCTGGACCGTCCCCGTCCCCGCGAGCACCACCCCGGCCGTCGCGAGGACACTCAGGATCCTCCGTCGGAGCGTCCCCTTCGGCCTGATCTCGGCAAG
>DATLZM010000329.1:0-3949 GCA_035573995.1 Actinomycetota bacterium | reverse complement strand
CGACGTCGTGATCGCCCCGGCCTACGCGCGGCGGCGGAACCCGGACCTCGCCGCCGAGCTCCGGCTCCTCCTCGTGCACGGCGTCCTCCACCTCCTGGGCTACGACCACGAGGGGGAGGAGGAGCGGGCCGAGATGTGGGCCCGCCAGGAACGGTACTCGGGGGTGCGGGTGGCGTGATCTGGCTGTGGGCCCTCGTCGTGGTCCTGGTGCTCCTGGGCTCGGTGCTCGCCGTCTCGGAGGCCGCCCTCACCCGGATGTCCCGGGTCCGGGCCCTCGCGCTCCAGGAGGAGCGCCGGCGGAACGCCGGGCTCCTGGTCCGGATCGAGTCCGACCCCCCGCGCTACCTGAACTCGATCTACCTCGCGGTGATGTTCGCCCAGAACGGCTCCGCGATCCTCGTGGCCATCCTCGCCGAGCGGACCTTCGGGGAGGCCTGGATCGGGATCGTCTCGTTCGCGTTCACGCTCCTCTACTTCGTGGTCGTGGAGGCGATGTCCAAGACCTTCGGCGTGCTCCACAGCGACCGGGCGGCGCTCGCCGTGGCGCCCGTGGTGTGGGCCCTGGGGCGGCTCCTGGCGGGCCCCACGCGGCTCCTGATCGGCCTGGCCAATGTCCTCCTGCCCGGCAAGGGGCTGAAGCAGGGGCCGTTCGTCTCGGAGGAGGAGATCCGCTCGATGGCCGAGGTGGGGCACGAGGAGGGCGTGATCGAGGAGGGGGAGAAGGAGCTCATCCACTCGATCTTCGAGTTCGGGGACCGGGTGGTGCGGGAGGTGATGGTGCCCCGCCCCGACATCGTGGCGATCGAGGCCGGGCGCCCGCTCCGCGACGTCCAGGCCCTCGTGCTCCAGCACGGGTTCTCGCGGATCCCCGTGTACCGGAGGGACCTGGACGACGTCGTCGGGGTGGTCTACGCGAAGGACGTGCTCAAGGCCCTCCACCAGGGCAAGCACGACACCCCCCTGGCGGAGATCGTGCGCCCCGCCCACTTCGTGCCGGAGTCGAAGAAGGTGGCCGAGCTCCTCAAGGAGATGCAGCGGGAGAAGTTCCACATCGCGCTCGTCACCGACGAGTACGGCTCGGTCTCGGGGCTCGTGACCCTCGAGGACCTCCTGGAGGAGCTGGTGGGGGAGATCGCCGACGAGTACGACCGGGACGAGCCCACGATGGAGCCGGTGGGCGACGGCGCCTACCGGGTGTCGGGGAAGCTCTCGATCGACGACGTGAACGAGCTGCTCGACGTGGACCTGCCCCACGAGCAGTGGGACACCGTGGGCGGGCTGATGCTCGGGCTGCTGGGGGCGATCCCCGCGGAGGGCCAGGAGGTCCGGTTCGGGAACCTGGTGTTCAGGGCGGAGCGGGTCCAGGGCCGGCGGATCGCGAAGGTCCTGATCACGCGCCTGGAGGACCCCGAGCGGTCGGAGGCGGAGGTGGGGGCTGAGTAGCCCGGGCCCCGAGCGGCTGGAGGAGCTGGTCGAGGCGGCCCGGGCCGTCCGCGAGCGCGCCTACGCCCCCTACAGCCTGTTCGCGGTGGGGGCGGCGGTGCTCGCCGGCGGGCGGATCTTCACCGGGGTGAACGTGGAGAACGCGTCCTACCCCCTCTCGGTCTGCGCCGAGCGGAACGCGGTGGCGGCCGCCGTGGCGGCGGGGGAGCGACGGATCGAGGCGGTCGCGGTGGTGGCAGGGGAGCGCGAGCCGGCGCCCCCCTGCGGCGGCTGCCGGCAGGTGCTCGCGGAGTTCGGGCCGGATGCGGTCGTGGTCTCGGAGTCCGTCGGCGGGGAGCGGCGGACCTGGCGGCTCCGCGACCTCCTCCCCCACGCCTTCGGCCCCGGGAACCTCGGGTAGTGGGCGTGGGGTTCCGGTCGGGGTTCGTCGCGGTCGTGGGCCGCCCGAACGTAGGGAAGTCCACCCTCGTGAACGCCCTCGTGGGGCAGAAGGTGGCGATCGTCTCCGACAAGCCCCAGACCACCCGCCGGGGGATCCGTGGGGTGCGCACGACCGACGACTACCAGGTCGTGTTCACCGACACCCCCGGCTTCCACAAACCGCGGACGCTCCTCGGGCGGCGCCTGAACGAGGTGGTCGCGGAGTCGGTCGAGGGGGTGGACCTGATCGTCCAGGTCGTGGACGCCGCGGCGGGCGTCGGCCGGGGCGACGCCTACGTCTACGAGCACCGGGTGGCCCCCCACCCCGTGCCGAAGCTCTGCGCCGTGAACAAGATCGACCTCGTCCGCCACCACCTGCTCCCGCCCCAGCTCCAGGCCGCGGCCGACCTCGGCGACTTCGACGAGATCGTCCCGGTCTCGGCCCGGGAGGGGAAGGGGGTCGGCCTCCTCCTCGACCTGATCGTGGAGCGCCTCCCGGAGGGGCCGATGTACTACCCGCCCGGCGAGGTGACCGACCAGCCGCTCGAGGTCCGGCTGGCCGAGATCGTGCGGGAGAAGGCCCTCGCGCTCACCCGGGAGGAGCTGCCCCACTCGATCGCCGTGGTCGTGGAGGAGGTCTCGCGCGAGGGCGGCCTGACGCGGGTCGAGGCCACGATCGTCGTGGAGCGCGACTCGCAGAAGGGGATCGTGATCGGTCGCGGGGGCGCGATGCTCAAGGCGATCGGCACCCGGGCCCGGGAGGAGATGGAGCTCCTCCTCGGGACCAAGGTGTTCCTCGAGCTCCGGGTGAAGGTGCTCCGGGAGTGGCAGCGGGACCCGGCGGCCCTGGCCCGGCTCGGCCTCTGAGCGCCCCGCTCACTCGTGGGCGATCGCGGCGAGCACGTCGAGGCGGGACGCCCGGCGCGCCGGGGCCACGGCCGCCCCGATCCCGGCGAGGCCCGCGGCGGCGAGCGCCCCGGCCATCCGCCCGAGGGGGAAGGCCAGCTCGGTGAGGCCCTCCTCGCCGAGCGCGCGGACCAGGGCCCAGCCGAACCCCGACCCCACCGCGAGGCCGAGGGAGCCCCCGAGGAGCGCGAGGAGCAGGGCCTCGGCCCGCACCATCGCGCGGGCCTGGGCCCGCGAGAGCCCGATCGCCCGCAGCAGCCCGATCTCCCTGGTCCGCTCGATCACCGAGAGCGCGAGGGTGTTCATGATGCCGAGCAGGGCGATGATCACGGCCAGGGCGAGGAGCGCGGTGATCAGCCCGAGGAGCCGGTCCACCCGGCCCGCCTGCTCCGCGCGGAGCTGGTCCTGGTCGAGCACGCGGACCCCGTAGTCCCGGGCCACCTCCTCGACGGCGCTCCGGAGGCGGGCCTGGGGGACGCCGGGGGCCCGGGCGACCATCACCAGGCGGTCGAGCCGGGAGGCGACGTTCCGCCGCTAGGCCCGCTCGCCGATCACCGCCGGCCCGACGAGGCGCTGGTCGGCGAAGACCCCGGCCACCTCCATCCGCCGGACCCCGGCGGAGGCGAACTCCATCCGGACGCGGTCGCCGACCCCGACCCCGAGGTCGCGGGCGAGGCCCTCGTGGAGGAGGACGCCGTCCCGGTCGAGCCCGGCGAGGCTCCCCGCCGTGAGGTCGAGGTCCAGGACCCGGCCGATCGTCTCGGGATCCACGCCGGTCAGCAGGTGGACGCGGCGGGTCCGCGGGTCCCGCCAGAGGTCGGTCCGGAGCTCCGAGACGAGTCCGACGGCGTCGAGCGCGCGGAGCTCGCGGGCGAGCCGCGGACTGAACGGGCTGAACCCGTCCGGCGCGAGCAGCGCGAGGTCCGCGCGGTACGTGTCGCGGATGGCGGCCGCCGCGGAGGCCTTCACCGAGTCGCCGAGGATCGAGAACGTCGCGACCAGGGCGAGGCCCACCATGAGCGCCGAGGCCGCGGCGGCGGCCCGCCGGGGGTCGCGCCGCACGTTGCCCCGGCCGAGCTTGCCCGGGACGCCGAGGAGCCTCGGGAGGGGGGCGCCCGCGAGCGCCGCGAAGGGGCGGACCGCGAAGGGCGCGAGGGCGGCGACGCCGAGGAACGTGACC
>DATLZM010000328.1:0-2729 GCA_035573995.1 Actinomycetota bacterium | reverse complement strand
AGTTCGCGTCCCAGACGAGCGGGAAGCGCCGGTCGGTCACGACCGCCCCCCAGGTCGTCGGCTCGACGCGCTCCAGCCGTGCGTCGAGCGCCCGCCAGAAGGGGAGGAACCGGTCGGCGTCCACCCCCCGAGCGTACCGCGGGGCGTCGGGCGGTCAGGGTGCGGGGCCGTCCGCGCCCGCCCTCCTCCGCCCCGCCGCCCGCTCCGCGGTCCCGGCCGCGCACGGCCCCCGCCCGCGCTAGGCTGCGGCCGATGGCGCGGGTCACGTACCGCCTCTCCCGGGAGGGGGTCCTGCGGGAGGAGCCCCTCGAGCCGGAGCGGCTCGACGAGCTCCTCGCGGAGGACTCGGCCCGGCTGTGGGTGGACGTCGAGGAGCCCACCGAGGACGACCTGGATCAGCTCCAGCGCTCGTTCGGGCTCCACCCGCTCGCGGTCGAGGACTCGCGGCACTGGGGCCAGCGGCCGAAGGTCGAGGTCTTCCCCGACCACCTGTTCCTCGTGCTCCACGCCCTCTCCCTCGACGACCGGGGGGAGCTCGTGGACCGCGAGATCCACCTCTTCGTCGGGCGCCGGTTCCTGGTCACGCTCCGGGCCGCGCCGCCCTTCGACCTCTCCCGCGTGCTCCAGCGCCTGGAGGCCGAGCCCGACCTCGCGCGGCAGGGCGCCGGCTTCCTCCTCTACACCCTCCTCGACGAGATCGTGGACGGCTACCTCGACATCGTCGAGCGCTACGAGGACCTCTCCGACGAGATCGAGGACCGGGTCTTCGCGGACGAGCCCGACCCCACGATCCAGGCCGACATCTTCCGGATGAAGCGGCGGGTGGTGGAGCTCCGCCGCGTGGTGGTCCCGCTCCGGGAGGTGATCGACTTCGTCCAGGAGCAGCCGGGGCTGGTCCCCCAGGAGCTCGGCCCCTACTTCCGGGACGTGGCCGACCACGTGATCAGGACGATCGAGTTCATCGACAACATCCGGGAGCTGCTCACGACGGCCCTGGAGGCCCAGATCTCGCAGGTGTCGAACCGCCTGAACCGGGTGATGAAGAGCCTCACCTCGTGGGGGGCGATCATCCTCGTCCCCACCCTGATCGCGGGGATCTACGGGATGAACTTCCGGCACATGCCCGAGCTGGGGTGGCGGTTCGGGTACCCGTTCGCGCTCGGGCTGATGCTCGCGTCGGCCGCGGCCCTCTACGCCGTGTTCAAGCGGAAGGACTGGCTGTAGCGGTGTGCCGGGCGCTGCGGGTGCTCTGCGTCGCCGAGGGCCCGGAGCGCCTCGCCGCGCTCAGGCGGGCGGCGGTCTCGGCCGCCTGGGAGCTCGCGCCGGGGGCGGCGTCGGAGGAGGAGGGGCTGGCCCTGCTCGACGCGGAGCGACCGCACGTGCTGGTCGCGTTCGGGCCCTTCCCGAGGCTCGTCGCCGAGGCCCTCGCGCGCGGGATCCGGGTGATCGCCGACCGGGAGCTGCCGGGGGCGGAGGGGCTCGCGGTCGCCGGCTCGCTCGAGGAGGTCAGGGCGCTCGTGCTGGGGGCGCGCCCGGGCGGCCCCGTCCGGCGGGGCGGGGGATCCGGGGGCGCCTAGATCGATCCGGCGGGAAGGAGGGCATCGACGTGGACGCTGGGGAGGTCTCGGCCGGGCGGATCACGCTCCGGCATCCGGTCAACATCCGCCACCGCGGCGACCTGCGGACGTTCGGCGAGCGGCTCGCCGACGGCGTGGCGGCCCGGGTCGGGTCCTGGCCGTTCATCGCGGCCCAGAGCCTGGTCCTCGCCCTGTGGATCGCCGGCAACGGCTTCCTGATCCGGGACTGGCTGGGCGGGCGGCCCTTCGACCCCTACCCGTTCATCCTGCTGAACCTCGTGCTCTCGTTCCAGGCCGCGTACACGGGGCCGGTGGTGATGATGAGCCAGAACCGGCAGGCCGCGCGGGACCGGGACGAGGCCGAGCACGACTACGAGGTGAACCGCCGGGCCCTCGAGCTGCTCGAGCGGCTCGTCGAGGAGCAGGGGAGGGTCCGGGACGAGCTCGCGCGGCTCGCGGGAGGTCCACGGTCGTCGTAGGAGGGGAGCGGGGAGGGCGCGCCCGCCCCGCTCCCTCGTCCCTACGCGCAGCCCCAGGGGCCCCAGCCCACGGCCGCGGCCATCCGGATGGAGACGATCACGTTGGCCCGGGCGTTGAAGGGGGACCGGCCGGCGAAGCCGTAGTGGGTCGCCCGCGCGGGCCAGTACCTGACCGCCTGTTGGAAGACGCCCGCGTACCCGGCCGGGTTGTAGGCGCGGGGCCGGAAGGCGGACTCGCAGGCCGCCACGGCGAGCGCCTTCCGGGCGCCGCCGGGGACGTGCCAGCGGTGGGCCGCGCACTTTATCAGCTGCTTCACGTGCCAGGTCCCCCGCCACCAGTCGTGGTCGCAGACGCGGAGGGGGAGCCGTGGCGCTCGGTGGTGGGCCCTGGCGGGCCCGGGGGCCGTCCAGACCGCGAGCGCGGCGGCGGCGACGAGGATCGGCGCCGCGAGGCGCCGGAGCGTCGGTGCGTCCATGGGCATCTCACCCCCGCGGCGGGCGGGGCTGGCTGCCGCGCCCGACGGCCGCCCTCGGGGGCGGCCTCCGGCCGGACCGGCCGTCCGGCCCTCCCGCGGTAGGTCGTGGGTGCTCGCATCACCTCCTCGGTTCCTCGGCTCGACCTCGTCCCCGCCCGGACGCCCGCCCTCCCTCGCCCCCGTCCCCGGGGCGCCCT
>DATLZM010000327.1:0-1259 GCA_035573995.1 Actinomycetota bacterium | reverse complement strand
CTCCGCCGCCGGCCAGGCCAGGCGGGGGCGGATGAAGGTCTTCGAGTAGAACCCGACCGGCATGAGCGGGTGGGCCAGCTGCGACGCGGCGAGCACGTCGGTCTCGGTCGAGGGCCAGCCGGTCTCGCGCTCGACGCGCATGCCGTCGCGGGCCTCGGCGGTGCAGGCCCGGACGCCGGGGACGCCGTCCACCGTGACCAGGCAGTTCGGGCAGTCCCCGGTGAGGCAGTACAGGCCCCGGCGGCGGTGGAGCTTCGGCGAGCGGGTGAAGGTCCGCACCCCCGCCCGGAACAGCGCCGAGGCGACGGTGTCGCCCTCGCGGACCGGGATCCGTCGCCCCTCGAACTCAAGCATCGAGCACCTCGTTGCGGCCGGTGTCCCGGGTGAGGGTGAGCCAGCGACGGCAGCCGAGGGCGTGGAACCAGCGCTCGCGCTGGGGGCCGGGCAGGTTGTCCCGCAGGTATACGCGCTCGAAGTCGCTCCGGGGGTCGGGGGCCTCGAGCTCGCGCAGCTCGCCGCCGAAGGTGAACTCGGTGTACTCACGGGGCCCGCAGTGCGGGCAGGGGATCATCAGGCCCACGGCGACTCCTCTCGGGGCGTCACGGTAGCCGGAGCCCGCGGACGGCTTCCACGCGCCGCGTGACCCTCGGTCGGCGAGGGCGCCGGTGTCCGCACCGGGGCGTTGACCCGAGCGCTGCGAGGAGGAGCCCGCCCGTGCATGCCGAACCACGTCGCTACTGGAGGTGGCGGGGGACCTCGCGCTCCCACCGCCGGCGGGCGATCTCGCGGCCGTCCTCGTGCACGACCAGCTCGAGCTCCAGCCGGTAGGTCCGGGCGTCGGAGCGGAGCGCGGCCGTCGCCTCGGCCCGCACCGTGGCCTCGGGCCAGGTGACCTCATACCGGTAGCGGCCCTGCGCGACCGCCCGACCGGGATCGACGGTGGAGACCGTGATGCCTCCGCCGCCGAGGGAGGACACGCGCGTGCCGTCCTCGGTCTCCTCCTCCGATCCGTGGCCGATCACCACGCTCCGGGTGCGGCCGAGCACGTCGTCCTCGATCCGCCACGTGGCCTCGCGGGCCTCCGGGGCCGGCGCGCCGGGGCCGAAGGTGGGGGGCTCGGCCACCGGCGGCGGTCCCTCGAGGACGGGGAGCACGAGGCGTGAACCCTCGCGGGAGACCGAGATCGTCCCCGGGGAGGGCGGCGGCCACGAGCTCGGGAAGTCGGCGGTCGCCAGGTCGAGCCTGATCCGGTGCCCGGG
>DATLZM010000326.1:0-2140 GCA_035573995.1 Actinomycetota bacterium | reverse complement strand
CGAGTACATCATGTAGGCCCCGTACGCCCAGGCCAGGGCCAGCAGGAGCCCGACGAACAGGCCCCAGGACACCGACGACCCGGCCGGCTTGCTCAGGAGCCCCAGCACCGTGAAGACGAGCCCCAGGATCGCCGCGCCCAGGTGGATCAGGCCCGGCTTCGCGGGCAGCGTGTAGCGGACGTTCGCCATCTTCCGCAGCCCCACCTCGACGGCGGCGAGCAGCGCGAGGAGCGCGGCGATCGCCGTCACCCCGCGGAACCCGTTCACGCCCGCCACGTCGACCCGGAAGCCCAGCACGCTGCAGCAGCGGTACCAGGTCGGGACGAGCGACCACACGAAGAAGATCCCGGCCGCGCCGAGCACGATCTTGTCGGCCGTGGTGAGGCGGGATGCGTCCAAGCCGGAGCCCTGCGCCATGCCCAGCTCCTTTCCTCCTCCCCGTACGACGGGTCGATGCAAGCACCCGCCCGGCGGCGAGTCAAACACCGCCGTCCTGGCGCCGCCGCGCCCGCTCCCACCAGGCGGCGGCCACCGCCGCCGCGGCACAGGCCACGAGCGCGAGCCAGGGCCCGAGGGACGGCCGGGCGAACGGCGGGGGGTGGGCGATGGCGAGGAGGGCCCCGGTGGCGCCGACCCCGGCGAGGGCCCCGAAGAACCCCGGGCGCAGGCGGTGGGCGCCCAGGCGGCCCCGGCGGCCGAGGGACCAGAGGCCGAGCCCGAGCACCGCCGCCGTCGCGGCGACCATCGACCAGCGGAAGCTCCCGGACCACGCCCCGAACGCCCCCGAGCCCACCCCGAACCGCGTCCAGGGCAGGGCCGTGGCGAGGGTCGCCAGGGCCAGGGACGCACCCACGAGCCCCGCGGGGATGGCGTCGGGGGCCGGCCGGACGGCGTGCCCTCCGTCCGGGACCGGGCCGAGGGCCGTCTCCAGGCAGCAGGGCCCGAGCACCCGGCCGCGGACCGGGATCGCGCAGCCCAGGCAGAGCGGGCGCCCGCAGGCGTCGCAGACGGCGGCCGCGGGGATCCGGGGGTGCGAGGCGCAGCGTGGCGGGGTCCTCGCCGCGCGGTCCTCCGGCATGGCCGAAGCTTACCGACGTTCGACACCGCGCCGCGGTCGTTGCTAGCGTGCCGCGCGTGGACGCGCGGGTGGCGGTGCTGGCTTCGGGGGAGGGCACCAACCTGCAGGCCCTCCTCGACGACCCCGCGGTGGGGCCCAGGGTCGCCCTGGTGGTCTCGGACCGGCCCGGCGCCCGCGCCCTGGACCGGGCCCGGCGGGCGGGGGTCAGGGCCGAGCTCCTCGACCCGACCGCCTTCCCCGATCGGGAGGCCCACGAGCGGGGGCTCCTCGAGCTCCTCTCCGAGGCGGGGGTCTCGCACGTGGTCCTGGCCGGGTACATGCGGGTCCTGGGTCCCGCGGTGGTGGACGCGTACCGGGGCCGGATGCTTAACATCCACCCCTCGCTCCTGCCCGCGTTCCCCGGCGCCCACGCCGTGCGCGACGCCCTGGCCTGGGGGGTGAAGGTGACCGGGGTGACCGTCCACCTGGTGGACGAGGAGGTGGACCACGGCCCCATCGTGCTCCAGGAGGCCGTCCCGGTCCTCGAGGGGGACGACGAGGCGACCCTCCACGCGCGCCTCCAGGAGGTCGAGCACCGGCTGTACCCGGCGGCGGTGCGGGCGCTCCTCGAGGGCCGGCTCGAGGTCCGGGGCAGGATCGTCCGGATCCTGGAGGCGGCCCGTGGCTGAGGGGGTCGGGGCGGAGGGCATCCGCCCGGTCCGCCGGGCGCTGCTGTCCGTCGCCGACAAGGCCGGCGTCGCGGACCTGGCCCGCGCGCTGGCCGAGCTCGGGGTCGAGCTGCTGTCCACGGGCAGCACGGCGCGGGCGCTCCGGGAGGCCGGGGTCGCCGTGACCCCGGTGGCGGAGGTGACCGGGTTCCCCGAGCTCCTCGACGGCCGGGTGAAGACCCTCCACCCGCGGATCCACGCGGGGATCCTGGCGGACCGGGCCGACCCCGAGCACCTCCGCCAGCTCGAGGAGCACGGGATCGCTCCGATCGACCTGGTGGTGGTGAACCTGTACCCCTTCCGCGAGGCCGTGGCGGCGGGGGCCCCGGAGGCGGAGGCGATCGAGCAGATCGAC
>DATLZM010000325.1:0-15668 GCA_035573995.1 Actinomycetota bacterium | reverse complement strand
ACCGCCTCCATCCGCTCGGGGTCGGTGATGAAGTAGGGCGAGATGTAGCCCTTGTCGAACCGCATCCCCTCGACGAGCTCGAGCTCCATGCCGAAGGTGTTCGACTCCTCGACGGTGATGACCCCGTCCTTGCCGACCTTGTCGACGGCCTCGGCGATCTGCTCGCCGATCTCGGGGTCGGCCGCGGAGATGGCGCCCACGTGGGCGATCTCCTCCTTGGTCTCCACCTCCTTGGCCTGGTTCTTGATGGCCTCCACGGCGAGCTCGACGGCCCGCTCCATCCCCCGCTTGAGCGCCATCGGGTTGGCCCCGGCCGCGACGTTGCGCAGGCCCTCCTTCACCATGGCCTGGGCCAGCACGGTGGCGGTCGTGGTGCCGTCGCCCGCGACGTCGTCGGTCTTCTTCGCCACCTCCTTCACGAGCTCGGCGCCCACCTTCTCGAGCGGGTCCTCGAGCTCGATCTCCTTGGCGATGGAGACGCCGTCGTTCGTGATCGTCGGGGCGCCCCACTTCTTCTCGAGGACCACGTTCCGCCCCTTGGGGCCCAGCGTGATCCGGACCGCGTTCGCGAGCATGTCCATCCCGCGCTCCAGGGCCCGCCGGGCCTCCTCCTCGAAGGTGATGAGCTTCGCAGCCATCCCTTCCCTCCTCCTGTGCCTCTCAGGCTTCCATCCGGACTGCTAGCACTCTCACCCCCGGAGTGCTAACGAGATTCTAGGGAGGGAACCCGGGGCCTGGCAAGGGGTCACGGGGGGGGCCCGGCGCGCCGGCCGCGGCGCCGTAGACTCCACGGCCGGCATGCCGGACGACTGGGAACGGCGGTTCACCGCCGCGGACCTCCGCTTCCCGCGGTGGTCCACCGCGGCCCCGGAGCGGCTCGTGGCGGTTTCCAGCGAGGGGGGCTCCATGCAGGCCTGGGCCCTCGACCTCGCGACCGGCGAACGGCGGCGCCTCTCGGAGGAACCCGTCGGCGTGCCCGACGCGCTCCCGACGCCGGACGGGAAGGGCGTGCTCTGGTGGCGCGACCCCACCGGGGACGAGCGGGGCCGATGGGTGGTGGTGCCCTGGGAGGGGGGCGAGCCGCGGGACCTCCTCCCCGGGGTCCCCGACGGGTGGAGCACGGGGATCGACCTCGTCCCCGGGGCGACCGCCGCCGCGCTCGCGCACGACGAGGGGTACTCGGTGTTCCTGGCCCGGGACGGCGAGGTCCGTGAGCTCCTCCGCTCCGCCGAGCCGCTCGGGCTCGGCCGCGAGTGGCAGGAGGGGGCGGGTGGCCTCTCCGCCGACGGCGCGCTGCTCTGCGTGCGGTTCGCCCAGGGCGGCGACATCGAGCGCTGGGGGCTCCGCGTCCTCGACACCCGCACCGGCCGCGTCGTGGCCGAGCTCGCCGACCCGGGGCGGGCCCTCATCCCCCTCGCCTGGTCCCCCGTCCCGGGCGACCACCGCCTGGCGGTCCGCCACGAGCGGTCGTCCTTCGAGGGGGTCGGGCTCTGGGAGCCCGAGACGGGCGCCTTCCGCGACGTCGACCTCGGCCTCCCCGGCGCCCTCGACGTCGAGGCCTGGTGGCCGGACGGCCGAGCCCTCCTCCTGCGCCGGGATCACGAGGGGGTGGACGAGCTCCACCGGCTGGACCTCGCGACCGGCGACCTCGAGCCGGTGGCGGTGCCCGGTGGGACGATCTCGGGCGCGGGGGTCCGCCCCGACGGCGAGGTCTGGCTCCGGCGCGAGACCGGGGCGACGCCGCCCACGGTGGTCGACGCGCGGGGGAGGACGGTCCTCGCCCCCGGGGGCGAGCCGCCCCCGGCCGGCCTCCCCTACCGGCAGTTCCGGTTCCGGGACCCGGCCGGTTGGGAGATCCACGGCTTCGTGGCGGAGCCCCCGGGGTCCGGGCCCCACCCGACCGTCCTGCGCGTGCACGGCGGGCCGGCGTCGGCCTGGCGGCAGGGGTTCGATCCCGACGTGCAGGCCCTCGTCGACCACGGGTACGCGGTCGCGATGGTGAACTACCGGGGTTCCTCGGGCTACGGCGTGGCGTTCCGCGAGGCCCTGCGGGGGAACATCGGGTTCCCGGAGACCGAGGACCTCCTGGCCGGGCTGGACGCGCTGGCCGCCGAGGGCCTGGTCGACCCGGAGCGGGTGGCGATCGCCGGCCGCTCCTGGGGCGGGTACCTCACGCTCCTCGCGCTCGGCCTCCACCCCGACCGCTGGCGGGCGGGGGTGGCCATCGTCCCGGTGGGCGACTACGTCGCCGCGCACTACGAGTCCTCGCCGCCCCTCCGGGCCTGGGACCTCTCGATGCTCGGCGGGTCCCCGGAGGACCTCCCCGCGCTCTACGAGGAGCGGAACCCGCTCACGTACGTGGACCGGGTCCGGGCCCCCGTGCTCGCGATCGTCGCCGAGAACGACAGCCGCTGCCCCTTCGGCCAGGCGATGCGGTGGGTGGTCGCGCGTCGCGCCCGCGGGGGCGACGTCGAGGTCTACCGCTACCGCGCCGGCCACTCCTCCTACCTCGCTGAGGAACGGCTCCGGCAGATGCGGGTCGAGCTCGACTTCCTGGCCCGCCACCTCGGCTGAGCGCGCCCGGCCCCTCGCGGCTCCGGGGCCGACCCTGGATCGACAGGACACGCAGCGCGTCCTAGGATCGGGGGGGTCGGCTTCCTGGAGAGGGGGTGCGTCATGCGACGGCGTGCGCTCGTCGGAGCGGTGCTGCTCGCCTCGGTCGCCTTCGTGGCGAACCTGCGGCCCGCGGCCGCCACCCACGGCGGCGACACGGAGGTGAGCGTCGGGAGCAACGACGGGATCTTCTCCCAGAACAAGCAGAACGAACCGGCGGTGGCCATCGACCCGTCGAACCCGGGCCTCGTGGCCGCGGGGGCCAACGACAACGTCGACATGGAGGCGTGCAACGTGGGGGACGACACCACCTGCCCCTTCACGGACGACGTCGGCGTCTCCGGCATCTACTTCTCGTTCGACGGCGGCGACAGCTGGACCCAGCCGACCTACCAGGGCCTCACCGCCCGCGACTGCACGGGCGTGGCGGGCGTCTCCACCGACACCTGCACGGCCCACCCGGGGGACATCGGGACCCTGCCGGGCTACGCCGACCTCGGCATCGTCTCCGACGGCGATCCCGCCCTGGTCTTCGGGCCGCTGCCGGGCCCGGGCGGGTTCTCGTGGGACAACGGCTCCCGCCTCTACTACGCGAACCTCGCCTCCGAGCAGGTGGCGAGCGACGTGTTCCGGGGCTTCGAGGCCATCGCGGTCTCCCGCCTGGACTTCCCCGCCGGGGAGGACCCGCAGGACGTGGTCGCGGACCAGGGCAACTGGCTCCCGCCCGTGATCGTGAGCAAGCAGTCCGCGACGACCTTCTCGGACAAGGAGCAGATCTGGGTCGATCGATCGGAGACCAGCCCGTTCTTCGGCCACGTGTACCTCTGCTGGGCGTCGTTCCGGAGCCTGAGCTCCGGCCTCGCGCTCCCGACCCCCCTCATCGTCGCGACGTCCGCCGACGGCGGCGAGACCTGGCGCCTGAAGCAGGTCACCGACGCGACCAACAACCCGTTCAACCCGAAGAAGGGGTTCGGACGCTCGGGCTGCACGATCCGCACCGACTCCCAGGGCGTCGTCTACGTCTTCGCGAACCAGTTCGCCGTCGGCACGCCCGGGAACGGCGCGCACATCCTGATCCGGTCCTTCGACGGCGGGAAGAGCTGGACCCGGCCCCAGGTCCTGTTCCAGGCCACGGACGCCTGCTTCTTCGTGGACCCCGTGATCTTCCGCTGCGTCATGGACGGGGTCGCGGGGGCCCGGGACGACCTCTCCTCCGCCCCGAGCGTCGACATCGCGAGCGGCGCGCCCACCGGGGAGGGGGCGACGGACCTGATCTACGACGTGTGGGTGGACGGCCGGACCGGGCAGGGGTCCGATGACCCGTCGGCCGTGGACAACACCACCCAGATCCTCCTGGCGTTCTCCACCGATCGCGGGGACACGTGGTCCGAACCGATCACGGTGCCGACGGACTCCCCCGACGACCGGCCCTACTACGCGGCCGTCGCGCTCTCCCCCGACGGGAAGGACGCCTACGTCGTGTACAACGCGTTCACCACGCCGTTCCGCGCCGACACCTCCTCGCCGCGCGGGCTCGTGGGCGTCGTCCTCCACGCCGACGTCGGGCCGGACGGGGCCCCGACGGGCTGGACCACCCTCAACCGGGGGGCGGTCGGGGATCCGCGGGCCTCGAGCCAGAACAACCTGCTCGCCGAGTTCCTCGGCGACTACGTCTACGCGCAGGCCACCGACGACGCCGCGGTGGCGGTGTGGAACGACGTCCGCGGCGGCGCGGACTGCCCCGCGATGGACGCCTGGCGGCTCTCGCTCAGGGCCGGCGGGTCGGTGCCGCGCCCGGCCCCGCAGCAGGACTGCGACCCGACGTTCGGGAACACCGACATCTTCGGCGGCTCGTACGCCGACCCCACCCCGGACTGAGGCGGGAGGCGCGTCGTGGGTGGGGCGCCGGGCGGGCGGCGCCCCACCCACCTCAGAAGCCGGAGGAGATCACCGCCTCGGGGGCGATCTCGACGATCACGTCCCCGTGGCCGATCGGCGCGACCTCCGGGTACTGCTGGAACTTGGCGTGGAAGAGCTCGCGGAGCTCGTTCCAGCGGAGCCCCCGCCGGACCAGCCGGGCGCGCCCGCGGACCATGACCTGCCGGAGCGCGTCCCAGTCCTCGACGTAGTCGTCGAACACGATCGCCACCCGGGGGTCCGCCTCGAGGTTCCGCACCTTCCGGCTCCCTCCCTCGGTGGCCACGTACACGCGGCCCCGGTCCAGGACCGGGCACACCGGCACCACGTGGGGCGCCCCGTCGGCCCCGGTCGTCGCCATCCGGGCCACCCGGGCGTGGCGGAGGAAGGGCTCCACCTTGGGGTCGATCCGCACGGACCTCGCCATCGCTCCTCCCGTATCCTGCGGTGACGGGATGGTACCGACGGCCGCGGTGTACGCGGCGAAGACGCTCGTGGCCCAGCGGCCGTGGCTCCTCGCGCCGCTCGCGAGGCTGCGCGGGCACGGGGTCCTCCTCGGCCCCGACACGGAGGTCGTGATCGAGGGCTACCCGCGGTCCGCGAACTCGTTCGCCGTGGCCGCCTTCGAGATGGCCCAGGGGCGGCCGACCCGGATCGCGCACCACACGCACGCCCCGGCCCACGTCCTGCTCGCGCTCCGGCGGGGGGTCCCCGCCATCGTGCTGATCCGCGAGCCCGAGGACGCCGTCCTCGAGTTCGCGCTCGTCCGTCCCGGGCTCCCGCTGCGGTCGGCCCTCCGCGGCTACCTCCGCTTCTACGAGCCGCTCCTCCCCCACCTCGGCCGGTTCGTGGTGGGTCCGTTCCCGGAGGTCACGACCGACCTGGGCGGCGTGATCAGGCGGGTGAACGCCCTCTACGGGACCGCGTTCCTTCCCTTCGAGCACACGCCGGAGAACGAGCGGGCGTGCTTCGAGGCGATGGACCGGTACTGGCGCGCCCGGGTGGGGCCCGGGGAGGAGCTCGAGCGACGGGTGGGGCGTCCCTCGGCGCTGCGCGAGCGCCTGAAGCAGGAGCTCCGGCCGGTCTACCGAGCGCCCGGGTTGCGCCCCCTCCGGGAGCGGGCGGAGGAGCTGTACCGGGCGTTCGCGGCCCCCCACGTGCCGGTCGGCGGGGCGCCATGAGGACCGCGGCCCGCAGGCTCTACCACGAGCTCAAGACCGTGGTGGCCCGCTACCCCGCCCTCGCGATCCCGATCGCCAGGATCCGGCACGGGGTGCCGGTGGACGCGAGCACGGAGATCGTGATCGAGGGGTTCCCTCGCACGGGCACGTCCTTCGCGGTCGCGGCGTTCCGGATGGCGCAGCCCCGGCCCGTCGTCGTGGCCTGCCACGTCCACGCCCCGGCCCAGGTGATCGCGGGCGTCCGGCGGGGGCTGCCGGTCCTGCTGTGCGTCCGGGAGCCCGAGGAGACCGTGCTCTCCTACGCGATCCGCAACCCCCAGCTCGGGCTCCGCCAGGCGCTCCGGAGCTACGTCCGCTTCTACGAGCCGCTGCTCCGCCACCGTCCCGGGGTCGTCGTGGCCCCCTTCGAACGCATCACCACCGACCTGGGCGGGCTCATCCTCGAGGTGAACGCCCGGTTCGGGACCGACTTCGCCCCCTTCGAGCAGACGGAGGAGAACGTCCGGGCCTGCTTCGCCCAGATCGACGAGGACTATCGACGCCGGGTGTCGGGCCTCGCGTTCGAGCGGCAGGTCGCCCGCCCCTCCCCGGTCCGCGAGCGGCTCAAGGCGGAGCTCCGGGACGCCTACCGGGCCCCGGACCTCGCGCGCCTCCGCGCGCGGGCCGACCGGGCCTTCCGCGCCCTCACCACCGATCCGCTGGCGGCTCCCGGGTCCGCGGCCCCTCGGGGCGCCTGATGCGCGGAGGGGCCGTGCCGGGACCCGGGACCCTGGCGCGGCGGGCCGCCTACGCGGTCATGGCGCTCCTCGCCCCTCGACCCCTGGCGCTCGTCGGCGCCCGGCTCGTGGGCCACGGGGTCGTCGCCGACCCGGGGACCGACCTCGTGGTCGAGGGCTTCCCCCGCTCCGGGAACTCCCTGGCCGTCGCCGCCATCGCCGCCGCCCAGCCCGGCCCCATCCGGATCGCCCACCACACCCACGCGCCGGCCAACGTCCTCCGGGCCCTCGCCCTCGGCCTCCCGACCCTCCTCGTCATCCGCGACCCGGACGAGGCCGCGCTGGAGCTCGTCCTGGCCAAGCCCTTCCTCTCGCTGCGGGGCGCGCTGCTGGGCTACGCCCGCTTCCACGAGCCGCTCCTCGCCCACCGGGACCGGTTCGTCGTCGCCACCTTCGAGCAGGTCCACGGGGACCTCGCGGGGGTGGTCCGGCGGCTCAACGCGAGGTTCGGGACCTCCTTCGCCGAGCCGGGAGCGGAGGCGCTCCGCGCCGCGGAGGGGCGGATCGCCGCCCAGTGGGCGGGCAGGCGGGGCCCCGGGCTGCCGTTCGTGGGCCGGGCCTCCCCTCCCAGGGGAGCCCCGCCACCGCTCGCGGGTGGGACGGCCGGCCCGCCGGCCCGGGGCCGGCTCCTCGCCGACCTCTCCTCACCGGCGCTCGCGCCGACCCGCGCCCGCGCCCGGAGATCGTTCCTGGCGCTGCTCCCCGAGGGTTGATCGATGAGGGAACCCCCGGGGGCCGGGGGGTGCTTGCAACCCCGCACGGGAGGGGCGAGCATCGGGGCGACGGGGTCGCCTCGAGCGACCTCGAAGCTCGTCGGGGAGTCCTGCGCCGCCTAGGGCCGGCGCGGGAGAGAGGAGGTCCAGGTGGCCACGTACGAGGCGTACTGCGTCAAATGCCGCCAGAAGCGCGAGTTCGAGGGCCAGGAGGTCACGCTGAAGAACGGGCGGAAGGCGGCGCAGGGGACCTGCCCGGTCTGCGGGACGAGGGTGATGCGGATCCTCGGGAAGGCCTCCTAGGCCGGGGCCGGGGCTCAGTTCGGTCGGACCAGGAGCTCCCTCGGCGGGAAGAACGGCTTGGAGGGGATACCGCGCCGGTGGCGCTCCACGAGGTCGGCCACGGTGGTCTCGTCGAACACCCGCTTGATCGCGAGCGCCACGTCGCCCCAGAAGCCCTGGAGCCCGCACCGCGAGTCCTGGAAGCACGTGTGGTCCGAGGGCTCGAGGCAGAACATCGGGAAGATCTGGCCCTCGATCGCGTCGGCGATCTCGCCCACCGTGATCTCCTCGGGGGGCCGCGCGAGGCGGCACCCGCCGCCGGCCCCCCGGAAGCTCTCGACCAGGCCCGCCTTGTGGAGGGCCCCCAGTTGCTGTTCGAGGAACCGGAGCGGCACGTGCTGGGCCTCGGCGATCTCGCGGGCCGGGACCAGCACGCCCTCCTCCCGCCGGAGCGCGAGCTCGATCATCGCCCGCATCGCGTATTCCAGCCGCTGGGATACCTTGAGCACCCGAGCCTCCTCGCAGGCCAGCGTAGGGTGGGTGGATGATGGTGTCAACGCGGCGGCCCCGGGTCCTGTACGCCGACGTCGACGGCACGCTCGTGGGGGTCGGGGGCTCGCTCTTCGCCACCGCCGACGGGGCGCCCACCGCGGCGGCCGCCGAGGCGCTCGCCGCCCTCCACCGCGCGGGGGTCTCCCTGGTCCTCGTCTCCGGGCGCACCCGGGGTCGGCTCGCCGAGGTGGCACGGGTGCTCGGGGCCGCCGCCTACGTCGCGGAGCTCGGCGCCCTCCTGGTCGACGGGGTGGGTCCCGACGCTCCCGTCCTCCGTTGCTTCGGCGCGTACCGGGGCCCCCTCCCCCCGGCCGAGGCGATCGCCCGCTCCGGGGCCGGCGCCCTCCTGCTCGAGCGCTTCCGCGGTCGGCTCGAGCTCCACGACCCGTGGTCCCGCGAGCCGCGGGAGGCGACCCTGCTCCTCCGGGGGCTCGTGGACCCGGCCGAGGTGAACCGGACCCTGGAGGCGGCCGGCCTGGGCTGGCTCGAGCTCCTCGACAACGGGAGGCTCCGACGCCCCTTCCCCCACCTCGAGGTCCCCGAGGTGCGCGCCTACCACCTCGTCCCCCGGGGCGTGCGGAAGGCCGCCGCGGTCCGCCTCCACCTCGAGCGCCGCGGCTGGTCCGCCGAGGAGGCCTGGGCGGTCGGGGACGCGCCCTCAGACCTCGAGCTGGCCGGGGTCGTGGGGAGGTTCGTCCTACTCGGCGAGGCCGCGCCGGGCGGCCCGTCGTCGGCCGCGCCCCGCCCGGGGCCGGAGGGCTTCGCCCAGGCCGTCGAGGCCCTCCTGGCCACGACGTAGCCGCCCCAGGACGCCCCGCCGGCCCCGGCCGGTAGACTGCCCTCGTGATCCCCACCGTGCCGGTCGCACCCAAGCGCGTCGACGACTACGCCGAGGCCGCAGGCGAGGAGGCCGTGGACCGTCTCCGCGAGGCGGCGAAGCCGCTCCAGGGGGTCCGGTTCCTCCAGGTGAACAGCACGGCGTTCGGCGGCGGCGTCGCCGAGCTGCTCCACACCCACGTGCCGCTCCTCCAGGACCTCGGGATCGAGGCCACGTGGGCGCTGATCGAGGGCGACGAGCCGTTCTTCGCCCTCACCAAGGGCATCCACAACGCGCTCCAGGGCGCCCCGCTGGACTGGGGGCCGGAGCAGGAGGCCGCCTACTGGGAGCGGATCCGGGCCAACGCCGAGCTGCTCGCCGAGCTCGCGGACCCCTTCGACCTCGTCCTGATCCACGATCCGCAGCCCGCCGGCCTGATCCTCGCGCTCGACGAGCTCGGCGCGCGCCGCGGGAGGTGGACGTGGCGGTGCCACCTCGACCTGTCGAGCCCCAACGCCACGGTGTGGGCGTTCTTCGAGCCCATCGTGAACCGGTACGACGCGGTGATCTTCACGATGGAGGGATACCGGCAGCCGGGGGTGGTGGGTCCCCGGGTCGCGTTCATCCCGCCCTCGATCGACCCCCTCTCGCCGAAGAACGCGGCGATCTCGCCCGAGACGGTCCAGGACACGCTGGTCCGCTACGGGATCGATCCGGACCGGCCCCTCATGACCCAGGTCTCCCGGTTCGACCCGTGGAAGGACCCGATCGGCGTGATCGACGCGTTCTTCCTGGCCCGGATGGAGATCCCCGATCTCCAGCTCCTGATCGCCGGGTCGATGGCCCACGACGACCCGGAGGGGATGCGGTTCCTCGACCTCACCGAGGCCCGGCGTGACGGCCACCCCGACATCCACCTCCTCACCGACCTCCAGGGGGTCGGGAACCTCGAGATCAACGCCTTCCAGCGCGCCTCCACGGTCGTGGTCCAGAAGTCGATCCGGGAGGGGTTCGGCCTGGTCGTGACCGAGGCGATGTGGAAGGGCAAAGCGGTGGTGGGCGGGGACGTGGGGGGGATCCGGCTCCAGATCGTGGAGGGGGAGACCGGCCACCTCGTGTCCTCGGTCGAGGACTGCGCGGCCCGGGTCGTTGAGCTGATCCGGGACCCCGAGCGGCGCGAGCGGATGGGGCTCGCGGCCCGCGAGCGCGTCCGCGAACGGTTCCTGTCGGTGCGGGAGATCGAGGACCACCTCCGGCTCATGGCCTCGCTCCTATGACCCAGACCCCGGCGCCGGTCGTCATCGCCTCGAACCGCGGGCCGGTCGCCTTCGAGCCCGACGAACGGGGGGAGCTCCGCCCCCACCGGGGCTCGGGCGGGCTCGTCACCGCCCTGATCGGCGCGATCCAGCGGACCGGGGGGCACTGGCTCGCGGCGGCGATGACCGACGGCGACCGCGAGATCGCCCGGCGGGAAGGGGGCCGCATGACGATCCCCGGGGAGGCCGGGCCGATCCACCTCCGGTTCCTCGACCTCGACCCGGACCTCTACGACCGCTACTACAACGGCGTCGCGAACGGGATGCTGTGGTTCGTCCACCACTACCTGTGGGACACCGTCCGCTCCCCGGTGTTCGACGAGGCCACCGAGGAGAGCTGGCAGGCCTACGTCGAGGTGAACCGCCGGTTCGCCGAGGCCCTGGCGGAGGAGGGGGATCGTGCGCCCGCCGAGCCCGTCTACCTCGTGCAGGACTACCACCTCTCGCTCGTGCCGAGGTTCCTCCGCGAGCTCCGGCCCGGCGCCCTCATCGCCCACTTCTCCCACACCCCGATCGCCGGTCCCACCTACATGCGGATCCTCCCGATCCGGATGCGAGAGGCGCTGATCCGGGGGCTGCTCGGGGCCGACGTCCTGGGGTTCCACTCCCCGGCGTGGGCGGAGAACTTCCTCATGTCGGCCCGTGGGGTCTCGGGGGTCCGCGTGGACCTCCCCCGCTCACGGATCACGGTGGAGGGTCGGGAGGTGGCGGTCCGCGTCCACCCGATCTCGATCGATGCCGTCGCGATCCGCCGCCTCGCGGCCTCCCAGGAGGCCCAGGCCCTCCGCCGCGACCTCCTCCGGTGGCGGGGCGACGCCCAGCTCCTGCTCCGGGTCGACCGGCTCGAGCTCACGAAGAACATCGTCCGCGGCTTCCTCGCGTTCGGCGAGTTCCTCCGCCGGTCCCCCGAGTGGCGGGGTCGGGTGCGGTTCCTGGCCCTGCTGAGCCCCTCCCGCCAGGACCTGCCCGAGTACCGGGCCTACGCCGACGAGTGCCTGGCCGAGGCCGAGCGCGTGAACCGGACGTTCGGCACGGCCGGCTGGACGCCGGTGGAGGTGCGCCTGCGCGACGACTACCTGGGGGCGGTCGCCGCCTACGGCCTCTACGACGTGCTGCTCGTGAACCCCGTCTTCGACGGGATGAACCTGGTGGCGATGGAGGGGCCGATCGCGAACCGCCGGCACGGCGTCCTCGTCCTCTCGCGGAACGCCGGCGCCTTCGGCCGCCTCGGCCGCTACGCCCTCGGCGTGAACCCCTTCGACGTCCGGGAGACCGCCGAGCGGATCGGCGAGGCCCTCGCGCTCCCGGAGCACGAGCGCCGGCGACGGGCCCGCGGCCTCTCGCGCCTCGTGCTCGCGAACCCGCCCGAGCGGTGGGTGGGCAGCCAGCTCGAGGACCTGGAGCGGGCCCGCCGCCGCCGGGCCGCCTCCCGCTAGGCAGCGCGGGCCCGGATCAGCGCGCCAGGTCGCGGAGGAGCGCCACCAGCCCCCGCGGACCCTCCACCACGAGGTCGGCCCTCCGCAGGAGCTCCTCGGGGGTCTCCGGCCCGGCGACCGCGACCCGGACCGCCTCCACGCCCTCCGCCTCCAGGCGGTCCAGGGCGTCGAACGCATCGAGGTCGGCCACGTCGTCGCCGGCGTAGAGGGCGGCCGAGATCCCGGTCTCGCGGACCAGGGTCCCGATGGCCGCGCCCTTCATCGGACGGCCGGGCGGCACGACCTCGAGGACCATCTTCCCCTCGACGACCTCCCACCCCGCCGCCCGGGCGGCCGCGCGGAGGGACCGGGCCAGCCGGGCCCGCGCGGAGCGGGGATCGGGGGCCTGCCGGTAGTGGACCGCGAGCGAGGCCCCCTTGTCCTCGACCCAGGCGCCCGCCACCGACGCCGCGGCCCGGCCCACGGCCCGGGCCAGGGCCGGAGGGGGAGCCGGCGCGTCCCCCATCCCGTACAGCCCCACGTACCGGACCCCCTCCACGCCGAGGATCGCCGCCGCCTCGGCCGAGGGCCGCCCGGTGAGCACCGCCACCAGCCGGTACCGGGGCACGAGAGCGGCCACCGCCTCCCGCGCCCCCGGGACCGGGCGGGCGAGCTCCGGGCGGGCCACGATCTCCGCGAGCGTGCCGTCGAGATCGAGCACGATGCCCGCCCGGTCGGGGCGGCGACGCAGCGGATCGAGCACGATGCCCGCCCGGTCGGGGCGGCGGCGGAGCGGATCGGGCCGGCTACCCCTGGACAGCGTCCTCGCCGATGAGGATGATCACCTCGACCTGAGGGTCGAGCTCGGGGCCGTCCGCCGGGTACCGCTGGAGCCGGGCGCCGGGGAAGTACTCGTCGCGGACGAACGCGGCATCGGCCCTCGCCTGCCCCCCACCGACGAAGTAGACGGCGGTCCGGGCGATCGGCTTCGCCGGCCAGTCGGCCGCCTCCTGGGCGGCGCGGAACCCCTCGTCCTCGAGCCGCTGCTGGGTCTCCCCCGCCATCCCAACCTCGAACGTGCCGTTGTACACGGCGATCCGGATGCGCTCGGGGGGGCGTGGCTCGAAGGTCCTGGGCGGCGGCGTCGTGGCCGTGGGCGTGGGGGACATGGTCGGGGACGGGGAGCGCGTCGGGATGGCCCCGCCGCCGGGCTCGGGGAAGGCCCGGGTGAGGACCGCCAACCCGCCCACCACGAGGGCCACGACGATCGCGAGCCTCAGGGCACCGGTGCCCACGCCCCCTCCCGTTCCGCTCCCTCGATCACGCGCGGCATCCTACCCTGCGCCGGGGACCTCGCGTCCGGGGGCCGGTCGGGCCCGGCGTCTCAGGCCCGGTGCCCGAGGCGGGCGGCGCCGCGTCGGCGGCGACGCTGGTCCCGGAGCCGTCGCAGGCGGCGGACCAGCATCGGGTCGTACCGGAGCGCCTCCGGCCGGTCGATGATCTCCGCCAGGAGCTGGTAGTAGCGGGCGGGCGAGATCCCCAGGCGCTCCCGGACGATCCGCGCCTTGGGGATGCCCTCCCGCCACCACCCGCGCTCCACGTCGAGGACCGCCCGGGAGCGGGGGTCGAGGTCGATCCGCGGCGCCTCGTCCACGCGCCGAGGCTAGCAACCGCCGCCGACGATGCAAGCACCCGGCCGGGTCAGGTCCGGGTGAGAAGATGCCGATGCATGGAGGGATGGTGGTAGGGACCGGCCAGGACCAGGAACATCGGCGCCCACCGGGCCAGGGCGCGCTGCGTCCGCTCGCCGAGCTGGACATGCTCCACAGCCTGGCCGCCAAGCTGAACCGCCTGAACGACGTCCGCCAGATCGGGGAGGCCATCACCGCCGAGCTCCGGACCCTCATCGACTACCACAACTGCCGGGTCCACCTCCTCGACCGCGACGGCGAGACCCTCCTGCCGGTGGCCTTCCGCGGCGAGCTCACCGAGTACGAGGGCGAGACGTTCGAGGGCCTCATCACCAGGATCGGCGAGGGGATGACCGGGCGGGTCGCGGCGACCGGCGAGTCCTTCTACGCGCCGAACGCCCGGGAGGTCCCCTGGGCCCTCCAGATCCCGGGGACCCCGGAGGTGGACGAGTCGTTCCTCGCGGTCCCGATGCGCTACGGCGACCGGGTGATCGGCGTGATCGCCCTCTCGAAGCTCGGCGTGGGCCAGTTCGACCGGGAGGACATGCGGGTCCTCGAGGTGCTCGCCTCCCACGCCGCGATCGCGTTCGAGAACGCCCGGCTGCTCCAGCGGGAACGGGAGGCGGCGGAGACCTCCGCGGCCCTCCTCGCCCTGTCCCAGGCCCTCACGCGCGTGCACGAGCAGGCGGCCGTGCTCGCGGCGGTCCTCGAGGAGGTGCCGGGCATCGTGCCCGCGTCCGCGGTCGCCGCCTACGTCCGCGACCCCGACTCGGGGGTCTTCCGGCCCGTGGCCCAGCGCGGGTTCCCCACGGCGCCCGGGCTCCGGGAGGTGCCGGCGGCGGTGGCCGCCTCCTTCCTGCGGGCCTTGGACCGGCCGTTCGTGCTCGCCGCGGCCGAGCTGTCCCGCCTGCCACGGGAGCTCGCCGTGCTCGACGAGGTCCGCGACGTCCTGGTCTGCCCGCTCCGCTGGGAGCCCGACGGTTTCGGCGCGATCGTGATCGTGGCGCCCACGCCCGAGGGGTTCGACGACCGCGCGCTCCGCCTCGGCGGGGGGATCGCCGACATCACCTCGCTCGCGCTCGGCAACGCCCGCCGCTTCCACGAGCTGGAGCGGTTCCACGAGCTCGTCGAGACCCTGGACGCGGTGTTCTGGGAGGCGGATGCCGGGGACCTCGGGTTCACGTTCCTCTCCGGCGGCGCGGCGGGCATCCTCGGCGGGCTGGGCGAGGATCCGGTGGGGGGCGGCGCACGATGGGGCGACCACGTGGCGCCCGACGACCGCGAGGAGGCGCTCGAGGCGTGCCGGGCGGCGATCCGGGAGGGGCGCGACGCGCGCCTCGAGTACCGGGTCCCGGGCCCGGGCGGGGGGACGCTGTGGGTCCGCGACCTCGTCCACGTCGTGCCCGACGCGGCCGGGCAGGTCCGCCAGCTCCGGGGCCTGATGGTCGACATCACGGAACGCAAGCGCGCGGAGCAGGCCCTCCGCCGGAGCGAGCAGCAGTACTCCCGGGCGTTCCGCCGGGAGCGGGAGGCGGCCCAGCGCCTCCGGGCCCTGGACGAGATGAAGAACACGTTCCTCGAGGCCGTCTCCCACGACCTCCGCACGCCCCTCACCTCGATCCTGGGCTCGGCCCTCACCCTCGAGCAGAGCGGGGGGCACCTCTCCTCCGACGACGCGCTCGACCTGGTCCGGCGGATCGCCGCGAACGCGCGGAAGCTCGAGCGACTGCTCGGCGACCTCCTCGACCTCGACCGGCTCCAGCGGGGCATCGTCGCGCCCCAGCGCCGCCGGACCGACCTCGCCCGGCTCGCGCGCCACGTCGTGGACGAGGCCGAATCGCTACGGGGCCGCCCTGTCCAGCTCGACCTCCGCGAGGCGTGGGCGGACGTCGATGCGGCGAAGGTCGAGCGGATCCTCGAGAACCTCCTGGCGAACGCGGTCCGCCACACCCCGGCCGGGACCCGGATCTGGGTGACGACCCGACCGGTGCCGGGCGGGGTCGAGATCGCGGTCGAGGACGAGGGCCCGGGCGTCGCGGAAGAGCTCCGAGAGGCCGTGTTCGAGCCCTTCCACCAGGTGCCGGGGAAGCCGAACCATTCCCCCGGCGTCGGGATCGGGCTCTCGCTCGTCCGACGGTTCGCCGAGCTGCACGGCGGACGCGCGTGGGTCGAGGATCGCCCCGGCGGCGGGGCATCCTTCCGGGTGTTCCTCCCGGGCCGCGGGTCCGAGCGGGGCTAGGACGAAGCTCGCCCGGACCGCCTAGTAACTCCTCGTGATGCTTGAAGCAGGAGGGTCCTCCCCCCAGTCTGGGGTCAGTTGCAGACCTTCCCCACGACCGGGAGAGGAGGACCCATGGGCAACCGTACCCGACGCGGGCTCAGCCGTGGAGACCGT
>DATLZM010000324.1:0-4326 GCA_035573995.1 Actinomycetota bacterium | reverse complement strand
CCGCCGCGGCGGTTGAGGAACAGCGCGCCCCCCGAGCGCGCCGACGCCAGGGCGGGTCGGCCGGCCGCCAGGTAGCGCGCCACGGCGTCCCGGGCCGCCCGGCCGAGCGGGACCTCCCGCTCGCGCCCGCCCTTGCCCAGGACCCGCACGCTCCCCCCCTCGAGGTCGAGGTCGTCCACGTCGAGGCCCACGAGCTCAGAGACGCGGAGCCCGGAGCCGTACAGGAGCTCCAGGATCGCCCGGTCCCGCAGCCCCGCGGGCGACGGGTCGCGGGGCCCGTCGAGGAGCCGGGCCGCGTCCTCCGCCGAGATCGGCCGGGGGAGGGACCGCGGGAGCCTGGGGCGGACCGCCCCCGCGCTCGGATCGTCCCCGGCCAGGCCCTCGCGGACCAGGAACCGGTGGAACGCGCGCACGGCCGAGAGCGCGCGCGCCACGCTCGAGGCCCGGTAGCGCGGGCCGTCCCGGTGGACGGCCGCCGACAGGTGCGCCACGAACCCCCGCACGTCGTCCGCCCGCGCGATCGCGCCGTCCCGGATGCCCCGGCGGAGCAGGACCGCCCGGTACCGCGCCAGGTCCCGCCGGTACGCCTCGAGGGTGTTCGCGGCGAGCCCCCGCTCCACCCGGAGGTGGTCGAGGAAGCGTCCGATCTGCTGCGCCAGGGGGTCCCTCGGCACGGGTCCGTCCTCCGGGCTCAGGGCGCGCCGGGGATCACCCGCGACAGCGGGGTGCCGGGCAACCCGTGGGCCTCGGCGACCGCGGCGTTCGTGAGCTCCCCCCCGTAGGTGTTGACGCCGCGGGCGAGGGCCGGATCGGCCCGCACCGCGTCCTCCAGGCCCCGGGAGGCGATCTCCATCACGTAGGGCAGGGTGACGTTCGTGAGCGCGTACGTGGAGGTGTTGGGGACGGCGCCCGGCATGTTCCCCACGCAGTAGTGGACCACCCCGTGGACCACGAACGTGGGGTCGGAGTGGGTAGTCATCCGCGAGGTCTCGACGCAGCCGCCCTGGTCGATCGCGATGTCGATCACGACCGACCCGGGCCGCATCGAGGCCACCATCTCCTCGGTCACGAGGACCGGCGCCCGCGCCCCGGGGACCAGCACGCTCCCGATCACGACGTCGGCCTCCCGGACCCGCTGCTCGAGCGTGAGCCGGTCGGACATGAGCGTCACGATCCGGCCCTTGTGGATCTGGTCGATGAACCGGAGCTTGTCCAGGTTCTTGTCCACCACGATGACCTCGGCCTCCATCCCCGCCGCGATCCAGGCCGCGTTGGAGCCCGCCATCCCGGCGCCGAGGACGAGCACCTTCGCCGGCCGCACGCCGGACACCCCGCCCAGGAGGATCCCCCGCCCCCCGTGCTCCTTCTCGAGGAACCGCGCCGCCACGTGGGGCGCCATGCGGCCCGCGATCTCGCTCATCGGCGCGAGGAGCGGGAGGCGGCCGTCCGGGAGCTGGACGGTCTCGTAGGCGACGGCGGAGACCTTCCGCTCGAGGAGGGCCAGCGTGAGCTCGCGGCTGGCCGCCAGGTGGAGGTAGGTGAAGAGGATCTGGCCCTCCCGCATCGAGGCGTACTCGGAGGGCTGCGGCTCCTTGACCTTGAGGATCAGGTCGGCCTGCCGCCAGACGTCCTCGGCGCTGGCCACGAAGTGCGCCCCGGCCCGCTTGTACCGCTCGGCCGGCAGGTTCGAGCCGTCCGGCGCGCCCTCCTCGACGAGCACCGTGTGGCCCGCGTCGACGAGCTCCCTGGCCCCTTCCGGGGTGAGCGCCACGCGGTACTCGTTGTCCTTTATCTCCTTCGGGACGCCGATGATCACGAGCCGAGCCTCCCCTCCGGTACCCCGAAGCCTACCCGACCGCGCCGACCCCCGACGGAACCTCGAACGCCCGTTCAGCGCGCGCCGGCCCCCGCCGCGGTCGCCGCGAGGAGGAGGCCGAGGGCCGTCTTCGCGTCGCCCAGGCGGCCGGCGCGGGCCCAGGCGATCGCCTCCTCGAGCGGCACCGCGAGGACCTCGGCGATCTCGGCCTCGGGCTCCCCGGATGGCCGGGCCTCCGCCTCGGCGAGGAACAGCTCGAACCGCTCGTCGGTGAGGCCCGCCGAGGAGTAGAAGCCGCCGAGCGGGCGGAGCGGGCCCCGGGCCCGGTGCCCGGTCTCCTCGAGGAGCTCACGCTCCGCGCAGGCCGCCGGATCCTCCCCCTCGTCGACGAGCCCCGCGGGGAGCTCGAGCAGCTCGCCCCCGATCGCCGGCCGATCGTGGCGGACCAGGAGCACGCGGCCATCCGGCCTGATCGCCACCACCGCGGCCGCGCGCGGGCTCCGCGCGACCTCGTAGGCGCCGTCGGGCCGCTCGAGGACCTCGACCCGGAACCGCCGGCCGCGGAACGCCTCCCGCGCCCGGCCCCCCTCCGCCCCGGCGGCCACGGGCCGGCTCAACCCACGACGACCGGTCGCTCCGCCCGGGCGGCCCGGTAGGCGACGGCGGCGCCGATGAAGTCCCGGAACAGCGGGTGGGGCCGGGTGGGCCGCGACCGGAGCTCGGGGTGGAACTGCCCGGCGAGGAAGAAGGGGTGGTCGGGCAGCTCGACGACCTCGACCAGGCGGCCATCGGGCGAGAGGCCCGAGAAGACCAGGCCGTGCTCGCGGAGCACGTCGTGGTAGGCGGGGTTCACCTCGTAGCGGTGGCGGTGCCGCTCGTACACCACGGCCTCGCCGTAGATCGCCGCGGCCCTCGTCCCGGGCACCAGGTGGCAGGGCTGCGCCCCCAGGCGCATCGAGCCCCCGAGGTCGGTCACGTCCTTCTGCTCCGGGAGCAGGTCGATCACGGGGTGCGGCGTGGCCGGATCGAACTCGCTCGAGTTCGCGTCCTCGAGGCCGCAGACGTCCCGCGCGAACTCGATCACCGCGCACTGGAGCCCCAGGCAGATCCCGAGGAACGGCACCCCGCGCTCGCGCGCGAACCGGATCGCCTCCACCTTGCCCTCCACGCCACGGACCCCGAACCCCCCCGGCACGAGGATCCCGTCGGCCCCGCCGAGGACCTCCTCGGCGCCGTCGCCCGCGAGATCGTCCGACGCGACCCAGGCCACGTCCACCTGGACCCCGTGGTGGAACCCTCCGTGCTTGAGCGCCTCGAGGACCGAGAGGTAGGCGTCGCGGAGGTTCACGTACTTCCCGACCACCGCGATCCGCACCGGCTCCCGCGCGGCCCGGATCCGCTCGACCAGCGCCCGCCACTCCCCGAGGTCGGGCTCGTGGTCGACGCCGAGGAGCCCGGCGAGGTACCCGTCGAGCCCCTCGCCGTGGAGGACGAGGGGCACCTCGTAGATCGACTCCGCGTCGACCGCCGAGATCACGCCCTCCATCGGGACGTCGCAGAGCAGCGAGATCTTCTCCTTCAGGTTCCGTCCGATCGGGCGGTCGCTGCGGCACACGATCGCGTCCGGCTGGAGCCCCAGGGACCGGAGCTCCTTGACCGAGTGCTGCGTGGGCTTGGTCTTGAGCTCCCCCGTGGGGCCGATGAACGGGAGCAGCGAGACGTGGACGAACGCGCAGCGGCCGCGGCCCACCTCGTTGCGGAGCTGCCGGATGGCCTCGAGGAACGGGAGCGACTCGATGTCCCCCACCGTCCCCCCGACCTCGACGATCACGAGGTCGGCGTCCTCGGCCTCCGCGTGCCGGCGGATCCGCTCCTTGATCTCGTCGGTGATGTGGGGGATCACCTGGACCGTCTTGCCGAGGTAATCGCCCCGCCGCTCCTTCGCGATCACGGCCTGGTAGACGGCGCCGGTGGTCACGTTGGAGCCCCGATGGAGGCTCTCGTCGGTGAAGCGCTCGTAATGGCCGAGGTCGAGGTCGGTCTCGGCGCCGTCGTCGAGCACGAAGACCTCCCCGTGCTCGAAGGGGTTCATCGTGCCCGGGTCGACGTTGATGTAGGGGTCGAGCTTCTGGAGGGTGACCTTGAGGCCACGGGCCTTGAAGAGCCGGCCCAGCGAGGCGGTGGTGATGCCCTTCCCGAGGCCGGAGGCCACGCCTCCGGTCACGAACACGTATCGCCGGGCCTTCTGCACCTCGGGAGGGCATCGTAGCAGACCCCACCGGCCCGGGCGCGGTCTTCGGTGGGGAACCGACGGGGCCGGCCGTGGCCGGAGGGCCCGGGGTCCCCCTCCCGGCACCCCGTGGCGCCTCGACCGCCTAGTAACTCCTCGTGATGCTTGAAGCAGGAGGGTCCTCCCCCCAGTCTGGGGTCAGTTGCAGACCTTCCCCACGACCGGGAGAGGAGGACCCATGGGCAACCGTACCCGACGCGGGCTCAGCCGTGGAGACCGT
>DATLZM010000323.1:0-2358 GCA_035573995.1 Actinomycetota bacterium | reverse complement strand
CGCGGTCGGGATCGCCATCTTCCTCGCGCCCGCGCTGCTCGTCCTGGGGGCTCTCGTCGTCTACCCGATCTTCTTCACGGTCTACCGGAGCCTGTACGACCGGGCCTTCGAGCACTTCGTCGGCCTCGACAACTACCGCCGGATGTTCGAGGCGCGGCGGACCCTGACCGCGCTCAGGAACAACCTGATCTGGGTGGTGGTGGCCCCGACCGTCGTGACGGCCGCGGGGCTCGTCTTCGCCGTGCTCACCGAGCGGGTCCGCTGGTCGACGGCGTTCAAGACCGCGGTGTTCATGCCGATGGCGATCTCCTTCCTCTCCACGGGCGTGATCTGGCGGCTCGTCTACGAGCTGCAGCCGCAGCGGGGGCTCGCGAACGCGTTGCTCCAGGGGGTGGTCCACGTGTTCCGCCCGCCGGGGCCCTACCCCGGGGCCCGGCCCAGCGACGACGCCCTCCTCCGTCCGGCGCACGGGGGGTACGAGACCGCCTCGACCTTCGCGCCCGGCGACGCCGTGGCCCTGGGCCTGGTCGCGATCCCGCCCCAGCTCGTGCCCCCCGAGGCGACGCCCGCCGCGGAGCCGGCCGCGGCCCCGGACGCGATCGCCGGGGTGGTGTGGCTGGACTTCACGCGCGGGGGCGGGGGGGAGCGTGGGGCGATCGATCCGTCGGAGCTCGGCCTGCCCGGCGCGCAGGTCGCGGCGGTCCGGGACGGCCGGGTGGTGGCGACCACGACCACGGGGCCAGACGGGTCCTTCCGCCTGGAGGGGCTCCCGGCCGGCAGCTACGCGCTCCGGCTCACCGAGGCCACCTTCCGGGAGCCGTGGGGCGGGGTGGCCTGGCTCGGGCCGACCCTGGTCACGCCCTCGATCATCGTGTCCTACGTGTGGATCTGGGCGGGGTTCGCGATGGTGGTGATCGCCGCGGGCCTCGCCGCGATCCCCCGCGAGGTGCTCGAGGCGGCCCGGGTGGACGGGGCGAGCGAGTGGCAGGTCTTCCGACGGATCACGGTCCCGCTCCTCGCGCCGGTCGTGGCCGTGGTGTTCGTGACGCTCGTGATCAACGTGCTCAAGATCTTCGACCTCGTGCTGGTGATCGCGCCGGGGGCGGTGCAGGACGACGCGAACGTGATCGCGCTCGAGATGTGGCGGGTGTCGTTCGGGGGTGCCAACGACCAGGGGCTGGGGAGCGCGCTCGCCGTGTTCCTGTTCCTGCTGGTGCTCCCGGCGATGGCGTTCAACATCCGGCGGTTCCGGAGGGAAGGGTGATGGCGACCGGCCCCCGGCTCTCGACGCGGGCGATGCGGGCGGTCACCCGGGCGCCCGTGTCGATCGTCCTCGCGGTGGTGGGCGTGTTCTGGCTCATCCCCACGTTCGGCCTCCTCGTCTCCTCGTTCCGGACCGCCGCGGACCACGCGGAGAGCGGGTGGTGGACGGCCCTCACGGCCCCGAGCCGGCTCACGATCGAGAACTACCGCGCGCTCCTCGACGACCCGGGGATGGTCCGCTCGGTCTGGAACACCGTGCTGATCACGGTGCCCTCCTCCCTCCTCGTGGTGGCGGTCGCGGCCCTCGCCGCCTACGCGTTCGCCTGGATCCCGTTCCGCGGGCGGGAGCCCCTGTTCCTGGTGGTGGTGGGGCTGCTCGTGGTCCCGCTCCAGGTCGCGCTGATCCCGGTGTCGCGCCTCTACGCGGAGGTCGGGTTGTTCGGCCGCATCCCGGGCGCGGTCCTGTTCCACCTCGCCTTCGGCCTGCCGTTCGCCATCTTCCTCCTGCGGAACTTCTTCATCGGGATCCCCCAGGAGCTGCTCGAGGCAGCCCGGATGGACGGGGCGACCGACCTCCAGATCTTCGCCCGGGTGATCCTGCCGCTCGGGACGCCCGCGATCGCCTCGCTCCTGATCTTCCAGTTCCTGTGGGTGTGGAACGACCTCCTGGTGGCGCTGGTGTTCACCAAGCCCGACACCGCCCCCCTCACGGTGGCGATCCGCGAGGAGCTGCGGCAGTTCGGCTCGAACATCACGGTGATCGCGCCCGGGGCGTTCCTCCAGATGCTCGTCCCGCTCGTGGTGTTCTTCGCGTTCCAGCGGTACTTCGTGCAGGGGCTGCTCGCGGGGGCGCAGCGGTGAGGCGGGCCGCCGCGGCCCTGGGCCTCGCGGCGGCGCTCGCGGGGGGCGTCGCGGTCGCCTCCCGGCCCGCGGTGGTGGAGGTCCGGGCGGGCGGCTCCGTCGAGGCCGCGATCTCGGCGGCGCCCCCCGGCGCGGTGATCCGGCTCGGGCCCGGGGCGTACCCGCCGTTCGCGGTCGACCGCCGGGTGCGGGTGGTGGCGGCGCCGGGGGCCGTGGTGGCGGGCCCGATCAGGG
>DATLZM010000322.1:0-3895 GCA_035573995.1 Actinomycetota bacterium | reverse complement strand
CGAGCCCCCGGGGGCCGCCGGTCGCCGGACGGCCCGGCCCTCGGGGGGCCGCGGGGCGGAGGACCCGCCCGGCGACGCCGGTCGCAGGGCGGACCTCGTCGACGCGATCGTCCACGAGCTGAGGAACCCGCTCATGTCGGTGAAGGGCCTGGCCTCGACGGGCTCACGGATGTACGACTCGATGGGCGACCGCGAGCGCCGGGAGTTCTTCCGCCTGATCGACGAGGAGGCCGCCAGGCTCTCGCTCGTCGCCGAGGAGACCTCGACGGTCCTCCGGATCGACGCGGGGCGCATCGCCTACCACCTCCGCCCCGAGCCCGTCGGCCGGATCGTGGAGGAGGCGGTGTGGGGGGCGGAGCTCCGCGGGCACCCGGTGGCGGTCGACGTGGACCCGGCGCTCACGGCCCCCGTGGACCGGGAGCGGCTCACCGAGGTGGTCAGGCACCTCGTGGACAACGCGGTCAAGTTCTCCCCTCCCGACGAGCCGATCGAGGTCCGGGCCTACCGCGGACCGGACGGACAGGCGGTGATCGAGGTCGTGGACGGCGGTCCCGGGATCGCCCCGGAGATCCGGGGCCGGGTGTTCGAGCGCTTCTCCCGGTTCCGTCCGCCCGGCTACGAGGACGTCCCCGGCGCGGGCCTGGGGCTCTTCATCTGCCGCGCGCACGTGGAGGCCCACGGGGGGCGCATCACGGCGGAACCGGCTCCCGGTCGGGGTACCATGCTGCGGGTCGCGCTACCGGGGAGCGAGGAGGGGGGGCCCTCGGGGTGAGCGGGACGGGACGGGAGGTGTCGCTCCTAATCTGCGACGACCACAGGATCCTCACCGACGCCCTCGCCATGGTCGTCGAGCGGGACCCGGAGCTCGCCCTGGTGGCGCCGCCGGTCCACGACCCAGAGGAGGCCGTCCGGCTGTGCGAGGAGCACCGTCCGGACGTGGTCCTGATGGACGTCGTCTTCAAGGGACCCGTGGACGGGATCGAGGCCACCCGGAGGATCAAGGAGCGCTCGCCCGGGACGAAGGTCGTGATCATGACCGCGCACGACGAGGACCGGCTGCTCGTCGAGGCCGTCGAGGCGGGCGCCTCGGGGTTCCTCGGGAAGGACGAGGCCGCCGACCAGGTCCTGGCGGCCGCCAAGGCCGCGGCCGAGGGGGAGGTGTTGATCGACCCCTTCACGCTCACCCGGATCCTCCAGCAGGTGGCGCGGGAGCGCGAGGTGCGGCGGGAGGCCCAGCAGCTCCTCTCCCAGCTCACCGATCGCGAGCGGGAGATCCTGCAGCTCCTCGCGGAGGGGCTCAGGAACGAGGACATCGCGGCGCGGCTGTCCATCAGCCCCCAGACCGTGCAGACCCACATCCGCAACGCCCTCGCCAAGCTCCGCGTGCACTCGAAGCTCGAGGCCGTGGTCTTCGCGGTGAAGCACGGCGCGGTGCGGATCTGAGCCGCGGACCGCTAGCCGGGCAGGGCCGCCCGGCGCACCTTGCCCGAGGACGTCCGGGGGAGGGCGTCCACCACCACGAGCTCCCGCGGGACCTTGAACCGGGCGATCCTCCCCGCCGCGTGCGCCCGGAGGTCCTCGAGCGAGGGCGGACGGGCCGGGTCGCGCGGGACGACGAACGCCACCACCCGCTCCCCCCACTCGGGGTCCGGCCGGCCGGCGACGGCCACCTCGGCGATCCCCGGGTGGTCGGCGAGCGCGGCCTCCACCTCCTGCGGCCACACCCGCTCCCCGCCGGTTCGGATCGCCTCGTCCAGGCGGCCGTCCACCACCAGGCGGCCCCGAGGATCGAGGTGGCCACCGTCGCCCGTGCGGAGCCAGCCGCGGACGAGCGTCGCCGCGGTCGAGGCCGGGTCGCGGAGGTAGCCCCGCATCAGGGTGGGGCCCCGGAGGAGGACCTCGCCCCCCTCCCCGATCCTCACCTCGGTGGCTCTGAGCGGTAGTCCGTCATAGACCACTCCCCCGCAGCTCTCGGTGCAGCCGTAGGTCCGGACGATCCGCGCCCCCGCCGCCCCCGCCCGCTCCGCGAGCCCCGGCGGGGTCGCCGCGCCGCCGACCAGGACCGCCCGGAACCGCGTGAGGTCGACGCCAGCGTCGAGGAGCCGCAGGAGCATCGTCGGGACCACGGACACGAAGGCGACCCCGGGCTCGGCGTCCACGGCGGCCGGGTCGAACCGGGGGTGGACGACGACCGGCGCGCCGAGGAGCACGCCCCGGAGGAGGACCAGGAGGCCGCCCACGTGGGCCGGGGGGAGGCAGCAGAGCCAGCGGTCGGTCGGCCCGGCGCCCAACGCCTCGCTCGAGGCCCGCGCGGCCGCCTCCACCGCCCCCAGGGTGAGCTCCACGAGCTTGGGCCTCCCCCCGCTCCCCGACGTGGCCACGACGAGGCGGACCGCCCGATTCACCGGGAGGCCTCCGCCGAGCGCCACCAGCTCCTCCCCGTCGAAGGCGTGGGTCGGCCTGGCCCGCGCCAGGAGCTCGTCGCGCTCGGGACCGGCCAGGCGGGGGTCGAGGGGGAGCACCGCGGCACCGGCCTCGAGCGCCGTCTCCAGCGCCGCGAGCCACGCAGGCCCCGGCGGGAGGTCGACCGCGACCAGGTCCCCCGGGTGGAGCCGCCGCAGACCCCGGGCGGCGGACGCGATGCCCGCCCTGGCCTGGGGTCCCCGCTGCCCGTGCCGGGACATATCGGCTAGGCTAGCGGACCGTACGAGCGAACGCTCTCGGAGTGGATGGTCCCATGGATGAGACGCGGAGGAGCACGAGCGGGGCAGCCGAGGGCGTCGGCGGCGACCCGATCCGGCCGGCCCTCGACTGGCGCCCCCAGGGCGAGTGGGAGGACATCGCCTACGAGACCGCGGAGGGCATCGCGAAGATCACGATCGACCGGCCGGAGGTGCGGAACGCCTTCCGCCCGAAGACCCTCTTCGAGCTCTCGCGGGCCTTCGACCTCGCCCGCGACGACCCCGGGATCGGGGCCATCATCCTCACGGGACGGGGCCCCCTCGCGTTCTGCTCCGGCGGCGACCAGCGGGTGCGGGGCGACGACGGCTACCGCGATGAGCGGGGGATCGGCCGGCTGAACGTCCTCGACCTCCACGTCCAGATTCGCCGGCTCCCGAAGCCCGTCGTGGCCATGGTGGCCGGCTACGCGATCGGGGGCGGGCACGTGCTCCACCTGGTCTGCGACCTCACGATCGCCGCCGAGAACGCGGTCTTCGGGCAGACCGGTCCCCGGGTCGGCTCGTTCGACGCGGGGTTCGGGGCGGGGCTCCTGGCGAGGACCATCGGGCTGAAGCGGGCCAAGGAGGTCTGGTTCCTCTGCCGGCGCTACGACGCGCGGCAGGCCCTCGAGTGGGGCCTCGTGAACGCCGTCGTCCCGCTCGCGCGGCTCGAGGAGGAGACCGTGGCCTGGTGCCGGGAGATGCTCCAGCTCTCGCCCCTCGCCCTGCGGCTGCTCAAGGCGGGGTTCAACGCCGACATCGACGGGCTCACGGGGATACAGCAGCTCGCCGGCGATGCCACGCTCCTCTACTACATGACCGACGAGGCCCAGGAGGGCCGCGACGCGTTCCTCGAGAAGCGCCCGCCGGACTTCTCGAGGTTCCCCCGCCGGCCCTGACCGGCGGCCGATGCGAGGGGACGGCACGGCCGTGGATCCGGGGACCGGCCGGGCGGCCGGGGGGCTCCGGGCCTGGGTCGAGGGGGCCAGGCCCCGGACCCTGGGGGCGGGCCTGGTGCCCGTGGTCGTCGGGACGGCCGCCGCCGACGTGCGCCCGGAGGCCTGGCGCGTGGCGGCGGCGCTCCTCGTCGCGCTCGGGCTCCAGCTCGGCGTGAACCTCGCCAACGACTACTTCGACGGGGTCCGCGGCGTGGACACCCGCGAGCGGCTCGGCCC
>DATLZM010000321.1:0-4636 GCA_035573995.1 Actinomycetota bacterium | reverse complement strand
CGCTCCGCCTGCCCCACCCGCGCCTGCGGGGCCGGCTCGGCGAGGTGGGCCCCCGGGGGAGGATCCCCGCCCTGACCGCGCCCGCGATCGGAGGGGCCGGGCTCCGGGCGGCCTCCGGCTTCCTGTTGTTCCTCCTGGCCTTCGCGCTCCGGCGGGAGGGCCTGCCCGCCTGGTGGTTCGGCGTCCTCGCCGCCGCCGGGACCGGGGGTGGGTTCGTGGCCGACCTCCTGGCCCCCCGGCTCCCCGCCACGCTCCGGGAGGAGGCCGTGGTCGTGGGCTGCGTGCTGGGGGCGGGCCTGGGCGCCCTGATCGCGTTCCAGGCCTTCGCCCTCCCCGTCCTCGCGGTCTTCGCGGCCGCCGTGGGGGCCGCCACCGAGTTCGGACGGCTCGCCTTCCAGGCGCTCATGCAGCGGCACGCGCCCGGCGGCGCCCTGGGGCGGGTGTTCGTCCGCTACGAGGTGGCGTTCCAGCTCGCCTGGGTGGTGGGGGCGCTCCTGCCGGCCATGCTCCCCGTCGGGTTCCGGCCGGGGATCCTCGGGCTCGCCGGCTTCTACCTGCTCGCCGCGGCCGCCTTCTTCGGCCAGCCGTACGTGGAGCGTCGGCTCGCCGCCCGACGCGCAGCCGAGCCGCCGGAAGACGGCGTCGACGGGGCCGCGGGCTGACGCCGGGCGGCGCTCATCCGAGCGGCGCGGGCTGCCGATGCTCCATGGGATGGGGACGGACGACGCATCCCGCGAGCCCAGGGTCGTGGCGTGGTTCGCGATCGCGAGCCTGGTCGCGTTCGCCGTGATCGGCGGCCTCCTCTCGCTCCTGGCCGCCCGGACCGTCCGGCGGAACGCCGAGGAGATGGCCGTGTTCCACGCCCGGTTCGTGATCGACTCGGTCCTCGCGCCGATGTTCGAGGGCGTCGACCTCTCCGAGCCGGTCCGGGGCGCCGAGTACGAGCGGATCCGGTCCCTCGTGGAGCGCTCCGTCATCTCCGCCCGCGACGTGCGCGTCAAGGTGTGGGCCCCCGACGGGACCATCGTGTTCTCCGACCTGCCCGCGCTCGTCGGCCGCCGCTTCCCCGAGGAGGTGCCCGAGCTCCGGGAGGTGCTCGCGGGCGCGCTCCGCACCGAGCTCACGGACCTCGGGGAGCCCGAGGAGCGGGCGGAGCGGCCGATCGCGTCCCGCCTGTTCGCCACCTACGCCCCCCTCCGCCCCGCCGGGACCGGCCCCCCGGTCGCGGTGGGGGAGCTGTACCAGGACGCCGATGTGGTGAGGGGCGAGGTCGATCCGCTCCTCTTCGACCTCTGGCTCGGGCTCGGCGCGGGGCTCGTCGTCCTCTACCTCGCGATCATCCCCATCGCGGTGCGGACGTCCCGCGAGCTCCGGCACCGCAACGAGCACCTCCGCGAGCAGGCGGCCCGCCTGGCCGGGTTCCTGGCCCGCGAGCAGGAGGCGGTCGAGCGGCTGCGGGAGCTGAACCGGGCGAAGGACGACCTCGTGGCGGCCGCCTCCCACGAGCTCCGGACCCCGCTCACCTCGATCCTCGGCTACGTCCGGACCCTCAGGCGGCCGGGCGCGGCCGACGACCCGAGCGCTCGCGACGAGTTCCTCCGGGCCATCGAGCGGCAGGCCGATCGCCTCTCGCGCCTCGTGCGCAACCTCCTCGCCGCGGCCGAGCTCGAACGGGGGGACCGTCCCGTCGAGCCCTCGACGTTCGATGTCGGCGCGCTCGTCGCCGCGGCGGTCGAGGCGCTCCCCGAGGCCGCCGGCCGGGTCCGGCTCGACGTGCCCCCGGGCCTCCCCCTCGTCGAGAGCGACGCGGGCCGGCTGGCCCACGTGGTCGAGAACCTCGTGGAGAACGCCCTCAAGTACTCCCCCGGCGGCGGGGAGGTGGAGGTCGCGGTGCGGGCCGAGGGCGGGTGGCTCCGGATCCGGGTCCGCGACGGTGGGGTCGGGATCGACCCCAGGGTCCAGGACCGCGTCTACGAGCCGTTCTTCCAGGCCGACCAGTCCGCGACGCGGCGGTTCGGCGGGCTCGGCCTCGGCCTGCACGTCGTCCGGGGCACCGTCGAGCAGCTGGGGGGCCGGGTCGCGTTCGCGAGCCACCCGGGCCTCGGGACGACCGTATCGGTCTCGATCCCCCTCCGCCCCGGGGCGGCCTCGCCGCCGGGGAGCTCGGCGGACCCCGCGGGCGCCGGGGCCTCGCGCCACCCGGTCGCCTGACCCGGTGGAGCTCCGGCCCGAGCGCCTGGCGCTCGCGCTCGGGTATAACACGGAGGTGGTGGACGGTTCGGTCGCGGTGGTCGGGGTCGGCCACGCGGGCTTCGCCCCCCGGTTCGCGGGCGTCTCCTACAAGGAGCTCATGCACGAGGCCGCCCGCCGCGCCTACGCGGAGGCGGGGATCGACCCCCGGCGGGACGTGGACTCGTTCGTGTGCGTCTCCGAGGACCTCGAGGAGGGCACGAGCATCTTCGACGAGTACGTGCCCGATCAGCTCGGGGCCGTCCGCCGCCCGGTCCAGACGGTCACGGCCGACGGGCTCCACGGGGTGGCCACGGCCGTGATGCTGATCCGCTCGGGGGTCGCCCGGGTGGTGGCGGTGGAGGGCCACCGGAAGGCCTCCGACGTCCGCACCCCCGGGCGCGTCGAGCGGTTCGCCCTGGATCCGATCTGGAACCGGCCCCTCGAGGTCCCGGTCGCGGCCCTCGCCGGGCTCGACATGCTTCGCTACCTCGAGCGCTCGGGCGAGACCGAGGAGCGGTGCGCGCTGGTGGCGGCCCGCCACCGCCGGACGGCCCTCGCCAACCCCCGGGCCGCCTACGCCGCCGACCTCACGCCGGAGGAGGTCCGGGGGTCGCCGCCGATCTCCTGGCCGCTGCGGTCGCTCGACGTCGCGTCCCCGGCCGACGGCGCCGTGGTCGTGGTCCTGGCCGCCCGGGAGCGGGCCCTGGATCTCACCGACCGGCCGGTGTGGGTGGCGGGGGTCGGCTGGTGCAACGGGTCGTCCTCGCTCGAGACCCGGGACTGGGGCCGGGCGACGGCGGTGGCGCGGGCCGCCGCGATGGCCTACCGGCAGGCCGGGATCGAGGAGCCGGCGGCCTCGGTGGACGTGGTCGAGCTGGACGACGCCTTCTCCTACCGGGCGCTCCTCCACCTGGAGGCGCTGGGGCTGGCCCCGGAGGGGCAGGCCGGCGGGATGCTCGAGGCGGGGCGGTTCGACCGGGACGGGACGTCCCGGGTGAACCCCTCGGGCGGCGCCCTCGGCGAGGGGCACCTCGGGGAGGGGGCCGGCCTGGCCCGGCTCTCGGCCTGCGTGGCGCAGCTCCGCGGGGAGGCGGGCCGGAGCCAGGTCCCGGGCGCCCGGGTCGCGGTGGCGCAGTCCTGGCGGGGGTTCCCCTCCGACTCGGCGGCGGTGGCGGTGCTGCGGGCGGAGGAGGCGGGATGAGCCGGCCGGTGGCCGTGGTCGGCGCCGGGATGACCCGCTTCGTGCGGCGGGCCCTCGAGACCGGCAAGGAGCTCTCGTGGGAGGCCGCGAAGGCGGCCCTCGACTCCTGCGGGCTCGGCCTCGCCGACGTCGACGCGGTCTGCCTGGGCTCGGCCCCGGACGCGTTCGACGGCGTCCACCGCAAGGGGGAGTACCTGGCCGAGGGCTGCGGGGCCTACGGCAAGCCCTTCATCCGGAGCTTCGTCGGCGGGGGCACCGGCGTGTTCACCGCGATCCAGGGCTGGTACACGGTCGCCTCCGGGCTCGCCGACGTGGTCCTCGTCGTGGCCGAGGAGAAGATGTCCTCCTGCCAACCGCACCCCCAGGGCGCGTTCCTCACGATCTTCGACAACGTCCTCGAGCGGCCGCTCGGCCCCAACCTCCTCTGGATCTTCGCGCTCGAGATGCAGCGGTACATGGCGGTCCACGGGATCGAGAAGCGCGACATCGCGAGGGTGGCGGTGAAGAACAAGCGGAACGCGGCCGACCACCCCGCGGCGCAGCTCGGGCGGGCCGACCTCACCGTCGACGACGTCCTGGCCTCGGAGGTCCTCGCCTGGCCCGTGCAGCGGCTCGACGTCTCGCCGGTCTCCGACGGCGCGGTGGCGGTCGTGATGGCGAGCGAGGAGGCGGCCCGGCGGATCACCGAGCGGCCGGTGTGGGTCCAGGGGGTTGGCTGGAACCTCGACACCGCCTACTGGACCAACCGCGACCTCGTGTTCCCCGAGTACGTGGCGGACGCGGCCCGGATGGCCTACGCGATGGCGGGCGTGACCGATCCCCGGCGGGAGATCCACGTCGCCGAGCCCTACGACCCCTTCGACTACAAGGAGCTCCACCACCTCGAGGGGCTGCTCCTGTTCGAGCGGGGCAAGGCCCCGGAGGCGGCCCGGGACGGCGTGCTCGACCGCGACGGCGACCTGCCCTCCTGCCCCTCGGGCGGGCTGCTCGGCGTGGGGAACCCGATCGCGGCGGCGGGGCTCATGAAGGTGGCGGAGCTCTTCTGGCAGCTCCGCGGGGAGGCCGGGGCCCGGCAGGTCCCGGGGAGCCCGGAGCGGGGCGTGGCCCAGGCCTGGGGGGACCTGATGCAGGTCGGCACCGTCGTCGTGCTCGGGACCCGGCCGCCGGTGGGGGCCGGGGCCGGCGGCCCGGCCGCCGTCCCGC
>DATLZM010000320.1:0-2517 GCA_035573995.1 Actinomycetota bacterium | reverse complement strand
CCGACGGCGTGGTGCTCTCGTTCACACCCTGACGGCCTCGTCCCGGACGTTCGCGAGGAAGGCAGAAGCCGCCTCCCGCCACTCCCGCTCCCGGACGAACACGCGGCTGACCGCGATGCCGTACTCGAGCGAGACCTCCCCCACGAGCTCGCTCGTCCGGTCCACCTCGTCGCCGTAGCGGGCGAGATCCTCGAGCACCACGAGCACGTCGAGGTCGGACTCGGGGTCCGCCGCCCCGCGCGCGTATGAGCCGAAGACGTAGACACCCCGCAGCCGGTCCCCGTACAGCCGCCGGAGCCCCTCCGCCAGCCGGCCGAGGAGCCTCTGGACCCGTTCGTCGAGCCGCGCCGGGGTCACCGGTCCCTCCATGGGTTGGGGGGAGGTCCCCGGGGCGCGGGGGCCGTCCGCGAGGGCAGCGCACGGGGCGACCCGGCAGCAGGCCTCCTTGGCACGCAGGCCGCGCGCGCCCTCGGACCACGAGGCAGGGTGAAGTGCCATCGCCGCGGGTTGTACCACACGGGGACCAGGGGGGACGCTCTCGACGGCAACCACCCGGTCAAGTGGCTCGGCGGTGGGCCCCGGTCCTCCGTGGTGCCGGGACGATCCGCGCCGCCGCGCTTCCGCCGGAGCCCATCGACCCCCCGGTGCTCATGTGCGCGCGAGCCGTTCGAGGAAGGCCCGTGGGTCGAGCACGTCGATGCCCCGCCACGACCGCAGGGCGAGCAGGTGGCGGTCGCCCGCGACGATGACCCCCGCATCGCCGGCGAGGGCGGCCTCGAGCACGCGGTCGTCGGCGGGGTCGGCCCGGACCACGGCGAGGGCGCGGCGGGGGCGGACCAGGGTCCCGATCCGGATCACCTGCGCGAGCGCCTCCTCGACCCGACCTTCCTCCCACCCGAACTTCTCCGAGAGGACCCGGCCGAGCTCCGCCAGCAGAGGCGGCGAGGTGACGAGCTCCACCCTGCCCTCGATCGCGGCGCGGTAGGCGGCCTCCGGCGCTCCGCCGGGGAAGATGAACGCCGAGACCAGGACGTCGGTGTCGAGGACGGCCCTCACCCGGCCCGGGCTTCCCGGATGAGCCGCTCGACGTCCCGCTCGTCGCGGATGCCGAGTGCCCTGGCCCGCGCCGCGCCGTAGCGCTGGAGGACCTCGAACCTCCCGGTCTCCCGGTAGACGCGGTAGACCCGGAGCATCTCGCGGACCAGGTCGCTCCGGTTCCGTCCCTCCTCGCGCGCCATGCGCTCGAGCTCGGAGGCGTCCTCCGGCGGGAGGGAGACCGTCACGACCTTGGACCTCCTCGGCATGTCGTACGGAGTAACACAGCCTCCTCGAAGGGGCCGCGCACGGGGCTGAACGGCGGCGCGCCAGGAGCCTCCGCTCATCCGATCCCGCGGGTGACGCGGGCCCAGAGGTACTCGTCCAGGAGCTTGGCGAGCGTGGAGCCCTCCCGCCCCAGGCGCCGCGGGAGCTCCGCGGGTGGGATACCGACCTGGGCGGCGAACCCGCGGAGGGCCTCGGCGCCGGCCTCCAGCAACCGGCGGTAGGCCGCGCCGTCCGCCCCGAAGCCGAGCCCCGCGCGGATGGGCTCGTCCCAGGGCGGGCAGGTGCGAGGCCTGAGCGCGAACAACGCCTTGGCCGCCGCGGTGGGGCCGACGCGCACGGCCGCCGGCCTCCCCATCCGCTCACGGGACGCGGCGACGCGCCCGGCCAGCGCGTCGAACGCCCGGGCCAGCGCCTCCAGCTCCTCCGGCCGCAGGTCGAGCAGGTCACGGTCGCGGCCGGGGAGGGAGCCGCCTCGCTCCCTCCACCACGCGAGCAGCGCGGCCGAGGTCTCGGCGTGGTCCCGGATGCGGAGGTGCCGACACCCCCAGTGGCGCAGCCAGTCGATCAGGGCGTCCCGGTGGTCGCCCCGCTCCAGGTCGACCTCGCGCCGGACCTTCCCCCACAGCTCCTCGAGCCGCCGGTCGTAGTTGGTCACGGCCCCGTAGCCGAGGAGGAAGCGGCGGAGGTCCTCCACCGAGAGGCGGTCGCGCAGGTCCTCGAGCGCGGCGAGCGAGGGCATCGGGCGGCCCGCCGGGGTGCGGCGGCTCGCCGGAGCCGTGAGGCCCCTGCGGCCGCCGGCCCGGATCCGGCCCGCCGCTCGCCGGCCCCCGGAGCCCCGTCCCTCCGGCGGCCACCGCCCCAGGGTGCGGGCCCGGAGCACCGCCAGCCGCACCCAGGCCTCGAGATCGTCCTCCCGCACCTTCGCGGCGAGCCCGCGTCGGGAGTACGGCGCCCGGATCTCCGAGGCGTGGTCGACGAGGAGGAAACCCGCGTAGCCCTCCGGGAGCTCCTCGGGCCGCCGGACCACCCGCCCGTCCGGGCCCTTCACCAGGCTGAGCAGGGAGCGGGAGGCCTCGTGGTCGTCGGCCTCCACGCCCTCGACGGTCGGGCGGCCATCCAGCCACGTCACGGTGTGGGCGCGGGACCGCCCGTAGGCCTCGCGCCGCCCCCTCCCGTGGCGGGCCCGGACCCGCC
>DATLZM010000319.1:0-3051 GCA_035573995.1 Actinomycetota bacterium | reverse complement strand
GTCCCGGACCACGTCGTGCCCGCCCACCCACGCCCGACCCCGGTCGGGCCGGAGGAGGGTCGAGAGCACCCGGATCGTCGTGGTCTTGCCCGCGCCGTTGGGGCCGAGCAGGCCGAACACGGTGCCCTCCCGGACCGACAGATCGATCCCGTCCAGGGCCCGCACCCGCCCGAAGCCCTTGGCGAGATCCTCGGTCTCGATGGCGTTCGTCGTCACCGTCCCACCTCCGATCCCGGGCGGGACGACCCATCCTGCCAGGAGGGGATCGGTCCCGATCCGGTGCGTGCTGGGCCACCCCCGCCGGCGGGCGGCACGTTCTGGTTCACCCGGAACAGGTTCCCGGGGTCGTAGCGGCGCTTCACGACCCGGAGCCGTTCCCAGGTCCCGTCCGGGTAGGCCTCCCGGACCCTCGCCTCGCCCTCCTCGCCCAGGAACCCGACGTAGGCACCGGGTCCTCCGGTGAGCGCCGCCGAGAGCTCCTCGACCCACGCGCGCCGCGCAGGCAGGTCCTCAGGCCCCTCGTAGAACGCGGCGACGTTCACCATCAGGCGGCGGGAGCGGTGGGCGAACGCCGTGGCATCCGCCGGGACCCGAGCCATCGCGCCCCCCAACGCCCGGAGCTGGACGGCCCGGAGCGGGGCGTCGGAGGTGGCGAGCGCCTCGAGGATCCGCTCGGCCCCGTCCTCGCCGACCCGGTCCGCGAACCCGGTCCGGGCCACCGCGGTCGGGCGGTAGGACCCGTCCTCCGGCGGGTACATCTCCGGGTACTTCATCGGACGGACGGCGTCGAGGAGGGCTGGCGCGAGGGCGCGGAAGGGGGCGACGGCCCGCTCGCCCCGGTCCTCGTCCCCCGCGTAGCACAGGAACGCCAAGACCGACGGCCGGCCCACGTGCTCCTCCCGGAGGCCGGGCAGCGGTGGGGCCGGCATCACGTTCACGATCGTCGAGAGCTCCTCGGGGGCCTCCTCCGCCAGGGAGACGAACGAGGCCACCACCTCCGGCGTGGCCGGCAGGACCAGGATGCCTCCGACGACGCCCGGGAGCCCGTGGAGCCGGTACCGCAGGCGCGTGACGACGCCGAAGTTGCCACCACCGCCGCGGAGCGCCCAGAACAGGTCGGGGTGGTGGCCCTCGTCGGCCACGAGACGCTCGCCCTCGGCGGTCACGACCTCGGCCGCGAGGAGCGAGTCCACCGTGAGCCCGGTCCCGCGCACGAGGAACCCGATCCCGCCGGCGAGCGTGATGCCGCTGATCCCGACCGACCCCGTGTCCCCGAACCCCGTCGCCAGCCCATGCTCGCCGACGGCCGCGGTGTAGGCGGCGGCCGTGAGGCCGGCGCCGGCCCACGCGGTGCGTCCGTCGAGGTCCACCCGGAGCTCGTCCAGGTCCCGGAGATCGAGCACCAGACCGCCCTCGGACGTCCCGTGGCCCGCCGGGCTGTGGCCGCCGCCCCGTACCGCGAGCTCCAGGCCCGCCGCCGCCGCGAAGCGGACCGCGGCCGCGACGTCCCCGGCTCCGGCGGGGCGGACCACGGCCGCGGGTCGCCGGTCGATGCCGCCGTGGAAAACGGCCCTCGCCTCGTCGTAGCCGGGGTCGTCGGGCCCGACCACCGTCCCGCGCATGACGCGGCGGAGTGCGTCCACGTGGCTCGCTGCCATCCCTCCACCCTCCTCCCCAGCTCGACGCCCCCCACCGGCCCGCGACGGACAGGCGGGCGATGGGTCTCCCGGGCGTCATGGCCCCGCGGGCCGCGGCGGGGCCGACACGCTCCTCCGTACCGTTGGACGCGCGGGACACCCCGGACTCATCGGTCGGCCCGCCGCCCACGGCCGACCCTCGGACGCGAGCGGCCCGCGGCCTCGGCCGCGGGCCCGCCTCTATGATGGAGGTTGTCGTCCGGAACGACCACCCGGCGGGAGGAGGCTACCAGATGCCGGAGGAGCGGACGGGCGGGCCGGAGGAACTCCTCGAGCGGCACCGGTCGGAGCTCACGGCCTACTGCTACCGGATGCTCGGCTCCCCGTTCGAGGCCGAGGACGCGGTCCAGGAGACGTTCCTCCGGGCGTGGCGCGGGCTCGCCGGCTTCGAGGGGCGAGCGTCGCTCCGGACCTGGCTCTACCGGATCGCCACGAACGTCTGCTTCGACCTCCTCCGGGGGAGGGAACGGCGGGCCCTCCCGGCGGACCTCGGCCCCCCGGGCACCGCCGCCGACGCCCTCGGGGAACCGCTGGCCGAGGACGCGTGGGTGCTCCCCGCACCCGACCGGCTCCTCCTCCCCGAGGACGCCGACCCCGCCGAGGTCGTGGAGCTCAGGGAGAGCGTGCGGCTCGCCTTCCTCGCGGCGCTCCAGCGGCTCCCGCCCAGGCAGCGGGCGGTGCTGATCCTCCGCGAGGTCCTGGGCTGGCGGGCGGTCGAGGTGGCGGGGCTCCTCGGGACGTCCGTGGCCGCGGTCAACAGCGCCCTCCAGCGCGCCCGGGCGGCCCTGGCCGCGACGCGCGAACCGCTGGGCGGATCACCTCCGATGGCCGAGGAGGAGCGCGACCTGCTGGAGCGCTACGTCGACGCGTTCGAGCGCTACGACCTCGACGCGCTCACCTCCCTCCTCCACGAGGACGCGGCGTGGACCATGCCGCCGTACCGGCTGTGGCTCCGCACCCACGAGGACATCCGCCGCTGGTGCCTGGGCCCGGGGATCGGGTGCCTCGGCTCCCGCCTCGTCCCCACTAGGGCGAACGGCGCCCCGGCGTTCGGTCACTACAAGCCCGGGGAGCGGCGCGGCGTGCTCGACCCCTGGTCGCTCCAGGTGCTCGACGTGGCCGGAGGGAGGATCGCGGGGATCGCGTTCCACCTCGACACCGGGTCGCTGTTCCCGCTGTTCGACCTCCCGCCCGCGCTCGAGGCCAGCCCGTAGACCGCAGGCCCCCGCGAGAGGCGGCCGCCCCCGCGCTGAACGGTCGCGCGCCTCAGCGCGCCGACGTCCGGGCCCCGGTCAGCCCAGGATCCTCGCCTCCCGGTAGCCGGCGGGCACCGTGCGGCCCTGCTCGAAGCGGA
>DATLZM010000318.1:0-1130 GCA_035573995.1 Actinomycetota bacterium | reverse complement strand
GTCCCGGACCACGTCGTGCCCGCCCACCCACGCCCGACCCCGGTCGGGCCGGAGGAGGGTCGAGAGCACCCGGATCGTCGTGGTCTTGCCCGCGCCGTTGGGGCCGAGCAGGCCGAACACGGTGCCCTCCCGGACCGACAGGTCGATCCCGTCCAGAGCCCGCACCCGCCCGAAGCCCTTGGCGAGATCCTCGGTCTCGATGGCGTTCGTCGTCACCGTCCCACCTCCGATCCCGGGCGGGACGACCCATCCTGCCAGGAGGGGATCGGTCCCGATCCGGTGCGTGTGGGGCCACCCCCGCCGGCGGGCGGCACGTTCCGGTTCACCCGGAACAGGTTCCCGGGGTCGTAGCGGCGCTTCACGACCCGGAGCCGTTCCCAGGTCCCGCCCGGGTAGGCCCCCCGGACCCTCCCCTCGTCGTAGCCGGGGTCGTCGGGCCCGACCACCGTCCCGCGCATGACGCAGCGGAGCGCGTCCACGTCGTCCCCCGCCATCCCTCGATCCTCCTCCCCCGGCCCGACGCCCCCACCGCCCCGCGGCGGACCGGCAGGTGATCGGGGCCCTCCGGGCGTCATGGCCCCCGCGGGTCGCCGCGGGGCCGACACGCCCCTCCGTATCGTTCGACGCGTGGGGCGGCCCCGGACCTCATGGGTCGGCCCGCCGCCCACGGCCGACCCTCGGACGCGAGCGGCCCGCGGCCTCCGCCGCGGGCCCGCCTCTATGATGGAGGTTGTCGTCCGGAACGACCACCCGGCGGGAGGATCCGAGGCCGAGGACGCCTGGGTCCGCCCGGCACGGGACCGGTTCCTCCTCGCCGAGGACGCCGACCGCGCCGAGGTCGTGGAGCGCAGGGAGAGCGTGCGGCTCGCCTTCGTCGCCGCGCCCCAGCGGCTCCCGCCGAGGCAGCGGGCGGTGCTGATCCTCCGTGAGGTCCTGGGCTGGCGGGGGCCGAGGTGGCGAGGCTCCTCGGGACGTCGGCGGCCGCGGTCGACCGCAGGCCCCCGCGAGAGGCGGCCGCCCCCGCGCTGAACGGTCGCGCGCCTCAGCGCGCCGACGTCCGGGCCCCGGTCAGCCCAGGATCCTCGCCTCCCGGTAGCCGGCGGGCACCGTGCGGCCCTGCTCGAAGCGGA
>DATLZM010000317.1:0-4480 GCA_035573995.1 Actinomycetota bacterium | reverse complement strand
CCGCCGCCCGCTCCACCCGGACGTGCCCCGCGCCCGCCGCCTCCGCCACCCGCCCGAGGTCGAGCCCGTGCGGGGTGACGAACAGCTCGAGGTGCTCGGGGAGCCCGGCCTGCGGCAGGAACGAGAACACGCCGCCGCCGTCGTTGTCCGGGACGACGAGGACGAGGTCGGCCCCGCGGCGGGCGCTCCAGAGCAGGGACCCCGCGTCGTGGAGGAGCGCGAGGTCGCCGATCAGCGCCGCCACGGGGCCCGGGGAGGCGGCGGCGATCCCCAGCGCCGTCGAGACCGAGCCGTCGATCCCGGAGGCGCCGCGGTTCGCGAGCACCCGGAGCCCCTCCCGGGGGGCCATGAACGCGTCCAGGTCCCGGACCGGCATCGACGACCCGACGAACAGGACGGACCCCGCGGGCAGCGCGGCGGCCAGGTCGCGCGCCACCCGGCCCTCGAAGGGCTCCTCCCAGGCGTCGAGCAGCCCGTCGATCGCGCGCCGGGCGAGCGCGTCCGCCCGCCGCCAGGCCTCGAGCCAGGGGCCCGGCCCCGGACCGTCGAGCCGCCCCAGGGCCCGGCGGGCGAGTTCCCCGGCGGGCGCCACGATCCGCCGCTCGGCCCGCCGGTGGGGGTCCGCCACGAGGTCGTCGGGGTCCACGATCACGAGGCGGGGGACGGAGGCCACGAGCGCGAGGGCGGCCCGGGACGTGGGCGCCGCCCCCACCTGGAGCACGACCTCGGGAAGGTGGCGTTCCAGGAACGCCGGACAGGCCAGGAGCGGCTGCCCCGCGGCGAGGGCGCGGCCGGGGAGGCGGAGGCCGGAGGTGGGCTCGGCCACGGTCGGCCAGCCGAGCGCCTCGGCCAGGTCGAGGACCGCCCCGGCCGGCTCCCGGAGCGAGCCCGCGTAGACGAGCCCGCGCTCCACGCCGCGGACGGCCTCGACGAGCGCCTCCACCTGGTCGTCCCGAGGCCGGGGAGGGGCCGCGACCTCCGGCCCCTCGTGCGGACGGTCGGCGCCCGGCCCGAGGTCGGCCGGCGCGCCCTCGGGCACCAGGGGCTCTCGGAACGGGAGGTTCAGGTGGACCGGCCGCGGGCCGCTCGCCGCGTGGAAGGCCGCCTCCCACCCCAGCGCCCGCCACGCCGCGCCCGCTCCCTCGGCGGGGACCGGCGCCTCCCGGAAGCCGGCGTAGCGGCCGAACAGCTCCCGCTGGTCGATGGTCTGGTTGGCCCCGACCCCCCGGAGCTCCGGCGGTCGGTCGGCGGTGAGCAGCACGAGCGGCGCGCGGGCCATCTGCGCCTCGACCACGGCGGGGAGCAGCTCCGTCGCCGCCGTCCCGCTGGTGGTCGCCACCGCCGCCGGGCGCCCGGTGGCCTTGGCGATCCCCAGGGCGGCGAAGCCGGCCGCCCGCTCGTCGAGGTGGACGTGGACCCGGACCCGGGGGTCGCGCGCCAGCGCGAGCGCGATGGGGGTGGAACGGGACCCCGGCGCGACGCAGGCGTGCTCCAGCCCGGCCCGGACCAGCTCGTCCACGAGGAGCCGGCAGCAGGCGAGCGCGACGTCGCCCGCGGGGGCGGTCACCCCGCACCTCCACGGGCCGTCTCGCCTGCGGACCTCACGCCGCCCACAGCCCGAGCGCGAGGAGCGCGCCGAACGCGGCGTGGAGGAGCGCCGTCCCCGTGAGGACCGGGATCAGCTCCCGACCCTGGGCCCGGCCCGCGAGCTCGAACGGGCGGATCGCGAGCGGCCAGGAGGCGAGCGGGAGGAGCGCCCACTGCGAGAGGCCGGCGCGCGCGTCGGCCAGGCCGACCAGCACCCCGCCCACCACGACCGCGTAGGCGGCGACCAAGAGCGCCCGGTAGAGCGCGCGGGTGCGCCGGTCCCCGAGCCGGACGGCGAGCGTGCGCTTCCCGGCCCTCGAGTCGGTCGGGATGTCGCGGAGGTTGTTCGCGACCAGGATCGCCACCGCGAGGACGCCCATGGCGGCGCCCGCCCACCACGCCTGCCCCGGGACCCGCCCCGCGAGCACGTAGGCCGTCCCGCAGGTCGCCATGAGCCCGAAGAACAGGAACACGGCCAGCTCGCCCAGGCCGAGCGAGCCGTAGGGCCGGGGGCCGCCCGAATAGAGGGCCAGGGCGAGCATCGCCGCCGCCCCGAGGGGGAGCAACCAGGGGGTCGTGGCGAGGGCGAGCGCGAGCCCGGCCACCCCCGCCACGGCGACCGAGGCGAGCGCCGCGGCCGCCACGGCCCGCGGCGACGCGGCGCCCGAGGCGACCAGCCTGGGCGGGCCCAGGCGTTCCCTCGTGTCCACGCCCCGCACCCCGTCGAAGTAGTCGTTGGCGAAGTTCACCCCGACCTGGAGGCCCAGGGCGACCAGGGCCGCGGCCAGGACCCGCCAGGCCTCGGGCCGGACCTCGGCGGCGGCGGTCCCCACGAGGACCGGGACCAGGCCGGCCCCGAGGGTCCTCGGCCTCGCCCCCTCGAGCCACGCCCGGAGCGTCCCGCCTGCCGCCGTTCCCACGTCCGCGCCCCGCTCCCCCGGGCCGCCGCCCGCGTCAGGGCCTCCGCGGGAACCGCGAGAAGTCCGGGGGGCGCTTCTCGAGGTAGGCGTCCCGGCCCTCCTGGGCCTCGTCGCTCATGTAGTAGAGGAGCGTGGCGTCGCCGGCGAGCTGCTGCACCCCGGTGAGCCCGTCGATGTCGGCGTTGAACCCCGCCTTGAGGAGCCGGAGCGCGAGCGGCGAGAGCCGGAGCATCTCCCGGCACCAGGCCACGGTCTCCTCCTCCAGGCGCTCGAGGGGCACGACGGCGTTCACCAGGCCCCACTCGAGGGCCTGCCTGGCGTCGTAGCGACGGCAGAGGAACCAGACCTCCTTGGCCCGCTTGAGCCCGATGGTCCGGGCCAGGAGCCCCGCGCCGAACCCGGCGTCGAACGAGCCGACCCGCGGCCCGGTCTGGCCGAACACGGCGTTCTCGGCGGCGATCGTGAGGTCGCAGACCAGGTGCAGCACGTGCCCGCCGCCGATCGCGTAGCCCGCCACCATCGCCACGACCGGCTTGGGGAGCCGGCGGATCTGGACCTGGAGGTCGAGCACGTTCAGCCGGCCGATCCCCCGCTCGTCCCGGTAGCCGTCGTCTCCCCGGACCCGCTGGTCCCCGCCCGAGCAGAACGCAAGCGGGCCTCGCCCCGTGAGGATGATCGCGCCGATCCCGGGGTCGTCCCGCGCCAGGTCGAAGGCCCGGGAGAGCTCGAAGAGCGTCCTGGGACGGAACGCGTTCCGCACCTCCGGCCGGTCGATCGTGATCTTCGCGATCCCCTCGGCCGTCTCGTAGGCGATGTCCTCCCACTCCCCCGACGGCCGCCAGTCCAGGGCGGGCCGGATCGGGTCGTCGGGGGCGGCCCCCCCACCGTCCGTGCGCGCGTCCTCGTCCATCGGACCGTTCACTCCTAGAGCGTCCGCTCGTACGGTCCGCTAGCCTAGCCGATATGGCCGCGGGGGGGCAGGGGCGCGCCCGAACGGGTCCGGCCGGGGCCGGGCGGGCCGGTCGTCGTCTGGCCGGGCTCCGGCCCGGCGACCTCGTGGCCTTCGACCTCGCGCCCGGTCCGGCGTGGATCCCGGCGCTCGCGGCCGCGCTCGAGGCGGGGGCGGCGATCCTGCCCCTGGACCAGCGCCTCGCCGGCCCCGAGCGGGAAGCGCTCCTCGCGCGGGCCCGTCCCACCCACGTCCTCACCGGGGACGGCCTACAGCCCCGTCGCGGGGGGCTCCCCGTGGATCCCTCGGTCGCCCTGGTCGTCGCCACCTCCGGGACCGGAGGCCGCCCGAAGCTCGTCGAGCTCGCCCGGGAGGGCGTGGAGGCGGCCGTACGGGCCTCGGCCGGGACCCTCGGCGCGAGCGCGGGGGACCCGTGGGTGTGCTGCCTCCCGCCCGCCCACGTGGGCGGGCTCCTCGTGCTCCTCCGCGGGGTGCTGCTCGGCGCGCCCGTCGTGGTCCACCGAGGGTTCGACCCGGCGGCGGTGGCGTCGGAGGGGGCGGGGGCCTTCGTGTCCCTGGTCCCCACGATGCTCGCCCGGCTCCTGGGGGTCGGCGCCGACCCCTCGCGGTTCCGGGGCCTCCTGGTCGGGGGGGCGGCGACGCCGCCGGCCCTCGCCGAGCGCGCGCGGGCCGCCGGGGCGCGGATCGTGGAGACCTACGGATGCACCGAGAGCTGCGGGGGAGTGGTCTACGATGGACGACCTCTCCCCGGGACCGCGGTGGCCTTCGGGGGGGAGGGGGAGATCCTCCTCCGGGGGCCGACGCTCATGCGCGGCTACCTCCGGGACCCCGCCGCCACCGGTGCTGCGCTCGTCGGGGGGTGGCTCCGGACCGGCGACGCGGGCCACCTCGCCCCGGACGGGCGGCTCGTGGTGGACGGGCGGCTGGACGAGGCCATCCGAACCGGCGGCGAGCGGGTCTGGCCGGAGGAGGTGGAGGCGGCGCTCGCCGACCACCCGGGGGT
>DATLZM010000316.1:0-2253 GCA_035573995.1 Actinomycetota bacterium | reverse complement strand
CCCCGGCCGTCGCCGCTCGGCGCGCCCTCGGGTGGGGAGCCCCGGGCTTCACGCGGCCCGGGCGCCGATCGTTGTTCGTCCCAGAGGGCCGGTTCCGGAGGTGCGGATGGGCGATGGCGCGGGCGGGCGCATCCCGCCGTTCGAGGCGTTCGTGGAGCGCCACCGACGGAGGGTGTACCGGTTCCTGCTGGTCGCGGTGGGGCCCGGGGAGGCCGACGACGTGTTCCAGGAGACGTTCCTCGCGGCGCTCCGCGCGTACCCGCGTCTGCGCGACGCCGAGCACCTGGACCGGTGGATCTTCCGGATCGCGACGCGCAAGGCGATCGACGCGCACCGGTCGCGGCGGCGCCGGCCGCTGCCGGCGGAGGACGCGGCGGCGCGGGCGGACCTGGTGCCGGCCGAGGGGAGGGCCGCGTGGGACGGGGACGACCCCCTCTGGCGGGCCGTCCGGAGCCTGCCGCCCCGGCAGCGGGCGGCGGTCGTGCAGCGCCTGGTCCTGGACCGGCCCTACGCGGAGATCGCGGAGGCGCTCGGATCGTCCGAGGAGGCGGTCCGGGCCAACGTGTCCCAGGGCGTCCGCCGGCTGCGGGCGCTCCTGTCGGGGGAGGTGGGTCGGTGAGCGCGGCGGGGTGGTCGGCTGGGCTCGGGGGCCTGCGGCGGTTGGCGGCGCCCGCCGAGGAGCGGTCCCGGCGGCAGGCGGCGCGGCTCGGGGACCTGGCGGCGTCCCGGGGCCTCCTGGACGTCGGGGTGGGGGAGGTGGAGACGCCGGTGGGGCGGCTCCTCGTGGCGGTCACCCGCCGCGGCCTGGTCCGGGTGGCGTTCCCCGAGGAGGAGCCGGAGGCGGTCCTCGAGGAGCTCGCGCTCCGCATCTCCCCCCGGATCCTGCGCTCGCCGCGGATGACCGAGGAGGCGCGCCGCCAGCTCGAGGAGTTCTTCCAGGGGCGGCGGCGGCGGTTCGAGCTCGCCGTGGACCCGGCGCTCATGGGCGGCTTCGCCCGGCGGGTCCTCGCCCGGACGGCCCGGATCCCCTACGGGCGCGTGCGGACGTACGGGGAGCTCGCGGCGGCGCTCGGCGCCCCGCGGGCCGCCCGGGCCGTGGGGAACGCGCTGGGGGCGAACCCCGTGCCGATCGTCGTGCCCTGCCACCGGGTGGTGCGCGCGGGCGGTGATCTGGGCGGCTACGGGGGCGGTCCGGAGCGGAAGGAGTGGCTCCTCCGGCTCGAGGGCGCGCTCCCCTGAGGTCGCTCCGCGGGGCGGGCGGGGGCGGGTGCTACCATCGCGGCGCGTGGAGGGACCCAGGGAGGCGTGCGGGCTCTTCGGGGTGTGGGCCCCGGGGGAGGACGTCGCCCGCCTCACGTACTTCGGGCTCTTCGCGCTCCAGCACCGCGGCCAGGAGTCGGCCGGGATCGCCGTCGCGGACGGCGAGCACGTCCTCGTCTACAAGGAGCTCGGGCTCGTCTCCCAGGTCTTCGACGAGGCGACCCTCGCCACGCTCCAGGGCCACCTGGGGATCGGCCACACGCGGTACTCGACGACCGGCTCCACCACCTGGGAGAACGCCCAGCCGGTGTTCAAGACCGAGGGCGGCCGCTCGCTCGCGCTCGGCCACAACGGGAACCTGGTGAACACCGCCGAGCTCGCCGCGCTCGTGGGTCGGCGGGACGGGGCGACCACCGACTCCGACCTCGTGGCGACCCTCCTGGCAAGGGAGCTGCCCGGCCGGTCGCTCCAGGACGCGGCCCTCGAGGTCCTGCCCCGCTTGCGGGGGGCGTTCTGCTTCGTCCTCTGCGACGAGCGGAGCCTGTACGCGGCCCGCGACCCCCACGGCCTCCGGCCGCTCTCGATCGGGCGGATCCCGGGCGGGTTCGTCGTGGCCTCGGAGACCTGCGCCCTCGACATCGTGGGGGCCACGTTCGTCCGGGACGTGGAGCCCGGGGAGCTCCTCCGGATCGACGAGCGGGGCCTCGCCTCCGAGCGGTTCGCCGAGGCGCCGCGGCGGGCGCTCTGCGTGTTCGAGTTCGTCTACCTGGCCCGCGCCGACTCGCGCCTCCTCGGTCGGACGGTCCACGAGGTCCGCCGGGAGCTGGGGCGGCGCCTGGCCCGGGAGGCCCCGGCCCGGGCCGACCTCGTGATCCCGGTCCCCGACACCGCGGTGTCCGCGGCCCAGGGCTACGCGGAGGCCTCCGGGATCCCCTACGGGGAGGGCCTGATGAAGAACCGCTACGTGGGCCGGACCTTCATCGAGCCCGCCCA
>DATLZM010000315.1:0-1502 GCA_035573995.1 Actinomycetota bacterium | reverse complement strand
CCCCGCGGCCGCCCCGCCGCCCGTCCGCGGAGGCCGCGCCGCCCCCCTCACCCCACGTACCTCCTGGGCACCCGGGCCCCGATCCCCGTGAGGACCTCGTAGGGGATCGTGCCGAGGAGACCGGCGAGCTCCGTCGCGGTCACCTCCTCGTGGCCCTGGCGCCCGATCAGCACGACCTCGTCCCCGGGGGCGACGTCGTCGTCGCCGCAGTCCACGAGGAGCTGGTCCATGGTCACGGAGCCCGCGACCCGGTGCCTCCGCCCCCGGATCAGGACGTCGGCCCGGGACGAGAGCCCGCGCGGGTAGCCGTCGGCGTAGCCGACCGGCACCGTGGCCACGTTCGCGTCCCGCGCGAGCCGGTACCTGTGGCCGTAGGAGAGCGCCTCGCCGGCCGGGAGGCGCTTCACCATCGTCACCTCGCTCCGCCAGGAGAGGGCGGGCCGCAGGCCGGCGCCGACCCCGGGGGCCGGCGGGACGCCGTAGAGCGCGATCCCCACCCGGACCAGGTCGAGGTGGGACTCGGGGTGGAGGATCGTCGCGGCGCTGTTCGCCGCGTGGAGCAGGCGCGGGGCGAACCCCGCGGCCCGGGCCGCCCGGACCGCCTCCAGGAACGCGGCGAGCTGGGCACGGGTCGTGGCGGCGTCCTCCTCCGAGCGGGCGAAGTGGGTCCACAGCCCTTCCACCTCGAGCCCCGCGTCGGCCACGGTCCGCAGGAACCCGACCACGGCGTCGGGGGGCCAGACCCCGACCCGGTGCATCCCGGTGTCCACCTTCACGTGCACCGCGATCCGGCCGGCGCCCGCGTCGGCCAGCGCCCGGACCCCCTGGGGCGTGTAGACGGTCGGCACGAGCCCGGCCGCCAGGGCCTCCTTCTCGGCGCCCCTCGGGAACTCCGAGAGCACGAGGATCGGCGCGTCGATCCCCGCCTCCCGGAGCTCGAGCCCCTCCTCGACGAGGGCCACGCCGAGCCACGTGGCGCCCCCGTCGAGCGCGGCCCGCGCCGCCGGCACGGCGCCGTGGCCGTAGGCGTCGGCCTTCACGACCGCGAGCAGCTCGGCGCCATCGGGCCGGAGGGCGCGCGCGTTGGCCCGGATCGCCCCCAGGTCGATCTCGACGAACGTGGGCCGGTAGACGTTCACGGCTCCCGGACCGAGGCGAAGGCGTCGGGGAGGGCGGCGGCCACGTCGCTCGCCGTGGCCCCCTCGCCCAGCTCGAGCCCGGCCAGGGAGCCGGCGAGCCCGTGGAGGTAGGCGCCGACGGCGGCCGCGTCGAACGGGGCGAGCCCCCGGGCGAGGAGCGCGGCGATCGCCCCGGTGAGGACGTCGCCGGTCCCCGCGGTCGCGAGGACCGGCCCGCCCGTCGGGTTCACCCGGACCTCGCCCTCGGGCGAGGCGACGAGGGTGCGGGGGCCCTTGAGCAGCGCCACGGCCCTGGCCAGGGCGGCGAGCTTCCGGACGCTCCCGAGCCGGTCCGCCCCGACCTCCGGGGCCGTGGTGCCGAGC
>DATLZM010000314.1:0-1118 GCA_035573995.1 Actinomycetota bacterium | reverse complement strand
GTGCTGCTGTCGAAGGTGGTCGTCGACGTCCACGACCACCTCCGGGAGGAGGTGAGGAAGGTTGTCGCGCGGGAGGTCGGTGGGTAGCCAGGTCCTGCCCCGGCTGGGGGCGCTGGCGGCCCTGGTCGCGGTGTGGTGGGCGGTGGCCGCCACGGGGGTGTTCGACCGCACGATTCTCCCCGCCCCGCCGGAGGTCGCGGAGGCCTTCGCCCGCTCGTTCCTCGGCCAGGACCGGCCGGGCTCGGAGTCGATCGTCGCGGCCACCGCGGCGAGCCTGCTGCGGCTGGCGGCCGGGATGGCGGCCGCGGTGGCGATCGGCACCGTGATCGGGGCCCTGATGGCGGCCTCCCCGGTGATCGGGAGGAGCGTGGGGAGCCTGATGACCGGGCTCCAGGCCCTCCCCTCGATCTCCTGGCTGCCGCTCGCCATCCTGTGGTTCGGGCTGTCGGAGCGGGCCATCCTGTTCGTGGTGGTGATCGGCGCTGTCCCGGCGGTGGCGCTCGCCACCGACTCGGGGATCCGCCTCGTCCCGCCGCTGCTCATCCGGGCGGGCCGGACGCTCGGCGCCCGGGGGGCGGTCCTGTACCGGCGGGTGGTCCTCCCGGCGGCGCTCCCCGGCTACGTGGCCGGGCTCCGCCAGGCCTGGGCCCTGGGCTGGCGGGCGCTCATGGCCGGCGAGCTCATCGCGACCGGCTCGCGCGGGCTGGGCCACCTCCTGGACGCGTCCCAGCAGCAGTTCCGCACGGACCTGGTGCTGGCCGTGATGCTGATGATCGTGCTGATCGGGATGTTCGTGGAGGGCGTGCTCGGCCTGGTCGACCGCAGGGTCCGGGGCCGGCGGGGGCTCCTCGCCACGGCCTGACCCCGTCGGCGAACTCCCGAGCGGGGAGCATCGTGGGCCGCCCCGACGGAGCGGCCCACGGTGCCTCCGGGGCTCGGAACCGGCTCAGATGTCGTAGTACAGCGCGAACTCCCAGGGGTGGGGCCGCAGGCGCACCTGGTCCACCTCGTGGAGGCGCTTGTACTCGATCCAGGTGTCGATCACGTCCTCGGTGAAGACCCCGCCCTCGAGGAGCCACTGGTGGTCGGCCTCGAGCGCGTCGAGGACCTCCTCGAGG
>DATLZM010000313.1:0-1063 GCA_035573995.1 Actinomycetota bacterium | reverse complement strand
CGGGGGCGGCGGAACCCCCCGAGCTCCTCCCCCCGCCAGGCGTACGAGATCCCGGCCCGGTCCAGCGCGGCGGCCAGGGGCTCGCGCGCGAACCAGGGGTGGCGGCGAGAGCCGGGCGCGGTGCGGACGTCCCAGAGCCGGCGGATCCCCGCCCAGCGGAGGAGCCCCACGAGCTCCTCGAGCGTGCGCGTGCCGTGCCCCACGGTCCAGACCACGACGGAGGTGCCCGGCGACCGACCGGGGCCGGATCCGGCCCCCGGGGAAGGACGCGCCGGGCCCGCCGCCGGATCAGGCATCCACGGCCACCCAGCGGACGGGAGGGAGACCGGCGGCGAGCTCCCGCCAGCTCGCGCCCTCGTCCTCCGAGACCAGCACCCGGCCGTCGGGGGTCCCGAGGGCCGCCAGGCCCCCCGCCCCGTGGAGCCGGTGGGTGTCGAGGTTCCCCTCGAACCACCCCGGGAGGCCCTCCCGGCATCGCTCGAACGGCCCGCCGTCGAGGGGCCGTCGGTAGAGGGCGGCATCCCCGCCGCGGGGCCCCCGGGAGGCCGTGAGGAGGACGGTTCCCCCGACGACCGCCACCGCGCGGCAGTAGACCGCGTGGAGCCCGTCGGCCTCGAACCGCCAGCTCGCTCCCCCGTCCTCGCTCGCCGCCAGCCCCCGCGCGGTGGCCGCGAGCACCCTTCCGGCGGGGAGGGGCGACGCCAGCACCTGGTGGACGTCGGCGTCGATCTCGATGGTCGGTTCCCAGGTCCCCCCGCCGTCGGACGAGCGCGGGATCCCGCCCACGTGCACGTTGGCGTACAGCACCCCGTCGGGCCCGGCGGCGAGCGAGCGCACGTCGGGCGGCCCGCCCCACGGCGTGTACCAGTCGCCCCGGCCGGGGACCGCCTCGAACGAGCCGACGGGCTGCGCGCCTCGGCCCGTGACCCGGACCAGATGGGCCTCGGCGGTCCCGACCCAGACGCCCTGGGCGTCGGCGAGCAGGCAGTTCCCGGGGGGGCCGGGCAGCTCGGCCACCCGCCGCCACCCGGCGCCGCCCTCCCGCCACAGCTCCCGGCGACCG
>DATLZM010000312.1:0-4396 GCA_035573995.1 Actinomycetota bacterium | reverse complement strand
ACCCCCGACGCCTCCCAGAGCTTCGGGTACATCGAGATCTGGGTGAACCCCGGGATCGTGTTGATCTCGTTCACGAGCAGGCGGTCGGGCTCGAGGAAGAAGAAGTCCACCCGCGCCATCCCCGCGCAGTCGATCGCCCGGAACGCCTCGACCGCCATCCGCTGGGCCTCCTCGGCGACGCGCGCGGGGATCTCCGCGGGGATCAGCAGCTCGGCCCCGTGCTCGTCGAGGTACTTCGCCGCGTAGTCGTAGAACTCGTGGCCCCGGGGGCGGATCTCCCCCACGACCGAGGCCACGGGGTCGTCGTTCCCGAGGACCGCCACCTCGAGCTCCCGCGCCCCCTCGGCGCTCCGCTCGACCAGGGCCTTGCGCGCGTAGCGGAACGCCTCCTCGAGCCCCGCCCGGAGCTCCCCCGGCCCGTGGACCTTCACCACCCCCACCGACGAGCCGAGCGTGGCGGGCTTCGTGAACAGCGGGTAGCCGAGGTCGGCGGCGCGCGCCTCGACGGCCTCGGGGTCCTCCTCCCACTCCCGCTCGTGGACCACGGTGTGCGGGGCCACGGGGAGCCCCGCCCGCTCGAAGAGCGCCTTCTGGACCGCCTTGTCCATCCCGATCGCCGAGGCGAGCACCCCGGCCCCCACGTACGGGACCCCGGCCAGCTCGAGCAGCCCCTGCACCGTCCCGTCCTCCCCGTAGGGGCCGTGGAGGACCGGGAAGACCACGTCCACGGGCGCGCGGGTCCCGTCCTCGCGCACGAGCGCCGGGGTCCCCGGGTCGCGGGCCAGCTCCACCTCGGGACCCGCCTCCTCCCCCACCGACGGGAGCGCGCCGGCGCCCGGGGGGAGCGCGGGTGGGCCGCCAGGGAGGAACCGCCAGGCGCCCGCCTTCGTGATCCCGATGGGGATCACCTCGTAGCGGTCGGGGTCGAGGGCCTGGATCACCGACCGGGCGGAGATGCAGGAGATCTCGTGCTCGGCCGAACGGCCCCCGAACAGGACGGCGATCCGCCGGCGCCCGGCGGTCCCGCTCCCCGGCCGGGGTCCACCGGTCGCGCCCGTCCCGCTCCCCCTCACGCCTTCTCCAACGCCCGGGCGAAGTCCTCGATGAGGTCCTCCACGTCCTCGAGCCCCACCGAGACCCGGACGAGCCCGTCGGCGATCCCGGCGGCCCGGCGGGCCTCCGGGCTGTACTGCCGATGCGTCGTCGAGGCGGCGTGGCCCACGAGCGTGTGGGCCCCGCCCAGGCTCCCGGCGATCCAGGCGAGCTCGAGCGCGTCGCAGAACCGCTTCCCGGCCTCCACGCCGCCCGCGACCTCGAAGGCGAGCATCCCCCCGCAGCCCCGAGGGAGGACCCGGCCGGCCACCGCGTGGTCCGGGTGCGAGGGCAGGCCGGCGTAGTGGACCCGCTCGACCTTCGGGTGGGCCTCGAGGAACCGCGCCAGCGCGAGCGCGCTCGCCGAATGCCGCTCCATCCGGAGCGCGAGCGTCGCCAGCCCCCGCAGGCAGAGCCACGCCTCGAACGGCGCCATCGTCCCCCCGGTGTCGATCGCGGTGTCCCGGAGGCGGCGCATCCCCTCCTCGCTCGTGCAGACCACGCCGGCGATCAGGTCGCTGTGGCCGCCCACGTACTTGGTCGCGGAGTGGATCACGTGGTCGAACCCGAACGCCGCCGGCCGGCACAGGTAGGGCGAGGCGAAGGTGTTGTCGACGACCGCCGGCACCCCCGCCTCCCGGCAGCGGGCGCCGAGCGCCTCGAGGTCCGCCACCCGCATCGTCGGGTTCGCGATGGTCTCCACGTAGAAGAGCCTCGCGCCGGGGAGCGCGCGCGCCACGGCGTCCAGGTCCCGGGGGTCCACGAACGTGACCTCGATCCCGTAGCGCGGCAGGACCCTCGTGAACAGCGCGTACGTGCCCCCGTAGAGCTCCCGGCTCGCGACGACCCGCTCGCCGCGCTGCGCGAGCGCGGTCACGACCGTGTGGATCGCGGCCATCCCCGAGGCGAACCCGAACGCCGCCTCGGTCCCCTCGAGGTCCGCCATCAGGCGCTCGAAGGCCTGGACGGTCGGGTTCCCGTAGCCCCGGGTGTAGGTGTATCCGGGCCGGCGGAACGCGATGGTCTCGGCGTACTCCTCCGAGGTCCCGAACCGGTACGTGGCGGTCTGGAAGATCGGGACGCTCGGCGTGTCCTGCCGGATGGAGGGCGTGCGCTGGCCGTGGACGGCGCGGGTCGAGAACCCGAGCGGGCGCTCCTCGCTCACGGCCCCCAGGCTACCCGCCCGCCGGCGGCCAGGCCCACCGCTTCGGGTAGCGCGAGCGGAGGTCCTCGACGAGCACGGCGAGCTCGTCCATCACCCGGTCCGTGAGCTCGCGGAGGAGGTCCTGGTCGTCCCGGCGGCCCTCGTGCTCCGAGAGGTCGATCGGGGCCCCGGCCTTCACCCAGATCGGCCGGCCGAAGGCCAGGCTCCCCGGCCCCGACTTCTGCCACACGGCCTGCCCGCCCCACGTGGCGACCGGGGTGATGGGCACCCCGGCGGCCAGCGCGATCCGCACCACGCCGGTCTTGCCCCGCATCGGCGTGAAGTCGGGGTTCCTCGTCACGGTCGCCTCGGGGTAGACGACGACCACCTCGCCGGCCCGCAGCAGCTCCACGGCCCGCTCCACCGGCGCCGGGTCGCCGCTCCCGCGCCGGACGGGGATCTGCCGCATCCCGCGCAGCACGGCTCCGAGGACCGGCACCTCGAACAGCTCGGACTTGGCGAGGAACCGGGGGCGGCGGCCCGCCTTCACCAGGAAGTACCCGTGGGCGAACTGGTCGAGGTAGGAGACGTGGTTGCCGGCCACGAGCACCGGGCCCTCGCGTGGGACGTGCTCGAGCCCCTCGAAGCGCCAGTTGAACCAGAGCTTCAGCGGTGGCAGGACGACGGTCTTCGCGACCTCGAACAGCGGCTCCACGGGCCGGGCTCCTCTCGCGCCCGCCGATCCTAGCGCGATCCGCTCCCCCGCTCCTCCCCCACGAGGCGCCACGCGCTCGGCAGGAGCACGGCGGCCGCGAAGAGCTTGAGCACGTCGCCCAGGACGAAGGGGTAGAGCCCGAGCTCGAGCGCGCGCTCGGCGGGCACCCCGAGGGCCGCCGCGAGCCAGGGGACCCCGACGGCGTAGAGCACGACCTCGCCGATGAGCATCGCCGCCACGGCGCCCCGGAAGGACCGGTCCCACCCCCGGCGCGCGAGCCACCCGACGACGGCCGCGGCGGCCACGAACCCCCACAGGTACCCGCCGGTGGCGGATGCGAGCCCGAGGACCGACCAGCCGTGCGCGCCCCCGGCGAAGAAGGGCAGTCCGATCGCCCCCTCCAGCAGGTACAGCCCCATCGAGGCCGCCCCGAGCCCGGGACCCAGGGCGGCCCCCACGAGCAGCACCCCGAGGGTCTGCCCGGTGATCGGCACCGGGGTGAACGGCAGGGGGATCCGGAGCTGCGCCAGGGCGGCGACCAGCAGGCTCCCCGCCACCGCCAGCGCGACGCGGGAGGCCGCGGCCGAGGCCCGGGCCCGCGGGACCAGGGTGGATGCGAGCGTGCTCAACGCCTCCTCCTTCCTCGTCGTTCCCCTCCTCCCCGGAGCCCTCCGCCGACCGCCCTCCCCCACCGGGCGTCCGCGACGGACCGGGGCGTTCGTCGGTTGGACCGGGATCGGCCCCCGCTGGTTACCGGCGCGGGGCCGAGGCGCCCGGGGCAGCCCCGGCGGATCGCGCCCCGCCGCGCGGGTAGCCTGTCCCCGTGCGGGTCCTCGCGGTGCCGGTGAAGTCCCTCTCGGAGGCCAAGGGCCGCCTGGCCCCGGTGCTCGAGCCGCTCGAGCGGGCGGCCCTCACGCTCGCGATGCTCGAGGACGTGCTGGACGCGGCGACCGCGGTCCCGGGCTGGGAGACGTGGGTGGTGTCCCCCGACGAGGCGGTCCTCGAGATCGCGGTCCGTCGGCGGGTGCGGGCGGTCGCGGAGCGGGAGCCCTCGCTCGGGGGCGCGGTCCGCCAGGTCGAGGAGGAGGTGGAGGGCCGGGGCGGCGAGGCCCTCGCCGTGCTCCTCGCGGACACGCCGCTCGTGACCGCGGAGGCCCTGGGGGCGGCGCTCCGCACCCTCGGCGCCGTCGTGCTCGCCCCGTCGGCGGACCGGACGGGGACCAACCTGCTCCTCCGCCGGCCGCCCCGGGCCATCCCCGCCCGGTTCGGCTCCTCCTCGTTCCGGCGGCACCGAGAGGAAGCCGCGCGGCGGCGGCTCCCCGTCGCCGTCGTCGACCGCCCCGAGCTCGCCTTCGACCTCGACGCCCCGGGCGATATCCTCACGCTGCTCGAGGCGGGCAGGCAGGGCAGGACCCGGGCGGTCTGCCTCGAGATGGAACTCCGGA
>DATLZM010000311.1:0-7776 GCA_035573995.1 Actinomycetota bacterium | reverse complement strand
GCCAGCGGCTCACGGAGGCGCAGCGGATCGCCGCGGTGCCACGCGCGCCCTCCCCGCGCCCCGAGCCGCGCCCCCAGGGCGAGCCCGTCCTCCCGGGTCGGCTGCCGCCCTGGCTCTTCGAGATGCCCTCCGCCTTCCCGGAGGAGCCGGTCACGGCTGGCCTGCCCTTCGGCCCGGGCCCCGGGCCCGAGGCCCTCTCGCTGCGCCAGCCGCCCGAGGACGTCCGGGAGCAGGTCCTGCTCTACCTGGCCTCGAACTACCAGAACGCCGACGCGAAGATGATGCTCGCCCAGCTCCGCGAGGAGCGGGCGCGCACGGCGCTGCCCCAGGGCCGACCGCCCGAGCCGGCCGGCGGCATCCCCATCCCCGTGACGACGCCGGGGCCTGAGGAGGAGCGACCAGCGCCGGAGGAGGGTTGATGGCCGAGTTCTCGGTCACGCCCGAGCTCTACTTCATGCGCCGGCTCGCCACGGTGCGGCGCGCCCAGGCGCTCTCCGCATCGATGCAGTTCGACCTGGCGCGCTCCCCGCTCTCGGACGACGAGCTCGAGCAGGTCGTGGACGCCTTCGACGGGAAGGCCTCCGCCTCCGGGTTCGGCTTCTCGGAGATCCTGCGCGACGTGCTCTCGAGGGAGCCGCGCCGCATCCCGGTGCCCGACCTGAAGCGGCTCCAGGAGAACCTGATCCGCCAGGGCTACGCGCCGCCCGACGCCCAGGCCAACGGGGTCTGGGACCCGAACTGGTACGCGTACTTCCGGCGGTGGGACCGCGACAACTACGAGGCCGTGGTCGCCGGGCGCCACTGGGGCGCGGCCCCGATCGAGGCGGGGATCCGGGCCATCACCAACACCCTTCCCTCGCGGGTGTGGCAGGGGCTCGTCGGCACAGCCAGGGGCCTCGTCGAGCAGACACCCGAGACCTTCGAGCGGGGAGGGCTCCTCGGCGGTGCCGCCGCGGGAGCCGCGATCGGTGCCACGGTCGCCTCGGTGGTACCCGGCCTGGGCACCGCGGCCGGCGCGGTCGGCGGCGCCGTGATCGGCGGGGTCGCGGGCTTCCTCGCCGACCTCTTCGGGAAGGAGCCCGAGGAGGTCGAGGAGTCCGTCGGCCAGCGGTTGCTCGATGCGCTCTCCCCCTACGAGGAGTACCGCCAGCAGGGATGGCGGGCCTTCTGGGAGGACCTCGGCTACGTCGGGGCGGCGACCTCGCTCATCGCCGGGGCGGGACTCGCGGTGCGGGGTGCCGCAGGCGTGGTGGCCGGGATCCGAGCCACCGCCGCTGGAGAGGTGCCGCTCGCCGCCCCCGGGATCACGCCCGGGGTCACCCCCGTTGCAGCCCCCTCCGTGACCCCGGGCGTGACCCCCGGCCCGGTGATGCCCGCGCTCCGCGCCGCGCTCCAGCGCCCGGCGGTCCCCGAGCTCGGTCCGGTGGCGCAGGTCGTCCGAGCGGCGACGAGGCGCCTCGTCCCCGGCAGCGCCGGGTGGATCGAGCAGCAGATGATCCGGTTCGGGCCGCTCGCCAACATCCAGAGGCCCGCGTTCCAGGTCGTCACGAAGGCCTTCAGCGGGCTCTCGGCCGGGCAGATGGGCGCGCGGCTCGCCGCCGGCTTCGACCTCGGGACCGGCGCCGCGGGGACCACCACGATCGAGAAGGCGATCGAGGAGACCGATCCGCTGCGCAGCGGGATCACGCTGCCGCTGCTCGGGGACCTCGTGGACTGGGCGGCGTTCGTCATGGTCCCCGAGCGGTTCCTGCCGTTCCGGGCCCGCGACCTCGCCCGGGCCGCCGACCGGCTCTTGGGCGACGCCTCCCTCCTCCCCTACGCCCACGCCTTCCAGTACGGGACCGATCTCTCGCTCCGCCGGGCCGCGGATCTCGCGAAGGAGGTGGTGACCCCCGAGCTCAACACCTACCTCCGCCTCGACTACGGGATCCACGTGGAGGCGCTGTCGCGGCTGCGGACGACCGGCACCAGCGGCACGGTCGGGGCCTACACGCGGGCCCGTGCCGAGGTCGTCCGGGCGCTCAAGGCGGAGGTCGCCGCCGAGGGCCCGGGCTCGCCCCTCGTCCGGCGGATCTTGGAGCACTCGCTCTCCTCCCCGACCCGCTTCGAGGCCTGGCTCGTCGAGCTCGGCGGTGAGAACCGGGGGGTCGCGATCCTGCGGAACTGGGCGGAGGCCTCGAGGATCGCCCGCGAGGTGGAGCGGGACGTGCGCAGCGGGCGGCTCCTCGTGAACGAGACCGACGAGGCCTTCGGCCTGGTCCGGTTCCAGGAGGGTCCGGGCCGTGAGACGTTCGTGGCCGGAGCGAGGGGGCTGGAGCGGAAGCGGGGGACGTTCCGCCGTGAGCTCGTGCCCCCGCGCGGCCCCTTCATGGCCACCCCGGAGGGCCTCGAGGTGGCCGGGGTCCGAGGGCAGGGGCTCGCCGAGGCCGCGCTCCGCCAGGAGCGGACGCGGCTCGAGCAGGCCATCCGGCGGAACGAGCGGCTCGCCCGACGCTCGACGGACCCGGCGGTCGTCGCCCGCCTGAACGAGGATCTGCGGAGGCTCCGGGAGCGGCTCGAGGTCGTCCGCCGCGAGATCGCCGCGGGCCCGCAGAAGGTCCTGGCGGGCGTGCGCGTGCTGCCGGCGAGGCTCGACTTCCTCACGCGCCGCGACCTCTACGACCTCCGCCGGCGCTACCTGGAGCTGGCGGACCAGGTGAAGAAGACCTGGGAGGGCAACCTCACGGCGGCGCACGTGGTCGCCCGCGAGCAGCTCCGGGACCTGGTCCAGGACCTCGCCGCGAAGGGCTACATCCCGGACGAACTCGCCCGCCGAACCGTCGCCCAGGGGGCGGCCCCGGGCCGCGAGGTCGCCCGCTACCTCGAGGAAGCCGCGCAGACCGCGGCCCGGGACGTCGATGTGCCCCCCGAGGTGGCCGAGCGGCTGCGGGCCCTCGGCTACAAGCCCGTCGTCACCGGCGAGGACGTGATCGCCCTCCACGAGATCCCGCAGATCGCCGAGGTCTTCGGTGTGGGGGACTACACGCGCCGGCGCAACTTCTTCGAGACGCTCGGGCTCTCCCCGCGCTGGACGAAGGACGAGGACCTGTTCGCGCTCCGGGTGGCCTCGGAGCGGGCGGAGCTCCAGCAGATCTTCGAGGAGCGCGGCCTGCCCCTCTCCGGGCAGCAGGCGATCACCCGGCTCCGGGAGCGCCTCACCGAGATGAACCACCAGGGCGTCGTGGTCGGGCCGGTCGTCAAGCCCATCCGCGGGCGGGCTCGGCTGTACATGGTGGACGTGCGGGAGCTCTCCCCCGAGGACATCCTCGCCGTCTTCGAGGACATCCCGAACTTCACCGACGACGTGGCCCGCGACGTGTACGCGGCGCTCAAGAGGGGGGCGGCCTACGGTGCGGACGCCGACTTCCTCCACCCCATGGTCGCCGCCCGCGAGCTGGGCCGGGCGCTCCGCATCAACGGCCTGCCGGGCTTCTCGGACTTCATCCGCACGCTCAAGGTCCCGGTCACCCGCCGCTCGGTGGCGGCGGCGGCGGGGGCGTTGGCGGGAGCCGCCGCCGGGGCGGCCTTGGGGGACGAGCCGAAGGACATCCTGCGCGGGGCGGTGGGCGGCGCCGCCGTCGGCCTCCTGGGCAGGGCCGCCGCGGCCCGGACCTACGGGTACCTGCCGGACCATCTCGTCCGGCTGAACACCGCGCTCCGCTACACGTTCTCGCTCACCTTCGACGCCGGGAGGTACTCGGAGCAGAACCTGATCGCCGCGGCCCGCTACGGGCTCCCGCCGATGCTCCGCCCGAAGCGCTACCTCACCTCGCGCGGGCCGCTCCGCAGCCCCTACTCCGCCGAGCTCGTGCACGGCGAGGAGGCCTGGCAGCACGCCGTGAGGCTCTGGGACGAGATCAACGGCGTGAGCTGGTTCGTCCACATCGACGACACCGACCGGAGGCTCTTCCAGGCGGGGCTCCTCGGGTTCCAGCCGCGCAACTTCGAGGTCGCCCAGGCGTTCTTGCTCTATCAGCGGGGTTGGTCGCAGGCCAAGATCAAGGAGGCCATCTCGCAGATCGGGCGGTACGGGCTCGGCCGGACCGCCCTCGAGAAGAGCGCCAACTTCATCTTCTTCCCGTTCAGCTTCTCGAAGAAGCTGATCACCTCCCTCGGGGACTTCCTGCTGCAGGCCCCGGGGCGCAACCTGCTGCTGCACGAGGGCCTCCGCCGCTACCACGAGTCGTCCCTCGACGAGCGGTTCCACGACCTCATCGAGAACCACCTGCCCCTCCTCGAGCAGCTCTGGACGGTCAACAACCTGGCCTTCGGGCTCTCGCCGGGCCGGTTCTTCCTCGAGGGCTTCGACGACCACCGCACGACCGTGGGGCGGGTGATGCAGATCCTCGCCTCGGTGCTCGTCCCCTCGGGCGCGGCGACGCCCCTCGCCCAGGCCGCCGGGGGCCTCGGCGACCTCGGCGTGCATGCGTTCGTGCCGGTGGTGATCACCGGGGAGTCCCTGGACCGGGCAGGGGGGATCGACGGGCTCGACGACATCCTCCGCCGCTACGTCCCGCTCGTCCGCGAGATCGACCAGTACTTCGTGGAGGGTCAGGGCGGGAAGATCCTCGGCGGCGCCGTCGGGGAGCAGATCGCGGCGACCCTCGAGGGGCGGGCCCCGTACGGACAGCTCACCGCCTACCTCGACGAGATCCGTGCATTCAAGCACGAGCTCGAGCCGCTCGCGATCGCCCTGGGGTACAGCTCGGTGGAGGGCTTCCTGGCCTCGGACCTCGGCGCCCCGATCCAGGCCCGGTACGAGGAGCTGAAGCAGGAGCTCCGCCGCCGCTACCCCACCGGGTTCCGGCTGGTGTCCGAGATCGACAACTCGGCCCTGATGAACGAGGCCGCCCTGGCCGACCTCGTCCGGGAGCCGGACCCGGAGCCGGGCGAGCAGCAGATCCTCCGGATCGCGGAGAAGGTGACGCTCCTGCGGATGCTGAACCAGGAGCTCGGCGTGCCCGCCGACATCGGCGGGGCGCTCATCGGGGCCACGGTCCGGCAGATGGCGCTGCCGTGGGCGGAGGACCGGCGGTTCGCCGAGCTCTACGACCGCTTCTTCATGCGGGAGTTCGGGCCGATCCGGCGGATCGCGACCTGAGCTACGGGATGCACTGACCGCCGACCGCGTCGGCGCAGGGGTCGGGGGACCCCGCGAAGAGGTAGTAGCCGACGACCAGCACGGCCGCCCAGAACAGCACGAAGCCGAGGAAGGTAAGGAGCGACCCGATCCGGTAGCGCCACTCTTCGCCCATCGGCTCTGCAAGGTGACACGCTCCGCGTCCACGGTCAAGAGGAGGCTGCATGTCGGTCCCGCCTGAGTTCATGGAGCCCAACTACCCGACCGGGGGCCCCTATCCCTGGAGCGCCGGGGTGCCCGCCTCGGCCACCCCCGCCGCCGAGCAGCGGCGCGAGACGGAGCGCCGTCGTGAGGCGTCCTCACGGTTCGCGCGGGCGGCGGAGGCCGCCGGGCTGCCCTCGCCCCAGGACGTGGACCTCGAGGCCATGCTGCGTGCGGCCGGCGTCGATACCTCCGAGCCCGCCGTGCAGCAGTTCATCGCGGCGATGCGGAACCAGGACCTCGATCCCGCGATCCTCCAGGCCTACGTCGCGATGCTCGCCGAGAAGTATCCGGCGGTCCCGGTCACCGCCTACGCGCAGGCCCTCGAGCTCTCCGGCTTCACCCGCCCGCCGATCGTCGCTGGGGTGACCACCCCCTCCGAGCTGCAGGGGGTCCCTGCGGAGAGCGTCCTCACCCCCGGCGAGCGCTTCGTCCAGCACCCGGAGACCGGGTGGCTGATGTTCCGCAACGGGGTCCTGGTGAACCCCGCCGACGGGAGCGTGGTCTTCGAGCCCAACTCCATGGCCCCCGGGAGCCCGAACTGGCTCCAGCGGGTCCAGGAGACCTGGTCCGACGAGCAGGTGATGAGCTGGAAGAAGCGGCTCGCGGAGTTCGGCTACCTCACGGAGGAACAGGCGAAGACGAAGGGGATCGACCAGGCGTTCCTCGAGGGCCTGCAGCAGTACCACATCGACCGCTACCGCAACTTCGGGAAGCCCGTGCCCCGCGACCTCTCGGGCCAGGCGGGCGGTGCGGGGGACTTCGCCCTCACCGCCCGGGACTTCCAGGCCCAGATCCGGGGCGACGTCCGCGAGCAGTTCCGCCGGGTCTTCGGGAACGACCCCTCCGACGCCGAGCTCGAGGAGTGGACGCGGTTCGTGACGCAGACCGCGCTGCGGCTCCAGAAGCGCTTCGAGCGCCGGGGGGCGAGCCCGGAGGCGGCGCTCTCGCTCGCGGCCACCGAGGCCGAGGAACGGTTCATCGAGCGCCTCGAGACCTCCCCGGAGGCCACGTTCCTGCGGGAGTCCACCGAGGAGAACACCAGGCTCCGCGACGCCCTCGCGGCGGCGGCCGCCGTGGGCCGGAGCCTCGGGGCCTGAGAGGGGGCGTTCCGGGGTGGGTATGCCGTCGCAGAGGCGCGGAAGCGCCCGGGTGAAGGTGAGGGGCTAGGGTGGCCCTCCTCGACGCTCTGGAGACGTTCTCGCGGGTCGCCGCCGGGCTCGCGGAGCCCCCCGATCCTCTCGACGATCTCGAGGACGGTCTCGATCCCTTCGCCGACGAGTGGTTCCTGAAGCGGCGCCGAGCCCTGCGGGAAGGCGGCCTGGCCGGGTTGCGGGAGGGGCTCGAGGCCTTCGAGCCGCCCGAGGACTTCTCGCCCGAGCGGTGGATGGCCGAGTACCGGAACGGGCAGATCCCGCTCGACGCGATGGTGGAGGTGATGCCCGGCCACTACCTGCGACCGGACGTGGCGGCCGCCTTCCGCCGCATGGTGCAGGCCGCGGCGGAGGACGGCGTGCGGATCACCCTCACCGACAGCTACCGCGACCTCGCCACCCAGCGGCGGCTCGCCCAGACGAAAGGCCTGTACTCGCAGGGAGGGCTGGCGGCCGAGCCCGGCACGTCGAACCACGGTTGGGGGATCGCCATCGACGTGGGCGAGGGGCCCCAGCGGGAGTGGCTCGCCCGTCACGCCGACGAGTACGGCTTCAAGACGATCCCCCGGGAGCCGTGGCACTGGGAGTTCACCGGCGGCGGGCCGCCCGGCACGCCGCTGCCGGCCCCCGCCGGAGCGAAGCCCAGGCCCACCCCGCTCCCCCAGGTCGGCCAGGCGCCGGCTCCGACGCTCCTCATCGAGGACCTCGTCGGGGGCCCACCGCCCTTCGGGGCGGTCCTCGCCGCGTTGCTGCAGGGCGGGGCACCGGTGGAACGGAGCCGGGTCCGCTCCCCGGATCGGGTGCGGCGAGGGGCTGGCTCGGTGAAGCAGCAGCTCTACCAGGGCTTCCTGGATGCCGGGCGCCCGGATCTCGCCCGGATGGTCTACACGGCCGACTTCGACACCTGGATCAGGGCCGAGTCGGGCTGGCGGGTGGACGCGGTCTCGCCCTCGTTCCCGGGGCACGGGCGGAACTACGGGCTGTTCCAGTTCTGGGAGGGCCACCCGTGGACGGCGAACTACCTGCGGGGCCCGACGACCTGGACGGCCGACGCCTACACGCAGGCCCGACTCGTGGCGCGGTACTTCCCGCACCTCACGCCGGAGGCGATCCGCCGCTACGCCGCGCAGGTCCGGGCCGGGGAGTACAGGGGGTGGGGATGAGACGGGACGTCGAGGTGCTCCAGCGGTGGTTCCCCGGGGCCGTGATCGTGGAGCAGGAGAACTGGCTGCCGTTCGCCGA
>DATLZM010000310.1:0-33442 GCA_035573995.1 Actinomycetota bacterium | reverse complement strand
CCCCGGCCGCCGGGCGCCTGCACGCCCGGCGGGCCCCGGTCGGGACCACGGAACCCCCCGCACGCGACGAGCGCGACCAGGGCGACGGCCGCCCACGCCCTCCTCACACCCCTGAGGACGGGGGCGGGGTCCCCACGGTTCCCGGCGCCCCGCAGGGCTCGGCCGCGACGGGGAGCCAGGCCTCGACCGTGGTGCCTCGCCCCGGGCCGCTCTCGATCCGGACCCGTCCCCCCGCCGCCTCGGCCCGCTCGCGCATCGCCCGGAGCCCGAGGTGCCCGGGCTCCTCGACCACCGCGGCCGGCTCGAACCCCCGGCCGTCGTCGCGGACCACGAGGTGGAGATCGCCCCCGCGCTCCGCGAGCCGGATCTCGACCGCGCGGGCCCCGGCGTGGCGGCGCACGTTCGCCAGGGCTTCCTGGACGATCCGGAACGCCGTGGTGCGCAGGCCCGGCGGGGGCTCCCGGACCAGCTCGTCCACGAGCCGCACCTCGGGCGCGAGCTCGTCCCCGAGGAGGTCGAGGTGCTGGCGGATGGCGGGGGCCAGCCCGTGGCGATCGAGCGCCGGGGGGCGGAGGTCGAAGAGCAGATGGCGCAGCCGTGCGATCGTGAGCCGCACGGTGCCGGCGAGGTCGTCGAGGGCCGCGGCCGTCACCGGGTCCCGGGTCCGCCGACGGAGGGCCTCGATCCGCAGGCCCACGGCGGTCATCTTCTGGATCGGGTCGTCGTGGAGGTCCGCGGCCAGGCGGCTCCGCTCCTGCTCCTGGATCTCGCCGATCCGCTGGATCAGCCGACCGCGCTCCTCGATCAGCGCCTCCAGGCGGGCCAGGCTCTCCCGGAGCCGCTGCTCGGCCTCCCGCTGGCGGGTGATGTCGAGCATCACGCCGTGCCAGAACGCCGGCCTGCCGTCCGCGCCCCGGACCAGGACGGCCTCGTCGTGGATCCACACCACCCGTCCGTCCCGGGCGACGATGCGGTACTCGATCGACAGGGGCTCCCCCGTGCGGTCGGTCCGCTCGACCTCGGCCAGCACGCGGTCCCGGTCCTCCGGGTGGAGGGTCCGCGCCCAGACCTCCTCGCCCGTGAGCCACTCCTCCGGCGTGTAGCCGAACAGCGGGAGGACCTGGGGGCTCACGTACAGCGGGACGTAGCCGGGCGGGTCGGTCGGGGCGACCCGTCCCACGTAGGTGACCGCGGGGATCTGCTCCACGAGCGTCCGGTAGCGCTCCTCGGCCTCCCGGAGGGCCTGCTCGGCGAGCTTCCGCTCGGTGGCGTCCGTGAGGAGCACCTCGAACCCGATGGGCCGCGCGTCCGAGCCCCGGAGCAGCCGGGCGTTGGCCGCGACCCACCCGGTCGAGCCGTCGCGGCGCCGGACCTCGAGCTCCAGGCCCGACACGGCTCCCTCGGCCAGGACGCGCTCGACGAGCTCGGCGCGACGGGCGGGGTCCGCGTAGAGCCGCGCCGCGTTCGGCACCGCGCGGAGGAGCTCGGAGGGCGAGCCGTACCCGAGGATCCGGGCCGCGGCCGGGTTGGCCGCCACGATCGTCCCGTCCACCGTGGTCTGGAGGATCCCCTCCACGGCGTTCTCGAAGACCTCCCGGAACCGGGCCCGCCCGACCCCGGGGACCTCGTCGGCGGCGCCCGGGTCGCGGGGGCGCAGGACGGTCACGACGTGGGGCTCCCCTCCGAGCTCCACGAGCTGCGCGGTCACGAGGACCGGGACCCGCCGCCCGTCGGCCGCCCCGATCTCGAACGGCACGTCCGCGGCCACCCCGCCGTTCGCGAGGCCCTCCGCGAGCTCCGCCCTCCGGGGGAGATCCTCGCCGCCGAGGAGGAGCGCGGGCGAGCCGAGGAGCTCCTCGCGCGCCCGACCGGTGAGCCGGCAGTAGGCGTCGTTCACGAACCGGTACGTGAGGTCCGCCGCCCGCACCACGCTCACGGCGTCCGGCGAACGTGCGAGGTAGAGCCCGAGGGGGTCCCCGGGCTCGAAGAGGTCGATCACGCGGCTCGTCCCCATCGATGCGCTCCCTTGCATCGGCACGCGGCGTCCCGTCCTCAAGCGCCCGGGGACCGCCGCCGGGAGGACGGGGACTCGCGCGTCGGGAGCCTCGCGGGGTAGGCTGGAGCGGCCAGGTCCGATGGGCGCGTCCCCACGCCCCCGCGCACCTCCCGCCCGCCCGGTCGATGCCACCCCCGGACGATGGCTGAGGTCGCTCCGGGGCCGCCGCGACGCACCGGCCCGGCGCCGGCGCACGAGCGGGGAGGGAGGACGATGGACCGACGGACGTTCCTCAGGAAGGCTGGCCTCGGGTCGGTCGCGCTGGCGTCGGCGCCCGGCGTGGTGTCGGCGCTGGCCAGGCCGGCCTGGGCCGACGACGAGCACCGGTTCCGGTTCGTGACCGTGTCCACGGCCGGGACGATCGATGGGGTCACCCACCTGTTCATCGCGAACGGGAACGGGCGGGTGGAGGGCTCGAGCGTCGAGGGCTTCGGGACGTGGGCCCACGTGAACGGGGCGGATCCGAACCCCTCGACGAACCTCCTGGCCTCCGGGAAGTGGCGGCCGGTCAGCCTGGTGAGCTTCACCCCGATCGGCACGTACGGGGGGGTCCTGGAGGCGGGGACCCTCGTGGCCCGGATCGTCCTCAAGCGGCTCCAGCCCACGCGGGCGACCTTCGAGGGGACCCTCACGGTGGTCTGCAACATCGGTCCCGCCGGCCTCTCCACGGGCCAGGCGGAGGGGGTGACGATCTCGATCGACGGGGCGCCGGTGGGGCCCTTCGTGCCGTTCCCATCGCCGTTGGGCCTCACCATCTTCATCCCGCCGCTCGGGGACTGACCGCGTCGAGGCGATCCGTCGGCGCCGTGGCCCAAGCCCGCGACGGTGAACCCTGCGCAACGCCCGGGTTGACGGGCCTCGCGGCGGCTCCGTAGCGTGCGCGGCATGGAGCTCGCCGCCCGGATGGCCCGCCTCGGCACGGAGTCCGCGTTCGAGGTCCTGGCGCGGGCCCGCGCGCTCGAGGCGGAGGGGCGGGAGATCATCCACCTCGAGATCGGGGAGCCGGACTTCGACACCCCCGAGCACATCCGGCAGGCGGCGAAGGAGGCCCTGGACCGGGGCGAGACCCACTACGTGCCGGCGCCCGGGATCCCCGCGCTCCGCGAGGCCGTGGCCGGGTTCCTGGAGCGGACGGGGCGGCTGCGGACCAGCCCGGACCGGGTGGTCGTGACGCCCGGGGCCAAGCCCATCATGTTCTTCACGATCCTCGCGCTCTGCGAGGAGGGGGACGAGGTCATCTACCCCGACCCCGGCTTCCCGATGTACGAGTCGATCGCCGCGTTCGCCGGGGCGACCCCGGTGCCCCTCCCGCTCCGCGAGGAGCACGGGTTCCGGCCCGACCCCGACGAGCTGCGGGCGCTCGTCACCGACCGGACGAAGCTCCTGATCCTCTCCTCCCCCCACAACCCCTGCGGGAGCGCGCTCACGAGCGAGGAGCTCGAGGCGGTGGCCGAGGTCGCCCTCCGCCACGACCTCGTGGTCCTCTCCGACGAGGTCTACTGGGCGATCGCCTACGAGCGGCCCCACGCGAGCATCCTCGACCTCGACGGGATGGCCGAGCGGACCGTGCTCCTCGACGGGTGGTCCAAGACGTTCGCGATGACCGGCTGGCGCCTGGGGTTCGGGGTGTTCCCGCCGGCCCTCGTGGAGCCCGTGACCCGGCTCGTGATCAACTCGGTCTCCTGCACCAGCGCGTTCAGCCAGCGGGCGGCGATCGCCGCCCTCACCGGCCCCTGGGAGCCCGTCGAGCGGATGGTGGCGGAGTTCCGCCGCCGGCGCGACGCGATCGTGGAGGGCCTGAACTCGATCCCCGGGATCTCCTGCCTCCGCCCGGAGGGCGCGTTCTACGTCTTCCCGAGCGTGCGGGGGCTCGGGGTCCCCTCCAAGCGCGTGGAGGAGCACCTCCTGGAGCACGCGGGCGTCGCGTGCCTGTCGGGGACGGCCTTCGGCCGCCACGGCGAGGGCTACCTGCGGTTCTCCTACGCCAACTCCGTGGAGAACATCGAGCGGGCCCTCGCCGCGGCCCGGGCGGCCCTGCCGGAGGTGGCGCGTGTCTAGCGAGCGCTGGCCGGTGCTCGTGACGCGCCGGCTGCCCGAGCCCGCGATGGAGGCGATCCGGGCCCGGTGCGACGTGGACCTGTGGGAGGGCGACGGCGCGATCCCCCGGGACGAGCTGCTCCGCCGGGTGCGGGGGAAGGTCGGCGCGGTCACGCTCCTCACCGAGCGGGTGGACGCCGAGTTCCTCGACGCCGCCGGCCCGGGGCTCAGGATCGTGGCGAACTACGCCGTCGGGTTCGACAACATCGACGTGGCCGAGTGCACGAGGCGGGGGGTGCTGGCCTCGAACACCCCCGAGGTCCTCACCGAGACCACGGCCGACCTCGCGTGGGCGCTGCTGCTCGCGGCGGCCCGCCGGGTCGCCGAGGGCGACCGGTTCCTCCGGGCCCGCCGGCCCTGGATCTGGGGGCCCGAGATGATGCTCGGGCAGGACGTCCACGGCAAGGTCCTGGGGATCGTGGGCTTCGGCCGGATCGGCCAGGCCGTGGCCCGGCGGGCCCGGGGGTTCGGGATGCGGGTGATCTACCACGACGTGTACCGGCCGCCGGCGGAGGTCGAGGCCGAGCTGGGCGCGGAGTACCGCAGCTTCGACGATCTGCTCGCCGAGGCCGACCACATCTCGATCCACGTGGCGCTCACGCCCGAGACCCGCCACCTCTTCGGGGCGGAGCAGTTCCGCCGGATGAAGCGGACCGCGGTGCTCGTGAACACCTCGCGGGGCCCGGTCGTCGACGAGGCCGCGCTCGCCGCGGCGCTCCGGGATGGGGAGATCTTCGCCGCCGGGCTCGACGTCTTCGAGCGCGAGCCCGAGGTCCACCCCGACCTCCTGGAGCTCGAGAACGTGGTGATCATCCCCCACCTGGGCAGCGCCACGGTCGAGACCCGCATCGCGATGGGGATGCTGGCGGCCGAGAACCTGATCGCCGCCCTCGAGGGGCGGCGGCCGCCGACCCTCGTGAACCCCGAGGTCTGGGAGAGGAGCCAGGGTGCGTCTGGAGGGTAAGGTGGCGCTCGTCACGGGCGCCGGGAGCGGGATCGGGAGGCTCACGGCCGAGACCTTCGCCCGCGAGGGGGCCAGGGTCGTCGTCGCCGACGTCGTGGACGACGCGGGGCGGGCCACGGTCGAGGGGATCCGGGCCGCGGGCGGCGAGGCCGAGTACGTCCACTGCGACGTCTCGGTGGCCGAGGAGGTGGAGGCCATGGTGGCCTTCGCCGTGGGGCGCTTCGGCAAGCTCGACGTGATGATGAACAACGCCGGGATCTTCCACGCCCGGGACGGCTCGGTGATCGACACCGACGAGGAGACCTGGGACCGGACGATCGCGATCAACCTCAAGGGCGTGTTCCTGGGGTCGAAGTACGCGGTCCGGGCGATGCTCGAGGGGGACGGCGGGTCGCTGATCAACGTGGCGTCGTTCGTGGCGCTCATGGGCGCGGCGGTCCCGCAGATCGCCTACACCGCCTCCAAGGGCGGCGTGCTCTCGATGACCCGCGAGATCGCGGTGGAGTTCGCCCGCCGCGGGATCCGGGCCAACGCGCTCTGCCCCGGCCCCATCGAGACCCCCCTCCTCGCCGAGCTCCTGGCCGACCCCGCCGCCCGGCAGCGCCGGCTGGTGCACATCCCGGTCGGCCGGTTCGGCCAGGGCCAGGAGATCGCGAACGCCGCGCTCTTCCTCGCCTCCGACGAGTCGTCGTTCATGACCGGCGCGGCGCTCGTCGTGGACGGCGGCATCACGGCCGCCTACATCACCCCGGAGTAGGCGGGTCGGGTCCGCGTCGCGACCCGCGGGTCGTGCCGGTAGGATCAGGCGGGTGGACCTCCTGGCCGTGGGCGTCCCCTTCTGGCCGGGCGTGGGTCGCCTCGACCCCTGGCCCCTGGTCTGGGCCGTGCTCACGCCGCTCCTCGCCCGGTGGGCCGGCCTCCCCTGGACCCCTGCGAGCCTTGCGGCCCTCGTGGTCCTCGGCACGCTGGCGGGGCTCGCGGTCCGCCCGTGGGGGGTGGCGCCGGTCGGCGCCCTCTCGCTCGGCCTCCTGGTCGGGACCGCGAGCCTCCGGCGGCGGCTGCCCCGCCGCTGAGCCGTTGCCCGGCCGGTGAACCGGGGCGGCGTTGACAGCGCGCCGCTCCTGTGGCGAGATACGCGCAGTCGACCGGCGGACCGAGCAAGTGCCCGCCGCTTCGCTCGGGCCGACACGACCCAGGGGGGAGGTGTCGCGTTGGCTGAGGAACGACGGCGTAGGGTGGGGTTCGTCACCTACGAAGAGGTGGGCGAGGAGTACTTCCGGAAGCGCGGCCTCCGACGGCACGCCGCCTTCTGGAGCCTCTGGTCGCTCGGGGTCGCGGCCGTCATCTCGGGGGACTTCTACGGCTGGAACGTTGGGCTGGACGCCGGCGGCTTCGGCGGCCTGCTGATCGCGACGGTCTTCATCGCGATCATGTACTACGGGCTGTGCTTCAGCATCGCCGAGATGTCCCCCGCGCTGCCGCACACCGGGGGCGCGTACTCGTTCGGGCGGTCGGCGATGGGCCCGTGGGGCGGGTTCATCACGGGACTGGCCGAGAACATGGAGTACGTGATCACCCCCGCGACCGTGGTCCTCGCGATGGGCTTCCTGATGCACGACATCGTGAAGGGCCTGTTCAACATCGCGGGCGAGCCCTGGCTGAACAGCCCGGTCACGTGGATGGCCATCTTCTACGTGGTCTTCGTGTGGATCAACATCCTCGGGATCGAGACCACGATGCGGTTCACCGTGGCGGTGAACATCGTCGCGCTCGGGATCCTCGCGGTGTTCTTCGTCTCGGTCCTCGTCTCGGGGAAGTTCGACCCGAGCCTGTGGACCAACATCCCGCCGGACCCCGGGGGATCGAGCTTCCTGCCGCACGGGATCGCCGGGATCTTCAAGGCCATCCCGTTCGCGATCTGGTTCTACCTCGCGATCGAGGAGCTCCCGCTCGCGGCCGAGGAATCCCACGACCCGCGCCGCGACATCCCGCGGGCGACGATCTGGGGCATGACCACCCTCGTGATCACGGGAGCCTTGACGCTGTTCCTGAACACCGGCGTCGACGGCGGCGCGAAGGACATCGGCGTGTCGGCGACGCCCCTGTTCGACGGGTTCAAGGCCGTGTTCGGCGAGGGGACCTCGGCCGAGCTCCTCGGCCTGATCGGCTGGTTCGGCCTGCTCGCGAGCTTCTTCACGATCGTCTACGCGTACGGCCGCAACACCTACTCGCTGTCACGCGCCGGGTACTTCCCGAAGTTCCTCTCGCTCACGCACGGCGAGCGCAAGACGCCCCACGTCGCGCTGATCGCCGGGGGGATCGTCGGGTACGTGGTGGCGGTGGTGATGTACCAGCTCGGGAAGTCCGGCGGCCGCCTGGCGGGGCAGATCGTCGGCGCCGTCCTCGTGATGTCCGTGTTCGGCGCCGTGATCTCGTACTTCATGCAGTGCCTGTCGTTCATCCTGCTCCGCCGGAAGCTGCCGCACATCGAGCGGCCCTACCGGAGCCCGGTGGGCGAGTGGGGCGCGGCGATCGCCGGGATCCTGGCCCTGATCTCGCTGGTGTCCCTCTTCGCCAACGAGATCTACCGGCCGGGGGCCTACGGGACGCTGGTCTACTTCCTGCTGGGGATCGTGTACTTCGCGATCTTCGGCCGGCACCGCCTGGTGCTCTCGCCCGAGGAGGAGTTCGCCCTCACCAGGGGCGAGCGTGGCATCCCCGGCGAGGAGGCCTTCGTCGCGACCAGGGCCGAGCAGGAGGAGATCCTCGGAGGGGAGACCGTGGAGACGCGCGACCCCGAGTAGGCGGAGGGGACGGTTCGAACGTCGCGAGCGCGGCGGCCATCGCGCCGCCGCGCTCGTCCGTCCCCGGACCCAAGGAGGTGGAGACGTTGGCAGGGAACCTCGACGTGAAGACCCTGGAGGAGCTCTCCAAGGAGGGCGAGATCGACACGGTCCTGTGCATGTTCACCGACTTCCAGGGCCGGTTCATGGGCAAGCGCGTGATGCCGGGGTTCTTCCTCGAGGAGATCCTCGGCGAGGAGGGGCTCCACGCCTGCCTGTACCTCCTCGCGATCGACATGGAGATGGAGCCGCTCCCCGGCTACGAGTACGCGAGCTGGGAGACCGGCTACGGGGACTTCCGGATGGTCCCCGACCTCTCGACCCTCCGGCTCGTGCCGTGGCTCGAGAAGACCGCGATGGTGATCTGCGACATCGCGGACGAGCACACCGGCGAGCCGGTCGAGGTCGCGCCGCGGCAGATCCTCAAGCGCCAGATCGAGCGGGCCAAGGCCAAGGGCCTCACGTTCAAGGCCGGCTCGGAGCTCGAGTTCTACCTGTTCAAGGAGTCCTTCGAGGAGGCCGCGCAGAAGGGGTACCGGGACCTCCACCCGTCCTCGACCTACATCATGGACTACCACATGCTCCAGACCACGAAGGACGAGTGGCTGATCCGCCAGATCCGGAACGCGATGCACGGCGCCGCGATCCCCGTGGAGTTCTCCAAGGGCGAGTTCGGCCGCGGCCAGCACGAGATCAACCTGGTCTACGCCGACGCCCTCGAGGCCGCCGATCGCCACGCGCTGTACAAGCACGGGGTGAAGGAGATCGCGGCGCTCAACGGGGCCGCGGTCACGTTCATGGCGAAGTGGACGATGGCCGAGGCGGGCTCCTCCTGCCACCTCCACACGAGCATCTGGAACGAGGACGGGAGCGAGTCGCTGATGTGGGACGAGGACGGGCCCCACCACATGTCCGAGACGTTCCGCTACTTCCTGGGCGGGCTGATGGCCACGGCCCGGGAGATGGCCTGGATGTACGCGCCGTTCGTGAACTCCTACAAGCGCTACCAGCTCGGCTCGTGGGCGCCCACGGCGATCGTGTGGAGCCACGACAACCGGACCTGCGGCTTCCGGGTCGTGGGCGAGCACCGGAGCTACCGGGTGGAGTCCCGCCTCCCGGGGGCCGACATGAACCCCTACCTCGGCTACGCGGCGACCATCGCCTCGGCCCTGCACGGGATCGAGAACGGGATCGAGCCGCCCCCGATCTTCGAGGGGAACGCGTACGAGGCGAAGGACGTCCCCAGGGTCCCCACCTCGCTCCATGAGGCGGTCGACGCGCTCGAGCGGAGCGAGGTCGCCCGGGAGGCCTTCGGGGACTTCGTGTTCAAGCACCTGGTGAACACGGCGCGCCAGGAGCAGATCATCTTCGACAACAACTGCGTGACCGACTGGGAGCTCGAGCGGTACTTCGAGCGGGGCTGAACGGGCCGGGGCGCGGACGGCGGAGGGGGCGCCGGCGGCTTCGGCGCCCCCTCCGCTCCCCACGGGCGACGGACGCCCGCCGTCCGCCACCCGGGGGCGCTCACCCCAACGCGAACACCGGCTTGAGGGCCTCGTAGGTCCGGCGGTACCGGAGGTAGGCCTCGTCGTACGCGGCCTTCGCCGCGGGGTCCGGCTCCTGCCCCTCCGGGCGGTAGGAGACGAACGCGGCCACCGCGCTCGCCACGTCCGGGTGGATCTCCGCCGCCACCGCGGCGAGGATCGCGGCGCCCGTCGCCGTGGTCTCCACGCTCGCCGGGACCCGGACCGGGAGCCCCGTGACGTCGGCCTTGATCTGCCGCCAGAGCGCGCCCTTCGCCCCGCCCCCCACGATCGTGAGCCGGCGGACCTCGAGGCCGGCGCCCCGCATCGCCTCGAGGATGTCCCGGAGCGCGAACGCGCTCCCCTCGAGGATGGCCCGGGTCATGTGGGCCCGGGTGTGGGCCAGCGTGAGCCCGGAGAACACGCCCCGGGCGCTCCCGTTCCACTCGGGGGCCATCGCCCCCTGCATGCAGGGGAGGAACACGAGCCCCTCGGCCCCCGGGGGGACCTCGGCGGCCTCGGCGCAGAGGAGGTCGTAGGCGTCGCCTTCCCCCCGGGCCTCGGCCTCCCGCTCGAGCGGCGCGAAGTGGTCCCGCCACCACCGGAGGTTGCCGCCGGAGACGAACCCCGGGTTCTCGAGGAGCCACGCGTCGGGGTCGGCGTGGGGGTGGCACTCGACGAGCCGCGTGGGGTCCTCCCGCGGCTCGGCCGACGCGGCGCACACCGGCTCGGCGGTTCCGACCACGTCGCAGACCTCCCCCGGCTCGTACACGCCGGCGCCGAGCGTGGCCGCCATCTCGTCCCCGCAGCCCACGGCCACGACGGTGTCGGGCGGGAGCCCGGTGGCCTCCGCGAAGCGCTCCCGGATCGTCCCCACCGGGTGGGGCGCGGGGGCGAGCTCGGGGAGCATCGCCGGGTCGATCCCGGTCGCCTCGAGCACCGGCCCGGACCACTCCTTGGTCCGGGGATCGAGGAGCGCGAGCGACGAGGCGTTCGAGGGGTCGACCGCGAGCACCCCGGACACCTCCCGGAGCACGTAGGAGCCGGGCGGCATGAGGTGGCGGGCCCGGGCCCAGGTCCCCGGCTCCTCGTCGCGGACCCAGAGCGCCTTGAACACCGCGTGGGAGGAGTCGAGGTTCGCCCCGACGTGCCGGTAGAACTCCTCGGGCGGCATCCGCTCGGCGAGCGCCGCCGCCTGGGCCTCGGCCCGTCGGTCCATCCAGATCATCGCGGGTCGGAGCGGCCGGCCGCGCTCGTCGCAGACGACCATCCCGTCGAGCTGGGAGCCGAACGAGAGCCCGCGGACCTCGTGGGCCGGCACCTCCTCGAGGAGCCGCCGGATCGTCGAGACCAGCGCCCGGGGCCAGGCGTCGGGGTCCTGCTCCGCCCACCCGGGGCGCGGGAACGAGAGGTCGTAGCCCTCGTAGGCGCTCGCCACGAGCGTCCCGTCGGCCGCGTAGAGCGCGCTGTTGGTCCCCTGGCTCCCGACGTCGCAGCCGATCACGTAGGGCCCGGGCGCCCGGGTCACGGCTCGATCACCACCTTGAGCGCGGCGCCCGAGCGGATCGCCTCGAACCCCTCCCCGATCCGCTCGAGGGGCAGGCGGTGGGTGACCACCCCGGCCAGGTCGTCCCGGCGGCGGGCCAGGTAGTCCATGGTGATCCGGTACTGGCGGTGGGTGGCGCCGTAGGCCCCGAGGATCGCGAGCTCCTTGTAGTGGAGCTGGTTCACGTCGAGGGGGCTCACGGGGTCGTGCTTGGGGAGCCCCGCGAAGTAGACCACCCGGGCGCGCTTCCCCGCCATCTCCAGGGCCGCCTGCTGCGCCCGCTTGGCGGGCGCCGCGACGCACACCCGGGACGCACCGGCGCCGCCGGTCCGCTCCAGGACCCCCTGGACCCCGTTGTCCTCCCCGCCGACCCACGCGTCGTCGACGAACCGGCCGACGACCGAGAGCGCGAGGTCCAGGCGCTCCCGGGAGACGTCGATCAGGTAGATCCGCCCCGCCCCCCGGTCCCGGCAGAGGAGCGTCTGCCAGCAGCCGATGGGGCCCGACCCCAGGATCACCACGGTGTCCCCGAGCTGGACGTCGAGCATCTCGATCCCGTTCAGCGCGCAGGCGAAGGGGTCGGCGACCGTCGCGAGGAACGAGGGGAGGTCGTCGGGGAGCGGGAACAGGTTCCTCGTGGCGATGGGGGGCACCGCGGCCCGCTCCGCGTAGGCCCCGGGGAAGGGCTCGTAGCCGTAGAGCAGGTGGCGGTCGCACAGGTTCTGGAGGCCGTCGACGCACCACCGGCACTCCCCGCAGGTGAGGATGGACCCGAGGAACACGCGGTCGCCCTTCCCCACCCCCGGCGGCAGCTCCGCCTCCGGCCCCACCTCCTCGAGCACCCCGACCGGCTCGTGGCCGAGGACCCAGGGCGCGGGGGCCCGGGGGTCCCCGCTCGAGAAGGTCCGGGCGTCGGTGCCGCAGATCCCGCAGGCCTCGACCGCGAGGACCGCCCCCGCCGGGTCGAGCGCGGGCTCGGGCACCTCCCGGACCTCCACCTCGCCGACCCCGGTCATGAACGCGGCCCTCACCGCCCGCCCCCCAGCTCGTCGAGGAGCGCCGCGTGGGCCTTCTCCGCGCTCCACCGCTCCCGGATGACCCGCGCGAGCGCCCGGGTCATGGCCTCGGGACGCTCGTGCATGAAGATGTTCCGGCCGACCGAGCAGCCGATGGCGCCCGCCACCATCGCCTGCTCCATCCGCGTGAGCAGCTCCAGGTCGGCCAGGCGCGAGCCGCCCGCGAGCACCACGGGGATACCGCTCGCGGCCTCCACGAGCCGCCCGAACGACTCCCCGTCCCCCGGCCAGTTCGTCTTCACGATGTCGGCGCCGAGCTCCGCGCACAGGCGGACGTTGCGGCGGAGGTACTCGAACCCCTCCCGGCCCGCGAGGTCCTCGGTGGAGGCGTAGGTCGTCGGCCATTCGGCCTCGGCGATGAAGGGGATCCCGAGCTCGCCGCAGGCCCGGCCGACCTCGGCCAGGGTCCGGATCATCTCGGCCTCGTGCTCGCCCCCGAGCGCGACGTAGAGGACCACGGCGTCGGCGCCGAGCCGGAGGGCTTCCTCGACCTCGGCGACGCGGACGATGCGGGGTCTCGCCTCCCCGGGGTTCGCCGACGCCGAGAGGAGGAGCGCGAGCGCCGTGGTCGGGGAGAAGGCGGGCTCGGCGACCCGGATCATCCCCTTGCTCATCATGATGACGTTGGCGCCCCCGGCCACCGCCTCCCGGGCCCGCTGGGCGATGTCCGCCAGGGGCTCGAGGAACGTGGGGGCCGTCATCCCGTGGTCGAGGGCGCAGATCACCGAGACCCCCGCCGGGTCGATCACCCGCTTGAGCCGCATCGCCTTCCCCGTCACCCGGACCTCCTCCCCGGCCCCCGACGGACCACCGTGAACTCGAACGCGTCGGCCAGGTGGTGCTCGTGCGAGGAGAGGACCGGCCGTCCCTCCTCGTCGTAGTCCACCTGCCGCAGGTACAGGAGCAGGGTCCCCTCCGGCACCCGGAGCCGGCGCGCGACCTCGCCCCGCGCCGCCTGGGGGGCGAAGGTCGCCACGCCGTGGTGCACGGCCACCCCGAGCTGCCGCTCCATCACCTCGTAGATCGAGGACCGCTCGAGGCGGCGGAGCAGGGCGGCCGGGCGGGGGCCGAGGAGCCGGGCGGGGAGGACGTCGCGGGAGACCACCACCGGCCGGCCGTCGGCGGTCCGGACGCGGTCGATCACCGCCACCTCCTCCCCGGGCTCGAGGAACAGCCGGCGCCCCTCCTCCGGGGACACGGGCTCGAGCCGGGCCGAGGTGTCCTCGAACCCGGGCCGCATCCCCGCGCGCCGGATCGCCTCGGTCACCCCGAAGTTCTGGTCCAGGCTGTTCGCGACCCGGGGACGGGGGACCAGGAACGTGCCGGCCCCCCTGGACCGGCGCAGGAGCCCCTCCTCCTCGAGCCCCCGGAGGGCCTCGCGGAGGGTGGCGCGGGACACCCCGAGCTCGGTGGCGAGCTCGGGCTCCGGCGGGAGCCGGAGCCCCGGCCGGAGCCGCCCCCCGCGGATCCGGTCCTCGAGCGAGCGCCGCACGGCGGCCACGAGCGGCGTCCGCCGCCCGAGCGCCCGCTCCCTCGCCGCCGTCCCGGTCGCCAAGATGGTCGGAGTATTTGTCAGACAAACTCCGCGGTCAAGCCCCTGGAGGCAGGCGCCTCGGATCGGGCCCCCGGCGAGGCGGCTCCGGGCGTCGGCTAGACTCCCCCGCCGTGGGACCGGTCCTGCTCGTCGGGCACGACGCCGATGAGACCTTCGGGCTCGCGCCGGCCGCGCTGGCCGAGGCCGGGCTCGCGGTGCGGACCCACGACTCCTCGCGGCACGGCGCGCCCGAGGCTGACCCGGGGGGGCTCGCGGGGCTCATCGTGTTCGGCGGCGTGATGAACGTCGACGAGACCGAGGCCCACCCGTTCCTCGCCGCCGAGCGGGAGCTGGTCCGGCGGGCGGTGGAGCGTGGCGTGCCGTTCCTCGGGATCTGCCTCGGTGCTCAGATGCTGGCCCGGGCCCTCGGCGTCCCCGTGTACCGGGCGCCGGTGCGGGAGATCGGGTTCTCGCCCCTCCACCCCACGGAGGCCGCGGCGGACGACCCGCTCCTGTCGTCGTTCCGGGACGGCGACCCGGTCTTCCACTGGCACGAGGACACGTTCGACCTGCCGGAGGGAGCGGTCCTCCTCGCGACCGGCGACGAGGTGAAGGTCCAGGCGTTCCGGGTCGGGGAGCGGGCCTGGGGCGTCCAGTTCCACGTCGAGGTGGACCGGCCGGAGCTCGACCTGTGGCTGGACGTGGCCGGCCCGGAGACCCTGGCCCGGTGGGGCGCCACCGCCGACGACCTCCGCGCCCAGGCCGACCGGTACCTCCCGCGCCAGGAGAGCCGAGCTCGGGAGCTGTTCCGCCGGTTCGCCGAGGTCGTCCGGGCCGGCTGACACCACGGCCGGGGACCCGCCGCGACGTCCACCGGCCGGCGGCGGTTCGGATAGCATCCCGCCGTCGGAACCCGAGGAGGAGGGGAGATGGGCGACCTCAACGTGATCTCCTACCGACCGCAGCCATCGGAGTACGCGTGGACCTTCGGCGGCGCCGCGCCGGTGATGAAGGTCCGCCCGGGCGACGTCCTCGAGCTCTGGACCGACGACTGCTTCGCCTCGCGGGTGACCGGCCCCGACACGCTCGCCTCCCGGGTCATCGAGTGGCCCTACATCAACCCGCAGACCGGCCCGTTCTACGTCGAGGGCGCCGAGCCCGGCGACACCCTCGTCCTCCACCTCGTCTCGGTCGAGCCGGCCCGCGACTGGGGCGTCTCGACGACGTTCCCGCTCTTCGGGGCGCTCACCTCGACCACCCGGACCGTCACGCTCCAGGACCCGCTCCCCGAGCTGGTCTGGGTCTACCAGGTGGACCGGGAGCGGCGGACCTGTCGGTACGAGGCCGTCCGGGGGGAGTTCGCCGTCGAGCTCCCGCTCGCGCCGATGCACGGGACCGTGGGGGTGGCCCCGCCGAACCTCGAGGTCCGCTCGCCGCTCGTCCCCGACTCCCACGGCGGCAACATGGACACCCCCGAGATGCGGGCCGGGACGACCTGCTACCTCGGGGTGAACGTCGAGGGCGCCCTGTTCTCCATCGGGGACGGGCACTACCGCCAGGGCGAGGGCGAGACCTGCGGGGTCGCGGTGGAGGGCGCGATGGAGACCGTGCTGATCGTCGACCTGGTGAAGGGACGGAGCACGCCCTGGCCCCGCCTGGAGGACGACCGGTACGTGATGGTCGCGGGGTCGGCCCGGCCGCTCGAGGACGCCTTCCGGATCGCCCACGGCGACCTGGTGGGCTGGATCGCCGAGGAGTTCGGGATGGACCGGCTCGACGCCTACCAGCTCGTCACCCAAATCTCGGAGAGCCCGATCGCGAACGTGTGCGACCCCAACTACACCGTGATGGCGAAGGCGCCGAAGGAGCTCCTCCCGGGCCGGGAGGTGTACGGGGGCGTCCGGGCCCGGGCGCTGGAGATCGCCGACCGCTACCGCGCCGAACGCGGCGCCGCCTAGTGCCGCCCGTCTCGGTGCTCCGTCGCCCGCTCCCCCACGGGCTCGACCGCGTCGCTCGGGGCGCGCGACCCGCGCGAGGATGGACCCGAGGGGGGTGGGACCCGGTGACCGACGTCGAGGAGGTGCGGCTGCCCGGCGTGGGGATCCGCTACGCCTTCACGACCCGGGCCGGGGCCCGGGTCGAGGTCGTGGCCCACCGGTCGGGCCGGCGCGAGATCTACCTGGGCGAGGAGGAGGATCCGGACGCGTTCCGCCAGGTCCTCGAGCTCGACGAGGACGAGAGCCGGACCCTGGCCGAGCTGCTCGGTGGCTCCCGCGTGACCCGGGAGCTCGCGCGGCTGCGCCAGGCGGTGGAGGGGCTCGCGATCGACTGGCTCCCCGTCGATCCCGATTCGCCGTTCGTCGGACGTCCGATCGGCGATACCCGGGCTCGGACCCGCACCGGCGTCTCGATCGTCGCGGTGATGCGGGGAGAGGAAGCACACCCCGCGCCCGGGCCCGGGTTCGAGCTCCGGGCGGGGGACACCCTCGTCGTGGTGGGACGGCCCCGCGGCATCGAGGCCCTCGTGGAGCTGCTCCACACGGGGTGACGTGCGGATCCCGCTCCTCCTCGAGCTGGGCGCGGTCGTCCTGGGCCTCGCCCTCCTGGCTCGGCTCGCGGGACGCCTCGGGCTCCCTGCCGCGCCGCTGTACCTCCTGGCCGGCCTCGCGTTCGGCGAGGGGGGCATCCTCCCGCTGGTCACGACCGAGGCGTTCGTCGAGGCCGGCGCCGAGCTCGGGCTGATCCTGCTCCTGTTCCTGCTGGGGCTCGAGTACTCGGCCGCCGAGCTCGTGTCCGCGCTCCGCCCTTCGCTCCGAGCCGGCCTCCTGGACCTCGCCGTGAACGCCCTCCCGGGGGCGATCGCGGGGTACCTCCTGGCGCGGGATCCCGTCGCGGCCGTCGCGCTGGGGGGCGTCACCTACGTCTCGTCGTCGGGCATCGCGGCCAAGCTCCTGGGCGACCTGGGGTGGATCGGGAACCGGGAGACGCCGCTCGTCCTCTCGCTCCTCGTCATCGAGGACCTCGCCATGGCCCTCTACCTCCCGATCCTCGGGGCGGCCCTGGCGGGTGGCGGCTCGCTCGTCGGGCTCGCGTGGGCCCCGGCCGCGGTCGTCGGCGTCGTCGCGATCCTGGCGCTGGCCCTCCGGGTCGAGGTGGGGCTCTCCCGAGCGGTCTTCAGCCGGTCCGACGAGGCCCTCCTGCTCACGCTCGTGGGCTTCGCCCTGGTGGTCGCCGGCCTGGCGGAGCTCACCCGCGCCTCGGCGGCGGTGGGAGCCCTCCTCGCGGGGATCGTCCTCTCCGGCCCAGCCGCGCAGGGCGCCCGAGCGCTCCTCGGCCCGCTCCGCGACCTGTTCGCGGCGCTCTTCTTCGCCTCGATCGGGCTCGGGATCCACCCCGCGGCCGTGGGATCAGCGCTCCCGGCGGCCCTCGGGCTGGCCGCGCTGGGGGCGGCCACGAAGCTCGCCACCGGCTGGGTGGCTGGCTCCTGGATGGGGCTCGGCCTCCGCGCGCGGATCCGGGCCGCCGCGGCCCTTATCCCCCGCGGCGAGTTCTCGATCGCGATCGCGAGCCTCGCGACCCCGGCGGTTCCCGCGATCGGGCCCCTCGCCGTGGCGTACGTCTTGGTCCTCGGCGTGGTCGGACCCCTGGTGGCTCGCGTCGCGGATCCCGTCGGACGAGCCCTGGCGACCCGCTCGACCCGCGGCGGGTAACCCTAGCCTTCCGAGAAGAAGACGTTCTTGACCTCGGTGTAGAGGTTCACCGCGTGCATCCCCATCTCGCGGCCGATCCCGCTCCGCTTGTAGCCGCCGAAGGGGGCCTCGGTGTGGACGCTGTGGCTCGAGTTGACGCTGAGCACGCCGGTCCGGATCCCCTTCGCCACGCGGATCGCCCGGCCCAGGTCACGGGTCCAGATCGACCCGGACAGCCCGTACTGGGTGTCGTTCGCGAGCCGGATGGCCTCCTCCTCGGTCTCGAAGGGGATCGCGCAGACCACGGGCCCGAAGATCTCCTCCTGGGCCACCCGCCAGGCGTTGTCCACGTCGGCGAGGACCGTGGGCTGGACGAAGAACCCGCCGGGCCGGCCCGCGACCTGGGCCGCCTCCCCGCCCACCACGAGCCGGGCCCCCTCCCGCAGCCCCAGCGCGACGTACTCGAGCGTGGTGCGCCGCTGCGACTCCGAGATCATCGGGCCGATCTCGGTCTCCTCCGAGAGCGGGTCGCCGATCCTGAGCTCGGCCGTCCGCTTCGCCAGCCGGTCCACGAACTCGTCGTAGATCCCCCGCTCGAGGAACAGCCGCGACCGGGCGCAGCAGTCCTGCCCGCAGTTACCGAACACGGCCCACACCGACTTCTCCACCGCGAGGTCCAGGTCCGCGTCGGCGAAGACGACGCTCGCCGACTTCCCTCCGAGCTCGAGCGAGACCCGCGTGATGTTCCGGGCGGCCCGGGCCATGATCCCGGACCCCACCTCGGTGGAGCCGGTGAACGAGATCTTCGCCACCCGCGGGTCGTCCACGAGCGCGTTCCCGACCGTCCCCCCGGGCCCCGGGAGCACCGAGATCGCCTCCGGCGGCAGGCCCGCCTCGACCAGGATCTCGGCCAGGCGGAGCACGGTGAGCGGCGTGTAGGTGGCCGGCTTCACGACGATCGTGTTCCCGCAGGCCAGCGCCGGCGCGATCTTCCACGTGGCGATCACGAGCGGGAAGTTCCAGGGCGTGATCAGCGCGCAGACCCCGACCGGCTCCCGGAGCGTGACGTCGAGCCCGGGGTCCTGGACCGGGACGGTCTCCCCGAAGATCTTGTTGGCGGCGCCGCCCCAGTACTCGAGCGTGTCGACCACGATCCCCATCTCGTCCCGGGCGTCCCGGATCGGCTTGCCGACGTTCCGGGCCTCCAGCCGGGCGAGCTCCTCCAGGCGCTCCCGGACCAGGCCCGCGGCCCGGAGCAGCACCCGGCCCCGCTGGGTCGCGGGCGTCCTCGGCCAGGGCCCCTCCTCGAACGCCCGGTGGGCCACCTCCACCGCCCGCCGCGCGTCCTCGGCCCCCGCCTCGGCCACCTCGGCCATCGGCTCCCCGGTGGCGGGCTCGATCACCTGGAACGTCTTCCCCTCGGCCGCATCGACCCGCTCGCCGCCCACGATCAGCCGCTCGGTCGCCATCGCTCCTCCCTCACACCGCTCGGTCGTACCGCTCCCGCTCCCAGTCCGTCACGGTCTCGCGCCAGGCCTTGAGCTCCCAGTTCCGGGAGACCACGTAGTAGTCGCTGAACCCCTCCCCCAGGGACTTCCTGAGCACGTCGTCCGCCTCGAACGCCCTGATCGACGACTCGAGCGAGCCCGGCAGCTCCGGCAGGTCCGCCCGCGCGTAGGCGTCGCCCTCGACGGGCTCGGGGGGCTCCAGGCCCCGGCGGATGCCGTCCGCCACCGAGGCCGCGATCGCCGCGAGCGCGAGGTAGGGGTTGGCGTCGGCCCCGGGGCGGCGGCACTCGAACCGCCACAGCTCGGGCCGCGGCGAGCGGATGGCCCGGACCGCGCACGACCGGTTCTCGTGGCCCCAGCTCACGTTGATCGGCGCGAACCACCCCGGGACCAGGCGCTTGTAGGAGTTGATGGTGGGGTTGAGGAGGAGCGACGCCGCGGGGAGGTGCTCGAGCACCCCGGCCACCGCCTGGGAGAAGACCTCGGGGAGGGGCCCGGCGGGGTCGGGGCCGGCGAACGCGTTCTCCTCCCCCCGCCAGCACGAGAAATGGACGTGGCCGCTCGAGCCCTCCTCCCCCGGCCGGGTCTTGGCGAGGAAGCTCGCCCGCAGCCCCATCGTCGCCGCGATCTGCTTCACCGCGAACTTCGCGAGGGCCGCCTGGTCGGCGGCGGCCAGGCCCCGGCCGGCCCGGAGGTTGAGCTCGAGGAGCCCCGGCCCCGCCTCGGTGTGGACCGCCGAGAGCTCGACCCCGAGGCCGTCGAGGCCCCGCACGAGCTCGTCGAGGAACCGCTCGTAGCCCCCGACCTCGTGGAGGCTGTAGCTGATCCCCGAGGACGTCGGCCGTTCCTCCGCGTCCCAGATCCGGATCTCGTACTCGATCGCCGCCGTGGCCTCGTAGCCCAGGTCGGCGAGCTCGTCGAGCACCCGCCGGTACACCTCCCGGACCGCGAACTCCACGGGCGAGCCGTCCCGCCAGGCCGGCGTGGCGAGGCAGATCCGCCACCCGGGCCGCCACGCGAGCTCGCGGAGCGTCTCGGGCTCGGGGTGGACGACGAGGTCCGGCGCCCCAACCGTGACGCCGAACCGCTCGTAGTCCGAGATCGGGGTGTCCACGGGGTCGAGGCCCAGGATCAGGTCGGTCATGACGGTCCCGTGGCGGACCGCGGCCTCGAACGCGTCGGGCCGGAGCGCCTTGCCGCGGAGCGACCCGTTCACGTCGGGGAGCGCGAGGAGGACGAACCCCTCCCGCCCGGAGCCAGCCCCCGCGCTCACCCCGCCCCTCCCGCCAGCCGCTGCTTCACCGTCCGCTCCACCTCCGCGATCGTGGCCCGGAACCGCTCGACCATCTCCCCGAGCTCCTCGTCGCTCGCCACGTAGGCCGGGGCCAGGAGGACCTGGTCGCCGGCGTAGCCGTCGGCCTGGGGGTGGGTGGAGGTCACGAGCAGCCCGTGCTCGAACGCGGTGTGGTCGACCAGGGCCGCCGCGTCCAGCTCCACGGGCAGGAACGACTCGCCGTCGCGCGGGTCCACGAGCTCCACCCCGAGGAGGAACCCCCGGCCCCGGACCTCCCGGACGATCTCCGAGCCCTCCAGGGCCCGGGCGAGCTCGTCCCGGAGGCCGGGCCCGCGCTCCCGGACCCGCTCCACGAGCCCCCGCGAGACCAGGAGGTCGAGCACGGCGAGCCCCACGGCGCAGGAGAGCGGCGCGCCGTCCCAGGTGTGCCCGAGGTCGAACTCCCGCGAGCCCCGGTCGATCGCGTCGTAGACCTCCTGCGTGCAGAGGACCGCCCCGAGCGGCGCGTAGCCGGCGCCCAGGGCCTTGCCCACGGCCACGATGTCGGGTCGGATCGGGAGCTGGTGGGCGGCGAGCCACGCGCCGACCCGCCCCATCCCGGTCACCACCTCGTCGAAGCAGACCAGGAACCCGTAGCGCTCCCGGCGCTCGGCCAGCCCCTCCCAGAACCGGTCGGGGGGCGAGTAGGCCGGGAGCGCCGCCGCGCTCACCGGCTCGCAGAAGAACGCCGCCACGTTCTCCGGCCCCGCCTCCTCGAGGGCCCGGTCCAGGGCCTCGAGCGCCGCCTCCCCGCTCGGGTCGAACCGCCAGGTCGAGGGCGGGATGTGGAGGTGCTTCGCCAGGTAGGGCTCGAAGGGCTCGCGGAGCGCCGGCCGCCCGGTGAGCGCGAGCGTCCCCATGGTCGCGCCGTGGTAGGCCTGGGCCTGGGAGATCACGCGCCACCGGCTGGCCTCCCCCCGCTCGACGTGGTAGAGGCGGGCGAGCTGGAGCGCCGTCTCGTTCGCCTCCGAGCCCCCCGAGACGAAGCGGACCCGGGCCATCTCCGGGGCGGCCACCTCGAGCAGCCGCTCGGCGAGGCGCTCCTGCGGCTCGCTCGTGAAGTGGTGGTTGTAGAAGTAGGCGATCCGCTCGGCCTGCCGCGCCCACGCCTCCACGAGCTCCGGCACGCCGTAGCCCAGGCACGTGACCATCGCGCCCCCCGAACAGGCGTCCAGGACCCGCCGCCCGTCGACGGTCGTGAGCCAGACGCCCTCGCCCCGCTCGACGTTGGGGTAGGCGAGGTCGAGGAACCGCGGCAGGACGCTGGTCGCGCCGGAGGGGACGGCCCCGAGGGACCAGGACCCGGCCATCACGACGCCGCCCGCTCCTCGCCGCCGCCCGGGAGGGGGAGCCGCGCCACGTCCCGGGCGAAGCGCTCGAACAGCCGGCGGGCCATCCGCTCGCTGTCGCCGATCCGCCGCCTGGTCTCCTCCATGAGCTCGTCGGGCGGGACGCCCTCCGCCTCGAGCTCGTGGGGGTAGGCCCGGATCCAGTCGTCCATGATCTCCATCGTGACCTCGGGGTGGAACTGGAGCCCCAGGCTCCGCCCAGCGACGAAGGCCTGCGGCCCGGCGTCGGACTCGGCCACGAGCTCGGCCCCCTCGGGGAGGGTGAACGTGTCGAAGTGCCACTGGAACCACGGCCCCTCCGGGACGAGCTCCGGGTCCTTGCTCCGGACCGGGAGCCACCCGATCTCCGCCTCCTCGCCCCGGAAGACCCGCCCGCCCAGGACCCGGGCCAGGAGCTGGCCCCCGAAGCAGAGGCCGAGGACGGGGACGTCGGCCTCCACGGCGCGCTCCATCAGCCGGCGCTCCCGCCCCACGAACGGCTTCGTGTCGTCGAAGGCCGCGAACTCCGAGCCCAGCGAGACCACGAGGTCGTACCGGGTCGGGTCCACCTCGCGGTCCTCGAGGTCGATCCGGTGGACCTCGACCTCGGCGCCCTGCTCGGCGAGCCACCGCCCGATCAGACCGGGGGGCGTGGGGTCCTCGTGCTGGAGGATGAGCGCCCGGAGCGCCGAGCGCCCTGCCTGTTCCCGTTCGCTCATGACGGACCTCCTGCCGACGATGGGGAGAGCGACCCGGCTCCCGCGAGCTCCCGGTCCACCTCCTCGGCCACCCGCCGCACCGCCGCCGCGAACCGGGCCACCATCTCGCCGAGCTCCTCGTCGGAGGCGACGAAGGGCGGCGCGAACAGCGTCTGGTCCCCCGCGTAGCCGTCGCGGGTCGGCTGGGTCGAGAGCGTGATCAGCCCGAGGTCGAAGGCCGCCCGGTCGATCCTCGCCGCCACCCGGAGCTCCGGGGGGAGGAACGACTCGCCGTCCCGCGGGTCGACGAACGACACGCCCAGCAGGAAGCCGCGGCCCCGGACCTCCCGCACCATCGGGATGCCGGCGAGGGCGGCCGCGAGCTCCTCGCGGAGCCGCGGACCGCGCTCCCGGACCCGCTCGACGAGCCCCTCCCGCCGGAGCGCGTCGAGGACGGCCAGCCCCACCGCGCAGGGGAGCGGCGCGCCGTCCCAGGTGTGGCCCAGGGCGAACCGTCGGGAGCCCCGGGCGATGGCCTCGTAGACGCGGTCCCGGACCAGCACGGCGCCGATCGCCGCGTACCCCGCGCCCAGGCCCTTGGCCACCGCGATCAGGTCCGGCGGGCAGGGCGTGGCCTCCCCGGCGAACCAGCGCCCGGTGCGCCCGACCCCGGTCACGACCTCGTCGAAGCAGACCAGGAACCCGTACCGCTCCCGGCGCTCGGCCAGCCCCTCCCAGAACCGGTCGGGCGGGGAGTACGCGGGGAGGGCCGCCGCGCTCACCGGCTCGCAGAAGAACGCCGAGACGTTCTCCGGCCCCGCCTCCTCCAGGGCCCGGTCCAGGGCCTCGAGCGCCGCCTCGCCGCTCGGGTCGAACCGCCAGGTGGAGGGCGGGATGTGGAGGTGACGGGGGAGGTAGGGCCCGAAGGGCCCGTGGAGGCCCGGGCGCCCGGTGAGCGCGAGGGTCTCCATCGTCGGGCCGTGGTAGGCCTGGGCGGGCGAGATCACCTGCCACCGCTGCGGCTCGCCCCGCTCGACGTGGTAGGCCCGGGCCAGCTGGACCGCCATCTCGTTGGCGTCCGCGCCGCTCACCGTGAACTTCACGCGGGTGAAGCCCTCGGGCGCCACCGAGACCAGCTCGTGCGCCAGCCGCTCCTGGGCAGGGTTCGTGAGCCGCTCGTTGTGGACGAAGGGGAGGCGCTCGGCCTGGGCCCGGGCCGCGGCGATGATGTCGCGGCGGCCGTGCCCGAGGGTGGAGGCCATCGAGCCCCCGCTCATCGCGTCCAGGTACCGGCGCCCGGCGGCGTCCTCCACCCACACGCCCTCGGCCCGCGCCACGACGGGCATCGGCCGGCCGAGCTCGAGGGGAAGGACGTGCGACCTCTCGCTCTCCACGAACGCCTGCGCCATCCGCCCTCCTCAGCGCCGCGGCCGGGGGGCCGCACCGACGCCCTCAGCCTACGGTCGAGCCTGCCCCCGGGACCACATGGGCCCTGCCACCTCCGCGCGACCGCCGGTGTGCACCCCGCACAACGGCGGGCCGGGGGGTCAGCCCTCCCAGGCCTTCGCCTCCCGTCCCGGCTCGAGGTCCCGGTAGCCCTCGCCGACCTCGTTGTACCAGCGCTTCCTGGGACCGACCCGGGCCCGGAGCTTCCAGCGGAGCGACTTGGGCGCCGCCTCCACCCGGCTCCAGAGGTGGTCGATCCGCTCCTCGACCAGGGCCCGCTGGCCGTCGTCGAGGTCGGGGATCGTCTGCATGTACCGGCGGACCCGATCGAGGTTGAGCGACACGGTGTAGGAGAAGCCCCAGTCGTCCGAGAGCAGCCGCGCCACGTAGGAGGCGTCGAAGGCCCCGGGGGCCTCCTGGTCGGCCACGGGGTGCTCCAGGAACAGGACGATCAGGTCCTTGAGGTCCTTCTCGTTGATCTCGACGATCTGGAGCTTCTCGAGGAGCAGGTCGGTGAGGGGGATCGTGACCGGGTCCAGGTCGAGGCGCCCGCGGAGGTCGATCGGGTGGCAGAACTCGAGCTTGTCGAGGAACACGTCGACCCGCCGACGCTTCCCCTCTGGGTCCTCGAAGATCCGCCGCCCGACCCAGACGTCCATCGTCACGCCCCGGCCCCCGAGCACCCGGTACCCGAGCTCCTCGAACATCCGCTCGACGTCCCGGACCTCGCGGTCGTAGCCCATGAAGTCGAGGTCCGTGAGGATCCGGTTCGTCCGCTCCAGGAGCCAGACGTGGTTCGGGCACTGGTGGATCACGGCGAGCGCCCCGAGCAGCCGCAGGTGGAGGCCACGGCCCTGGGCGGCCTCGATGATCGCCTTGGCCTCGGCCATGTACTCGGGCCAGGCCGAGAAGGGCTCGCCGATCGGCGCCGCCGCCGTGGCCTCGTCCATCCCTCACCCCACCGTGAGGGCGAAGTTCTTCACGCCCTTCTTCGGGTCCAGCAGGATCAGCGACCCCCGGAGGACGCCCTCGTGGTACTCGGAGCCGGTGTTGATGCAGAGCGTCCGCCCGATCCGGACGCCGGCCGAGCACTCGTGGATGTGGCCGTGGAGCGAGAGGAGCGGCTGGTACTTCCTGATCGCCTCGAGCACCGCCGTGCTCCCCACCGGCACCATCTTGAGCCCGCCCGCCTCCATCGTGGGCTTGAAGTCCTCGTCGAGCTCCGGCGCGAGGTCCAGGTTCGACCCCCAGGGAGGCGCGTGGACGTTGAAGATGCATCGGCTCATGTCGGGGACCTGCTGGGCGAGCTCGTCGATCTTGGCCGCCAGCACGTCCTCGGTCACGTCCCGAGGGCAGTTCCACGGGGTCACGTTGGCGTTCCCGATCGAGAGCAGGTAGTAGCCGTCGACCTCCACCACCTTGCCGTCCACGTTCCGGACGGCCTTCGAGCGGTTCACGTACTCGTCGACGAACTGGTGATCGTCGTTCCCCGGCATCCAGAACGCCGGGGTCCGGGCCGGGTCCAGCCGCTCGTCGGCGAGCGCGACCCAGCTCTCGAGCACCTGGGCGATGTGCCGGCGGAACAGCTCGTCGACCTGCTCGGGGGTCTGGATCGCCGCCCGCTCCTCGGGGGTCATCCGCTGGACGTAGTAGCCCCGGGTCCGGATGGCCTTCTCCAGGTTCTGGAGCTCGCGCTCGTCGTCCACCCGGACCACGCTGCCCTCGAACCGGGCCGTCCAGGAGCCGTCCCGCTCCTGGACCACGGGCACCAGCATCTTCCCGGTGAGGTCGCCGCCCATCACGAGCACGTCGGCCCCGTAGTGCTTGGCCGCGTTCAGCCACTTCCGGAACGTGGTCTCCGAGCCGTGGACGTCGGTCGCGTAGAAGATCTTCAGCACGAGCACCTACCTCCGCATGGCGGGTGGGGGCCCGGGGAACCGGCCGGGCCCCCTCCCGGACGAGTCTACCCGCCTCCCCGGCTCACTCCGGCGGCACCTGCGAGAACTGGAGCGAGAGGGGTATCCCCTTGCTCTGGTGGTAGAAGTGCGCGATCACGTAGATCACGATCGGGACCACCACCATCCCCGCGACCGTCACGTACTGGAGCGGCGACGCGCCGCCCGTGAAGAACGGCTGGGCCACGGCCCACTCCGTGAAGATCGAGATCACGAGCGTCGCGAACCCAAGGATCGAGATCACCGGGATCCCGCCGATCCGCCGCTGGACCGCCGGCGGGCTCGCCTCGAACAGCTCCCGGCGGCGGTACGGGAACACGATCCCCGCGATCCCCAGGATGATCCAGGCGATGAACCACGAGGCGATCGTGTAGAGGATGGCCTCGGAGTACGCCGGCGAGTAGATCCCGAGCCACAGGAAGATCTCGGCCGCGGCGATCACCGCCACGATCGACCAGAGCGGCGCCCGGTACCGGGTCTTGATGTCCGCGAACGCCGTCGGGATCAGGCGGTCGAAGGCCCAGGCGAAGACGTTCCGGATCGGCGCGAACCCCAGGCCCGCCAGCGAGACCCAGGTCGCCACGATGAAGCACAGCCCGAACAGGAGCTGGAGGATCGGGTTCCCGGTCATGAAGGCCACGAGCAGCATCGGCACCGGCTCGCTCGCGGTGAACTCGTGCTGCATCGCCGGCGGCAGCTTGTCGGGGGCGTTGGCCCAGATCGCGTCGAGCGAGTGCATGAAGTTCGTGCCGACGATCCCGTAGACCAGCATGTACAGGGCGAACCAGATCGCCATCTGCATCGCGAGCGACCCGAACAGGGCCAGGGCCTGGGACCTCGCCACGCCCCGGATCTCCCCGGCCAGGTTCGCCGAGAACGTCTGGCCCAGCGTGTTCAGGTTGATGTAGGTGACGGCCGCGTACATGAGGTTCAGGAACGTGATCCCGAAGACCGCCCCGGCCTCCCTCCCGGCCCGGAGGATCTCCTCGTACCGGGCGCCCGACAGCTCGTTGAAGCGCTGGACGAAGGTGTCCCGGCCCTCGAAGACGAGGATCACGCCGAGGATCAGCACGGCGAGCCAGGCGAACGCCACCGCCCAGTACGACACCCGCATCATGGCCCGCGTGCCGAGCAGGAACAGCCACAGCGTGAGCAGGAGCGCGCCGGTGCCGATCAGGAACCGCACGATCGGCCGGTCCAGCGAGTTGGCCAGGCTGATCAGCCCGTCGTTCCCCCCGGAGATCCCCACCGCGCGGATCGCGTCGGCGAGCCCCCACCGGATCCACCAGTCCTGGAGCTGGCCGGTCCAGGAGAGGGCCGTGATGCTGATGACGAACGACGACATGAGGCCGAGCGCGGGGTGGAGGGTCCGGCTCACGTAGATGTACTCCCCGCCCGAGCGGGGCATCGCGACCGAGAAGTACCAGTAGAGGCCGGCGATCGGGAAGATCAGCAGGACGAACAGGACCCCGATCCCCATGTGCGCCCCGGGGTAGAAGGCGGGCGCCCACACGATGTAGACGAGCGCGTAGAGCAGCCCCGGGTTCATCGCGCAGTACATGAGCGCGTCCCGGGCGCTGATCTGCCGGGTCAGCCCCGAGGACTTCCGGATGAAGACGTCCTGCGTAGCCATCCGCTCCCCCCTCCTCCGGCTCTCAAGGCGCGGGCCCCGCCGGGCGCGGCGTGACCCCCGTGAGCGGCACGACCGGACGGCCCAGGATAGGGCGGGGTTGAACCGCCGCCCAAGACGCGGCCTGCCCACTTGCCGGGGCCCGCCGGTGTGCACGGTTCACAGTGCCGAGGTCGCTACACATCGGTGAGGCGTATGAACCCCTCGACGGCCAGGATGGCCTGGACGAGCAACACGACCAGCGAGTTCACCACGACGACCAACGCGAGGCTCGGGTAGGGCACGCTGTCGTCGCCGTTCCAGGTCGCGATCACCTGGTGGCCGTAGTACACGAGCGCAACCAGGGCCAGCGCGGGGATCGCCCAGGTCGGGCCGAGCGCCACGACCGCGGCGAGCCCCAGGAGCCCGGCGGCCGAGGCCCGCCGGGCCGCCCGGCGACGGTCCCGGAACGCCACGCCTCCATCCTGCCCCAGGTCGCACCGGGACGCCAGGCACGACGCCCGGGGCTCAGTACACCTCGAGGTACTCGTTCCGCTCCCAGTCCGTGACCCAGTCGTCGAACCGGGAGAGCTCGTGGCGGCGCATCGTGGCGTAGGCCGTGACGAAGTCCTCCCCGAAGAACGACCGGGCGGCGGGGTCGGTCTCGAAGATCCCGAGCGACTCCTGGAGCGAGGTGGGGAGCTTCTCGAAGGACGGGTCCTCCTCCGCCACCCGGTCCGGGCCGGACGGCCGGCCGGGGTCGATCTTCTCCTCGATCCCCCGCAGGCCCGCCTGGAGCATCGCGGCGCCCACGAGGTAGGGGTTCGACATCGCGGTGGGCGCCCGGAACTCCACGTGCCGGGCCTCGAGCGGGCCGTGCCCCTTCACCCGGACCAGGGCCGAGCGGTCCTCGATCCCCCAGGAGATGTTGGTCGGGCTGAACGTGTGGGGCCGCCGGCGCCGGAAGCAGTTCACGGTGGGGACCACGAGCGCGTCGATCACCTTCGCGTACCGGAGCAGCCCGCCGATGAAGTACCGGCAGGTCTCCGAGATCCCCAGGGGGTCGTCGGGGTCCCCGAAGGCGTTGGCCCCGTCCTCGGTCCGCGCGAGCGACATGTGGGTGTGGCACCCGCTCCCCGAGGAGCCCATGAACGGCTTGCTCATGAACGTCGCGACCAGGCCGTCCTGCTTCGCGATCTCCTTCACGCCGTTCTTGAACGTGAACGCCTTGTCGGGGCCCTCGAGCCCGCGGCCCGGGGCGAAGTTGATCTCCCACTGGGAGGCCGCGTACTCGCAGTTCGCGGTGATGATCGAGACCCCCATCTCGGGCAGCTCGGCGAGGATCCGCCGGATCGTGGGGACCCAGTCGTTCCGGATGGTGTTGAAGATGTGGAAGTCCCCGAACAGCGGCTGCTTCGTCTGCCCGTCCAGGAGGTAGAACTCGAACTCCGAGCCCATCACGGGCTCGTAGCCCATCGAGCGCGCTTTCTCCAGGGCCCGGCGGAACACCTGCCGCGGGGTGGCCTCGAGGGGCGTCCCGTCCTGCCAGCGCGCGTCGCAGATGAACCGGGCGGTCCCCTCCATCCACGGCACGACCGCCGCCGTGTCGGGGTCGGGGAAGAGGAGCTGGTCGCGGTAGGCGACCTCCTCGTTGTAGAGCGTGCCCGACACGACCGAGTCGGCGGTGTCGAGCACCGCGGCCCCCCCGTACATGTTGAGCCCCCGCTCGGCGAACCGCCCGGCGTGCTCGATCGGCACCGTCTTCGAGCGCGAGATCCCGTGCATGTCGGGCAGCTCGAACCGGACCCAGCGGATCCCGCGCTCCCGCCACTCCTCGAGGATCTGCGCGACGTCGCTCACGTTCCCCTCCTTCGCCTCGCTCCCCGTTCCCGCTCCCGACCGCACCGCAGGCACCCTCGACCGTACGGTCCCCCGCGCCGCCGTTCGAGGGCGGGCCTGCCCACACTGCCCGCCGCCGCGGTGTGCGGCCGGCACAGCCGCCTCATCGGGCCAGCTCCCGGAGCCGGATGATGCGCAGCGCCATCATCAGGTCGAACCACCGTTCGGTGTCCGAGAGGTCCACCCCGGCGATCCGGCGGATCTTGTCGAACCGCTGGCGGAGCGTGTTCCGGTGCACGAACAGCTTCTCCGCCGCCGCCTTCGAGTTCCCCATGCACTCCAGGTACACCTCGACCGTGCGGAAGAGCTGGGTGCCCTTCTCGCGGTCGTGCTCGAGGAGGCGCTCCAGCCGCTCCTGGTAGACGTCCCGGACCTGCTGCTGGGCGACCGAGAAGAGGTGCCACTGCGCCCCGAGCTCGTCGAAGGTCACCGCCGCCCCGGGGCCCCGGACCGCCCGTCCCATGAGGAGCGCCTGCCGGGCCTGCTCGAAGGCCTCCGGGTAGCCCTGCGCGCGGCAGCAGACCCGGGAGACGCCCGCCGAGATCAGGAGCTCGGGGGGTCGCTCGTACGCCGCCTTCGCCTCGGCGAGCCGGCCGGCCAGCCGCTCCACGCTCGTCGCGTCCGAGAGGCGGAGGAGCGCCGTCATCGTGTGGTCCCGGTAGGTCGAGAGCGACCCCGGGAAGCCCCCCGCCAGGTCCTGGCGGAGCCCGAGCCAGATCTGCTCCGCGTCGAACCCGATCGGGTGGGCCGTGACCTCGAACACCACCACGACGTGGGGTCGCGCGAGGTCCACGCCGAGCCGCCGGGCGCGGGCCTCCAGGCCCAGGTCGTGGTCCTCCCCGAGGGCGAGGGCCTCGAAGAAGTCCCGGACCACGTTCCGCTCGGTCAGGACCTCGATCAGCCGGGCGTTCTGGACGACGAGGGCCGCCTGGGAGGCGACCATCGAGAGCAGCTCCCGGTCCTCGCGCCCGAAGGCCCGCCCGCTCTCCGCGAAGCACAGGAAGATCCCCACGACGCGCTCGGAGACCCGCATCGGCGCCGCGAGCGCCGCGCGGGCGTGCGGGGCGAGGGGCTCGAAGCCGGCGAACGCCTCCCGGTGCTCCCGCCGGGAGAGCACGACCGCCGTGGTCGCCCCGAGCAGCCGGGCCCAGGCGCCCTCGGCGGCGATCGCGGTGGGCGGCGCCCCCGCCGCCGCGGCCCCCGCCGTCCAGGACGCCTCGACGCCGAGGTGGGCGCCCTCCTCGTCGAGCGTGAGCACGGCGCACGAGTCCGCGCCCACGAGCGGGCCGGCCGTGGCCGCCAGGCGGTGGAGGATATGCCGGAGGGACGAGGTCTCGACCACCGCCTGGCTCGCCTCGGCGAGCGAGTGGAGCACGCGGACCTGCCGGGCCTGCAGCTCGTAGAGCTGGGCGTTCGCGACGACCGCCCCGAACAGCGCCGACAGCGTGTGCATCAGGGTCAGGTCGTCCTCGCTGAACTCGTGGGGCGCCTCGGTGTGCATCGTGATCACGCCGAGGAGCCGCCCGTCGGGCGCCACGATGGGGATCGTGAGGTAGGACTGGAACCGGTCGTCCTTGAGCTCGGGGACGTACTTGAACCGGGGGTCCGCGAGCGGATTGTCCCTGATGATCCAGGGCTGGCGGGTGAGGGCGGTCCAGCCCGTGAGCCCCTCGCCCATCGCGAGCGAGAACCTCCCCACCCACTGCTCGTAGCCCTCGATGGCCGCGCGCACCACGAGGCGCTCGCGGTCCTCGTCCCACAGGTAGACCAGGACCCCCTGGCAGCCGGTGAGCTCGGCGCAGAGCTTCACCACGTAGCGGAGCAGGTCGGGGAGGGAGAGGGTCGACGCGAGCCCCGCGATCATCGAGAACAGGGCCTGGGTCTCCTCCCGCCGCGACTGGAGCATCTGCCGGAGGGCGCGCGCCGCCTCGGCCGGCGCGACGGCTCGGCTGCCCCTGGCGGCGCTCGCTGTCTGTGCCACGGCGGTCCCCCGGGCGCGAACCGTAGCACGGAGCCGGCCCGCGCCGCGAGGCAGGCCGCGGTATGCGGCGTGCACACCCTCCAGGCGCGCCTGCCCGGCGGATCGGGACCCGAGCCCCCGCCCTCCGTCGAGCGCGAACGGGGTGCGAGGGGCTCCGCCGCGTGGTGAACTTCCCCCGTCCGATGGGGGATGCTCCGCGCCGGGCCGCGCTGTTCGCCACCTGCCTGGTCGACCTCGTCGCGCCCCAGGTGGCCGAGGCCACGGCCGCCCTCCTCCGCGACGCCGGCCTGGACGTGGAGGTGCCGCTGGGCCAGACCTGCTGCGGCCAGCCCTGGTGGACCTCCGGCTACCCGGAGGAGGCCCGGCGGGTGGCCCGCCGGGCGCTCGACGCGTTCGAGGACGCCGGGGCGGTGGTCGTCCCCTCGGGCTCGTGCGCGGCCATGGTCCGGGCGAGCTACGCACGGCTGTTCGCGGGGACCGACGACGAGGGGCGGGCCCGGGACCTGGCGCGGCGGACCCACGAGCTCTCCTCGTTCTTCGTGGACGTGCTCGGGACGGACGGCCCGGGGGGGCGGTTCGAGGGCCGGGTCGCGTACCACGACGGGTGCCACGGCCTCCGGGAGCTCGGCCTGGGGCGGCAGGCCCGGCGGCTGCTCGCTGGGGTCGAGGGGCTGGAGCTCGTGGAGATCGACCCCCCGGTGGCCTGCTGCGGGTTCGGGGGCACGTTCTCGCTCCGGCTGCCCGGGCTCGCCGAGGCGATGGCCGACGACGAGCTGGCGCGGATCGAGGCGGCGGGCGCGGACGCGGTGGCGTCCGGGGACCCCGGGTGCCTCCTCCACCTCGGCGGGCGAGCGTCCCGGCGGGGCTCGGCGCTCCGCTTCCTCCACCTCGCCGAGCTCCTCGCGAGCGCCAGGGGGCTCCGATGACCAGGGGTTCGGGGTGACGGCGCCGGCGTCGGGCACGTTCGGGGAGCGGGCGGAGGCCCTGCTGGCACGACCGGAGGTCCGCCGGAACCTCGCCGCGGCGATGGACCGGAGCGCCGTCCTGCGCGCCCGGGCGTTCGAGGGGGTCGACCTCGCGGCGCTCCGGGCGGCCGGCGAGGCGATCCGGGCCCACACGGTGGCGCGGCTCGACCGCTACCTCGCGCGGTGGGCGGAGCGCGCCGAGGCCCGGGGCACGCGCGTCTCCTTCGCCGCCGACGCCGCCGAGGCCGTGGCGTACGTCCGCGAGGTGGCGGCCCGCCGGGGGGCTCGCCTGGCCGTCAAGGGGAAGTCGATGGTGTCCGAGGAGGTCGGGCTGAACCGCGCGCTCGAGGAGGCCGGGGTGGAGGTCCTCGAGACCGACCTCGGCGAGTACATCCAGCAGCTGGCCGGCGAGCCCCCGGCCCACATCACGGTCCCCGCCGTCCACCGCTCGCGGGCCGAGGTCCGCGAGCTCTTCGCCCGGGCCCACGGGGCCGACCTCCCCGACGACGACCCCGCCCGCCTCACCCGGTTCGCCCGGGAGGTGCTCCGCGAGCGGTTCCTCTCGGCGGACCTCGGGATCACGGGCGTCAACTTCGCCGTGGCCGAGACCGGCTCGATCGTGATCGTGACCAACGAGGGGAACGGGCGGATGTGCTCGTCGCTCCCCCCGGTCCACGTGGCGCTCATGGGCATGGAGCGGGTCGTCCCCTCGTTCCGGGAGCTCGCCGTCCTCCTCCCCCTCCTCACGGGGAGCGCCACCGGCCAGCGGGTCACGAGCTACGTGAACGTGGTGAGCGGGCCGCGGGGGCCAGGGGAGCCCGACGGGCCCGAGGAGCTCCACGTGGTGGTGGTCGACAACGGGCGGTCGCGGATCCTCGGGACGCGGTACCGCTCGATCCTCCACTGCATCCGCTGCGGGGCGTGCCTGAACGTCTGCCCGGTGTTCCGGCAGGTCGGCGGCCTCGCCTACGGGTCGGCCTACGGGGGGCCGCTCGGGGCGGTCCTCGCGCCGCTCCTCGAGGGGTTCGACCGCGCGGGCGACCTGCCCTGGGCCTCCTCGCTCTGCGGGGCCTGCACCGAGGTCTGCCCGGTGGGGATCCCCCTCCACGAGCACCTGGCGGCGCTCCGCGCCGACGTCGCCGGGGAGCGGGCGGGGGCGCTCGAGCGGGGGGCGTTCCGCTGGTGGGCGAGGGCCTGGTCCCGGCCGGTCCTCTACTCGTTCCTCTCCCGGCTCGCGCGGTGGGGGCAGCGGCCGTTCCTCCGGGCCGGGAGGATCCGCCGGGCGCCGTTCCCGCTCGCCCGCTGGACCCGGGGGCGCGACCTCGCGCCGGTCGCGGGGCGCACGTTCCGCGAGCGCTGGCGGGCGAGCCGGGGGCGTGCCGGGACCGGCCC
>DATLZM010000309.1:0-1122 GCA_035573995.1 Actinomycetota bacterium | reverse complement strand
CACCTCGCGGACCGGGCGCCCGAAGTCGACCCGGCGCCGGCCGTCGCCCTCTCGGTCGAGCCGGATGGGAAACCATTCGAGGGCCCCCGAGCGGTAGGAGACGATCACGGACGCCTCCGACCCGCGGCGGTAGGGGGGCATGTCCACGGCGACCAGGAGCTGGGCCGAGCGCGGCACCCCGCTGCCGCGCCGGATCCCGACGGCGCGGTTGGTCAGGTGGTCGAGGACCAGGGAGCCGATCCCGGTGCTCGGGCGGCTCCCCGAGACCACGTGGGTCGCGTCGAGCGGGGCCGCGGGGTAGGAGGGGCCCTCCTGGTAGAAGGCGTCCGGCGCCACGTTCCAGACGCCGAAGTCGGCGAAGGCCCAGCGGAGCTGCCACTCACGCTCCGCGACCGCGGCTGCCGCGGCCCGGGCGGAGAAGAGGTCCGGGCCCGCCGCGCTGCCGTCCGCGAACTCCCAGGCCCTCCGAACGATCGTCGGGTCGGGGATACCTTGGGAGCCGAAGTACTCAGAGAGGAACCGCCAGAAGATCCACGCGCCGTACTGGAAACCTCGCCGCCCGAGGTCCAGCGCCACCTGCGGGTACCGGAGCGGGCTCGCGTCCAGGAACTGGAGGTTGTCGTCGACGTCGTCGTAGACCTCGTCCTCCATCCACGCCGCGGTCCCCTCGACGAACCAGGGATCCTCGAGCCAGTCGTAGGCCAACTGGACCGCGTGGAAGAACTCGTGGGCCGCCGTGACCTGGAGCGCCTCGAGGCCGCTCGCGATTGGGAACTGGTCGGGGGCGTAGTCGTCGTCCAGGACGCAGTAGGCCGACACGTCCCAGTACGGGTAGGTCTCGTCGAGCGCGTTCGGGTCGTCGGTCGTGCAGTAGCCGTACAGCTCCGGCCCGATGTCCGCGAGGTAGACGTCGAGCCGTCCGTCCGGGCCGTGGTTCGGAGACGTGAGGTCCGACTTCGGCGGCCGGTAGCCGAGCGTCGCGACCTCGGCCGTCCAGACCTCCTCGAGGACCGCGGCGGTCGTCTCCACCCAGTCCGCGGTCCCGTCCGCGTCGGCGTCGGTGAGGTCGGGCGCATCCTCGGTGCTCGTCACCCAATGCACGCACACGTTGGTCGCGCACCT
>DATLZM010000308.1:0-3261 GCA_035573995.1 Actinomycetota bacterium | reverse complement strand
CGAGCCCCTCGCCGAACCGGCGCACCGCGGCCCCGGCGAGGACCAGCGCGAGCCGCCGGACCCCGTCCGCCAGCGCGCGCTCGGGGGCGAGCGGCCCCGACGCGGCCGGCGCCGGCTCGGGCTCGAGGAGCGAGTCCGAGGCGCGCCGGGCCGCCCCGAGGAGGTCGAGCCGTCCTCGCTCGGCGCGCCGGAGGAGGGTTCCCGGGATCAGCAGCCGGTTGATCTCGTTCGTCCCCTCCCAGATCCGGTCGATCCTGGTCCCGCGGTAGTGGGCGGCGACCGGGAGGTCCTCGATGAAGCCGTAGCCGCCGTGGACCTGGACCAGCTCGTCCATCACCATCCCGAGCTCCTCGGAGGCGAGGACCTTGGCCGCCGAGCACTCGACGGCGTACTCCTCGAGGGCCGCCCGGATCGTCTCGGGGGAGCCGGCGGCCTCGGCCTCCCGGAGGCGGGCGTCGATCAGCCCGGCCAGGCGGTACACGAGCGACTCCACCGCGTAGGTCGCGGTCGCCATCCGCGCGAGCTTCCGCGCGACCAGCGGGAACGAGGCGATGGGCCGGCCGAAGGCCCGTCGCTCCTTCGCGTACGCCGTCCCCCATCTCAGGGCCGGGCGCATCCTGGCCAGGCAGGCGGCGGCCAGCTTGAACCTCCCCACGTTCAGCACGTTGAAGGCCACGCGGTGCCCCTCGCCCACCTCGCCCAGGACGCTCCCCGCCGGGACCCGAGCGCCCTCGAGGATCACCGCGCAGGTCGAGGAGCCCTCCAGGCCGAGCTTCCGCTCCTCGGGCCCGATCGAGAGGCCGGGCGTCCCCCGTTCGACGAGGAACGCCGTGAACCGCTCGCCGTCGACCTTCGCGTAGAGCGTGAACAGGTCGGCGAAGCCCGCGTTCGTGATGAACTGCTTCCGCCCGTCCAGCCGGTAGCCGCCGCCCGGCTCGGGGGTGGCCCGGGTCCGGATCCCGAGCGCGTCGGACCCGGCCTCGGGCTCGGTGAGCGCGTAGGCGCCGACCGTGGTGCCGGCGGCGAGCCCGGGGAGGTAGCGGCGGCGCTGCTCCTCGGTCCCGAAGAACACCACCGGGAGCGTGCCGATCCCGGTCTGGGCGCCGTAGGTCACCGAGAACGACCCGGCATCGCCGAGCCCGTCGATCGCGACCACCGCGCTCGTGAGGTCGAGCCCGCCGCCGCCGTAGGCCTCGGGCACGTCGATCCCGACGAACCCCTCCCGGCCGAGGAGCTCGAGGAGCTCTCGGTGGGCCGCGTAGTCCCGACCCTCCACGCGGGCGCGCCGGGGCGCGATCTCCCGCTCCACGAAGGACGCGACGGCCCGGAAGATCTCGCGGTGCTCGGGGGAGAGGCGCTCGGGGGTGGCGACGGCGCCCGCCTCCAGGGGCCCGAGGAGGAAGGCCCCGCCCGGGGGCGGGCTCACCCCGCCGTCGGCTGCTCCCCGCCCAGCCACTCGATCACCCCCGCGGCGCCCTGGCCCCCGCCCACGCACATCGTCACCAGGCCGTAGCGCGCCCGGCGCCGCGCGAGCTCGGAGAGGATCTGCACGGTGAGCTTGGCCCCCGTGGCCCCGAGCGGGTGGCCGAGGGCGATGGCCCCGCCGTTGGGGTTCGTCCGCTCCTCGTCCAGGCCGAGCGCCCGCACCACGGCGATCACCTGGGCGGCGAAGGCCTCGTTCAGCTCGACCACGTCGACGTCGTCGAGCCGGACCCCGGCCGTGGCCAGGGCCTTGGGGACGGCCTCCACCGGGCCGATCCCCATGACCTCGGGGGGCACCCCGGCGGTGGCGAAGGAGACCAGCCGCCCGAGGGGCCGGGTGATCCCGAGGGCGGCCGCGCGCTCCCCGCTCATCACGACCAGGGCCGCCGCCCCGTCGCTCATCTGGGAGCTGTTCCCCGCGGTCACGGTGCCGCCCTCGGCGAAGGCGGGCGGGAGGCCCGCCAGGCGCTCCTCGTCGGTGTCGCGGCGGATCCCCTCGTCGGCGTCGAACCGGAACCGCTCCACCCGGACCTCGCCGTCGTCCACCACGGTGCGGCGGGCCTCGACCGGCACGATCTCGGCTCGGAACAGGCCGGCGTCCTGGGCCGCCGCCGCGCGGCGGTGGCTCCGGAGCGCCCAGCGGTCCTGCTCCTCGCGGTCCACGCCCTCCCGGCGGGCCACCTCCTCCGCCGTGAGGCCCATCGAGAGGAACACCTCGGGCCAGCGCGCCGCGAGGTCGGGGTCGGGGTCGAAGTGCCACCCGCTCATGGGGACGGCGCTCATCGACTCCATCCCGCCGGCCACCACGACGTCGTGGACCCCGGCCGCCACGGCCTGGGAGGCGAGGGCCAGGGCCTGGAGCCCCGAGGCGCAGAACCGGTTCACGGTCATCGCGCTCGTGGAGACCGGGAGCCCGGCCTCGAGCGCGACCGCGCGGGCCACGTTCAGGCCCTGCGCGCCCTCGGGCATCGCGCAGCCCAGCACGAGGTCCTCGACGTCGGTGGGCTCGAGCCCGGGGACCCGGGCCACGGCCTCCCGGACCGCGGCCACCGCGAGGTCCTCGGGCGGGGTCTCCCGGAGCGCGCCGCGGGGGGCCTTGCCCACCGCGGTCCGCACGGCGCTCACGATCACGGCCTCGCGCATCGCTCCCTCCTCAGTTCCGCAGCGGCCTCCCGGTCCGGAGGGTGTGCCTGATCCGCTCCCTGGTCCGTTCCGTGCCGAGGAGCCGGAGGAACGCCTCGCGCTCGAGGTCCAGGATGTGGGACTCGGGGACCTCGGTCCCCTCGGCGACGTCGCCGCCGGAGAGGACCCGCGCGAGCTCCAGGGCGACCCGGCGGTCGTGCTCGCTGATCCTGCGGGCGGCGAGCTCGTTGAAGGTGAGGGCCTCGGCGGCGGCGATCCCCCGCCGGCCGAGCACCCGGATCCCGCCCTCGACCGGCGGCCGGTAGCCGGCCTCGGCGAGGAACCGGGCCAGGGCGCGGGCGTCGGCCCACTGCCGGTCGGGGTCCGCGGTCACCGGGTCCTCGGGCCCGAGGAACCCGAGGCCCCGGGCGTCCTCCGCCCCCGTCGAGACCCGGGCCAGGGCCACCGTCTCGAAGGCCCGGCGGAAGTGGGGGAAGGGATCGGCGGGCACCCCCTCGGGCACCGCCGCCGCGGCCCGGCGGGCCATCTCGGCGCAGCCGCCGCCCGCGGGGACGAGCCCGACCGAGGTCTCCACGAGCCCGACGTAGGTCTCGGCGAGGGCCTGGCGGCGGGCGGCCGCCAGGCAGAGCTCGGCCC
>DATLZM010000307.1:0-9443 GCA_035573995.1 Actinomycetota bacterium | reverse complement strand
GAGGTGGGCGAGGACGGCCCGTCCCTCCACCTCGACCTCGGCGAGGAAGCGCACCGGCCGTCGGAGGAACCGCGCCGGGACCAGCACCCCGAACGGGACGTCGGCGCGATCCCCCGGCCCCTCGGCAGCTCCCCCCATGCGGCGTTCGGCCGAGCCCGGGGCCGTCCGGCCCCGCTCGACATGGGTGGAGGTGAGCGGATTCGAACCGCCGACCTCTGCCGTGCGAAGGCCGCCGGGCAGGGTTCCGTCGCCGCAGGTAGACGCGTCGTCGCAGGTCACGGGCTATGCGTGCCGGACGGTCTCGGATGGTTCGGACGGGTGTTTGCACGACGTTTGCACGACGTTCGGCCCTCGCCGCTCGATCCGTACGACCCGCTGTCGGAGCGCCTGCCGGGACACCCCGAGCTCGCGCGCGCAGGCGGAGACGCCGAGCGAGCGCACCTCCGCGGCGAAGGCGCGCTCGGCCGCCTCGAGGCGGCGGCGGGCGCGGTCGAGCGCCGCGGCGGCGCGGAGGAGCCGGCGGCGCTCGGCGGGCATCAGCCGGTCGGGACGCGGCCCGGGCACCGCCGTAGCCTCCACCGACACGAGGTCGTGTTCAACCATCGAACGCTCGCGTACTGTAGTTGACAACAAAAACGTTCCCGGACTTCGATATCGCCGTCCCCGATCCCGGGAGGTGACCCGATGGCAGTCACGGTCCTCATGGGGGAGGCCGGCCCGCAGGTCCGCGCCGACGGGGCCGAGGGCGAGGCCTACCGGCGCGTCCTCGAGGCCTACGACCCCGCGCGGCATCCGGTCTTCGGCCTCCTCCGCCACGTGCTCGAGGAGGAGGACTACCGGTTCCTCGAGCGCTACGCGCGGAAGCAGCTCGAGGTGTCCCTCCAGGAGCTGCTGCTGCAGCTTTCGGGGGGCACGCACCTCGATCTCGACGCCTGCGACGCGACCGAGCGGGCCCGGATCGCGGAGATCACCGAGCGCTGTCCCCACGGTGCCTCCCTGCAGACACCCGGGGTTGCGGTGCCGGAACCGATCGCCACGGACCTCATGCTCACGCTCTGCGCCGCGGCGGAGGAGGCGCTCCGGTGGGAGCTCAAGACGGCCGACCTCCGCCCCGTCCCTCTCCGGACGAGCTAGGGGCGCCCGGCGCGGAGCCGGAGGAGATCGGCGAGGAGGCGGGCCTCCACGCGGCGCGCCGCCCCGGCGTGGGCGGCCAGGGCCACGAGGGCCTCGCCGAGCCGCTCCTCGGGGAGGTCGGCCGGGAGGACCGGGGGCGGGGGCGCCGTCCGCGCGTCCTCGTGGGCCCAGCGCGAGAACGTCGGGACGCCGGCGGCCCGGAGCTCGCGCCAGGTGCGGCGGGAGCGCTCGGGCCCGAGACTAGGCATCGCCCCAGGGCCCGACCCTGCCGCGACGGCGGACGCGGAGGTCGGGACCGACGACCTCCCAGGCGACCCACGTGAGCTCGTCGGCGGCCTCGGCCTGGGCCATCCGGCGCGCCACGCGGACGGCCTCCTCGATCGAGCCGAGGCCGCGGCGCTCGAGCTCCGTACACCCGCGCCGGACCCGGGCGGTGTAGGAGCCGTCAGCCACGGGCCGCCTCCCCGCCGCCGAGGGCGCGGCGGGCCGCCTCGGAGAGCGTGCCGGGCTCCGGTCGGTCGGGGCGGGGCTCGCCGGCGCGGCCGAGCCCCTCGAGCGACTCCTCGCGGGGCCGCTCCTCGAGGGGCTCGATCGAGCCCTTCGCGTGGTAGGGCAGGTCCGTCCGCGGCGACGGCTCCCACACGCCCCGGGCGAACAGCCGGTAGACCCGCGCGAACCACGCCTCCTCGCCCTCGCCCGGCTCGGGCGGCCACCGCTCGCGGAGGATCTGCCTGAAGACCAGGGCGCCTTCCCCGGTCCCCGACGGGCCCCGGCCGGGCTCGCCCCACCCGCCGCAGATCCCGCAGGGCGCGGCGCCGGAGTGCCAGTGCTCGCGTGGACGGCTCATCGGCGCGGGATCCGGGCAGCGAGGGCTCGGGGGTCGAGCTCCTCCTCCGCCTCGGGCCGGCGCCCGAACCCGGACGCCACCAGGTCCTCCACCTGCTCCTCGAGGAACCGTCGGGCCCCGCGGCCGTCGCCCGCCTCCAGGCGCGCCACCGCCCCATCGACGAGCGCCTCGAGGCGGGCCCGGGGGATACTGGTGGCCCGCTCGAGCTCGCCCTTGATCGCCTCGATCCGCTCGGGGTCGGCCGCGGAGCCGAGCCGGAGCCCCGCCGGTCCGTAGAACACGCCCTCGAGCTCCCGCATGAGCTCACGGGCCCGGCGGGCGAGGGCCTCGCGCTCGCGCAGGCGGCGCTGGTAGCTCGACGACATCCGCTCATAGCGGGCGGCCTCGAGGCGCACGGCGTTCTCCCGCCGCCAGGCCTCGAGCTCCTCGGCCTCCTTCGCGGCGGCGTACCCACGGTGGCCCGCGCGGTACGCCCGCTCGACGGACCGCCGGACCTCCTCCCCGAACTCGAGGTCCTCGTTCATCCCAGCCTCCTCTCTCCCACCCGCGGCGCCTTCCGCCGGCTCTCCTCGTGCCGCGCCCACCCCTCCACGGGCTCGGCCCGCCCGGTCGCGAAGACGACCCACCGGCCGACCCGCTGGGGGAGCCGGCCGTACCGGTCGAAGGGCCCGCACCCCAGCTCGGCGAGGACGGCGGTGACCTCCTCGCCGTCGGTCTCGATTGGCTCCCGGCGGGCCTGCTTCGCTCGGAGCTCGCGGAGGCGCCGCTCGTGCTCCCGGGCCTCCTCCGCGGACCCCGCGAGCTCGTGGTACCGCAGCGTGACCTCGGCCAGGCAGGCCTCGAGCTCGGCCACGCGCCGGTAGAGCTCGGGCCCGGCGGACGGGGGTGAGACCGGCCGGGGCATCAGGCCTCCTCCGCCGACCGGACCCGCCGCCAGCGCGCGTACGCGGCGGCGCGGGCCTTCCGCGAGACCTCCTCCCGCGTCTCGCCGGGGCCGGCCCCGAGGGCGGCCGCGAGACGGCGGAGGGTGTCGCGGGCCCGGCGGCGCTCGGCGGGGTCCGAGAGGGTGTCGAGCTCGTCGAGAGCCCGCTGGATCTCGAGGAGCAGCTCCTCCTCGAGGGGGTCGAGCTCGAGGCCCCGGCCCTTGAGGTCCTTGAGGAACCGGCGGCGGAACCGCTCGCCGCGTGAAAGGGTCGTGGTCGCCATGGCCCGGAGCGTGGGCTACCCGTCACGCGCCCGCCGCGCACGCACGCATGCCGGTCCACCGGGGCACGCAGCCCTGGTCCGAGGCGCTATGCCCGCCGGTCTTGGATTAGCCCGGTGGGAGGTCCTCCCCACCCCTTCTGACCTGCGGAAACGCGCCAGGAGCCCCGTAGAGGCCTCGATTCGCGCAGCCTAGGGTGATGGGCCGGCCCGCGGCTCGTCCGCTCCGTCCTCGGCCTCCGAGGAGCAGCGACCGAGCGCCTCGGCGTGCTCCGTCGGGTCGGTCTCGCCGGCCTGCAGCCGGTCGGAGAGCGGCGCAAGCTCCGGTCCCCACGCCAACGTGCGGACGAGCTCCATGGCCTGCTCGAGGCCCAGATGCGCGTTCGCCCCGGCCCGCGCGGCCGGCCCGCGGAGCTCCTCGAGCAGCTCCAGGGCCTGGGCCGCGAGCTCGAGTGGATCGGTGCCGGGCGGAGCGGGCCGCCGCGGCCGGACCCGCACGAGGAGCCGGTGCCTGCGTTGGCGCTCGAGGTCCCACGCGCGCCGAGCCTCGATGGCGCGCTGCTCCCAGGCCTCAGACCTCAGTCGGGCCTCCTCGCGGCCCTTCTCCAGGTACCGCTCGGCCCGGCGCTCGGCGAGGCAGGCGTCGCACCACCCGGTCCGCTCGTCGGTCTGCGGGGCGCGGCCGCAGGCCGGGCAGAGCTCGCCGCTCATGCCTCCACGCGGCTCTCCCGCCGCGCCGCGCCGCAGGCGCACCGGAGGAGCCGCCGGCCGGGGACGGGCTCCCACCGGTGGCGGTGCTCGGCCCCGAGCGAGGAGCCCTCCCGGTCCTCGAGGAGCGCGGACCACGCCTCGAGGAGCTCGCCCGCCTGCTCGCGGGTGAGGTCGTTGAAGCTCGGCACCCCGGCCCGGGCGTGCCGCTCCTCGTCGTCCCACCCCAGCTCGGAGGCGAGGGTGTGGAGGGCGACCACCTGGCGGCGGGTGGCCGGGGCCGTGGGGTCCGACACGTCCATCCCGGCGAGTCCCGGGATCCACCCCAGGGCCCCCTGGAGGGCGCGCCGGAGCGCCCGGGTCTGGGCCATGGCGCGGAGCGAGTGATCGGTCGCGGCCCGCCAGTTCCGCTCCCGCCGCGAGCACATGCCCTCGCCGGCGGCGACCTCCACCCCGTCGCGGGTGCGGACCACGGCCCGGGCCTCGTAGCCGTCACCGCCGGGGAGGGGCGTCGTCCGCTCCACGACGGCCGCCACCCCGACGAAGGCCCCGAGGACCTGCCACGCGTGGAGCGTGAGGAAGTCCCGCTCGGCGTCCCCGAACCGCAGCGCGAGCCCCCGGTCGCGGACGACCCGGGCAAGGGCCTCGGCGAGCTCCGAGGCGCGCTGGAGGACCGCCTCCGGCGTGTCGCCGAGGAGGGCGAGGCCGCCGCCCGCGGCCCGCTCGATCGCGTCGCTCACGGCTCACCTCCCGCGCAGGCCGCTGCGAAGCTAGGTTCGCAGCACCGTCCGACGTTCATCCCCCACATCACGGGCCCGAGCTGGATCACGTGCTCCGTGAACACCCCACCCGGCGCGGGCTCGTCGCAGAGGTCGCAGCGGCCGTCGTCGGCCCGAGGACGGGCGCGGAAGGCCTCGAGGCAGCGCTCGCACGCCGCCCACCGCCCCGTGAGCGAGATCCAGACCGTCTCGCCGCGCGTCCCCGGGAGGCGGTCAGGACCCACGTGGGGGCAGAGGGAGCGCACCCGCAGGGTGGCCGCGGCCGCCAGGATGGCGCGGAGCTCCCCGGTGGCGGGGCCCGTCCGGAGGTTCCAGCCCGTGAGGCCCCCGAGCGCGGCGACGGTCCGGCGCGCGGCCCGGGTGGCCGAGGTCGCCTGGTCGCGGGCCGAGACGGGCACGGCCTCGGCGAGCCGGTCGAGCACACCCCCCTCCTCCATCGCGGCCAGGGCGTCGCGGATCTCGCGGCGGAGCTCCTCGGCCCGGCCCATCACGGCCTCCCCCCGTGGAACCGCGGGCAGCCCATCGCGTGCCCCCCGTAGCCGGGCGCCGCCCGCTGCGCCCCGCAGTCGGGGCACGGCCCCTCCGGTGGGGACCCGTCCCCTTCGGTCCCCGACCCCCCCGTAACCGACGCAACCGATGTAACCTCGCTGGCCAGGACGGTTACATCGGTTGCGGGGGTTACGTCCCCCCCGGACAGGTAGCGGGCGAACGCCTCGGCGAAGTCCTCGAGCCGGTAACCACGCGCGGTGGAGCCGTCCGGCATCTTGATCACGCGGGGTCGGATCGGCTCGCCCTGGGGCGTCCGGAAGGCGCGCAGGTACCGCGCGAGGTCGGCGGCGGCGGCCCGCGGGGCGCCCTCCCGGGAGACCTCGGCTCCCCACCACCGACCCCAGGGGCCCTCCTCGTTCTCGACGAGCCGTGCGAGGAGCTCCGCGGTGGGGAGCCGGTCCTTCCCCGCCTCCTCGAACGCCTGGCGGATGTGGGCGAGGAGGAGGACCCCGGTGCTCATGGTCTCCGGGCCCTCGCGACCCGCGTGGAGGGCCACCGCCGCCCGCCGCGCGCGCTCCGGCCAGTCGCCGCCGGCAGCGTCGGCGATCGCGAAGAGCGGCCACCAGGCCTCGGCGTGGCGGTCCCGGAGCCCCTCCGGGAGCTCGGGGTCGGCGTCCCGCAGGGCGCGGACCGTTCCCTCGGTGGCCCAGGCCTCGAGGGCACGGCGGATGGCGGCCGCCTCGGCCTCCACCCGGTGGTACAGGAACCGCTCGCCGGCGCCGCGGGGCTTCCGCTCGAGCACGATTGGGACGCAGCGGCTCTCCGTCGTCGGGTGGAGGGAGCCGATGCCGGCGATGGCGCACGGGCCGAACGCCGGGAAGGCCTTCGGCTCGTGGCTCTGCCCGACGGTCCGCCCGGCCTTCGCCGAGCGCCGGTAGCCCGAGTTCACGAGGGCGAGGAGGTCGCGCGCGCCGTCGTCCTTACGGTCCCGGAGCGTCTGGTCGACCTCGTCGAGGAGGAGAGCGACCGGGCCGACCTTCTCGCGCATCCTGAAGATGAAGGCGGGCGTGGCGCTTACCGCGTTCACGCAGCGGTCCCCGAGGAGGAGCTCCAGGAGCTCCAGGAGGAGGGTCTTCCCGGCTTCCTCCGTCGCCGAGGTGATCCGGAGGTACGCGGCGGAAGGCGCGGCATCGATGGCGTACACGTGGACGACCCAGAGGGTGACCGCCACCGCTTGGTGGTCGGACGTGAAGACCACGAACCGACGGATGAAGCCTTCCACGCGACCGAGCAGGGCGCCGAGCCCGGGGGCCTCCGCCGGCGCGCCATCGAGGCCGTCCATCGCGAGCTCGAAGGCGGAGCAGCGGCAGTCCTCCTCACCGAGGCAGCCGGCCAGGGCGTTGTGCACGTCCTCGCCGTGGCCGCACCGGCGGCACGTCATCGGGCCACCTCCCGGACCAGGAGCGGCAGCCAGCGCGTCCCGAAGGTCACCTCGACCATCCGGCCCGGCTGCGGAACGCCGCAGCGTCCGCATCGCAGGCCCGGCCACCCGTCGCGGCGGGGGACCAGGGGGCCGCCGCAAGCGCACGTGTGGGCGTCGTCGAACGGGGGCCGGCTTCCCCGTGCCGCCGGTCCCCGACCTCCCCGAGGGGCGCTCACTGCGCACCCTCCTCGTCCTTGCCGCGGCGGTGCTGGAGGATGAACGCCTCGAGATCCTCCGGGCGGACGCGGACGATCCGCCGGGCGATCTGGACCGAAGGCAGGCGCCCGCTCTTCGCGAGGAGGTAAGCGCCGGAGCGGGAGATCCCGAGGTACCGGGCGACCTCGGGGAGGCTGAGGAGCCGATCTTCCTGCACGGCCGCACCGCCCGGACCATCGGCCCGGGCCGCGCGGCCTAGGTTCCGGGGGACCGACCGCCAGCCCCTCTTGGAACTACAACGATGTTATTCTCGGTGCATGGATCGTGTCAACGAACCCGAGCCCCGCTCCGCGACGGTCGAGCTCCGCTGCGCCGCGTGCCGGCGCGGGCTGGGACGCTGGTCGGTGGACGAGTTCAACCCCGACCTCATCGTCGGGGCGCCCCGACCGCAGGCCAGGGGCCGGTCTCGACTCGTTCCCGCAGGCCCCGGCGTCTGGGAAGAGGTCCGGTCCCTGCCCATGCGCCGGCCCCGGTTCGGATCCGCGATCTATACCGACGGGGAGCAGGACGTGCTCGAGGTCGTCTGCACCTGCCGCCGAGGACCGCAGCGCAGGTGCGTGCGGATTAGCGCCCAAGGGCTCCTTCGCCTCCTCCGCCGCCTCGGCTGGCCCGACGAGGTGGAGCTCTAGTCCCGTCGGAGCGGGAGGACGCGGCCGCCGTCGAGGGCCCGCCGCCGCGCCTGCTCCCGGACCGCCTCCAACCTCTCGGCGATCTCCTCGTCGAGGCCCGGGAGCACGGAGGCGTACACGTCCAACGTCACCCGCGAGGTGGAGTGTCCGAGGCGCGCCTGGAGGGCCCGGGGGTGGGCGCCGGCGGCCACCGCCACCGAGGCGGCGAAGTGGCGGAGGTCGTGGAACCGCAGCCCCTCGAGGCCGGCGGCACGGACCGCGGGCCTCCAGACCCGGCTCATCCAGGCCCGCCGCCCCAGGGGCCCCCCGGCGGCCGAGGGGAACACGAAGCCCTCCCGCCGGTCCCCGATCGCGGCGGCGACGGCCTCGGCGACCGAGGGCGGCATCGCGACCACCCGCCGCCCCGCAGCCGTCTTCACGTCCGTCACCTCGAGCTTGCCGCCGGCCTCGACCGCCTGTCGGCGGACGTGGATCCTCCGCCGGAGGGGGTCGACGTCCTCCACCCGCAGCCCGGCGATCTCGCCCCATCGGAGCCCGCACCAGGCGGCCACGAGCACCAGGGGCCGCCACCGCTCGGGCACGACCTCCAGGAGCCCCTCGAGCTCCTCGGGGGAGATGAGCCGGAGCTCCCGGCGCTCCGCGCGGGGCGCGGGGGCGTGGCGGACGGGGTTCGAGGGGATCACCCCGTCGCGGACCGCCTCCTCGAGCACCGACCCGAGCACCTGACGGGCCAGCTGCGCGGTGCGCCGGCCCACGCCCCGCTCGAGCAGCCCCGACACGAAGGCGCGGACGTCCTCGGGGCGGAGCGAGCCGATGGGGCGGTCGCCCAGGGCCGGGAGCACGTGGCGGCGGAGCACGCCCTCGTAGATCCTCGCCGTCGAGGGGCGGAGGTCGTGCCGGCCGGCGAGCCAGGCCCGGGCCCGCTCGGCGAGCGGCGTCCTCGAGGCCCGAGGGTCCCGCCAGGTGCCGCCGCGGAGGGCGACCTCGAGCTGATGGAGGCGGTCCTCGGCGTCCTTCCGGCGGCGGAAGGTCTCCGAGCGGTGCCGCCCCGAGGGGTCGCGGTAGCGGATCCTGTAGCGGACGCCCCGCCGGGGCCCGGTCACCCTCTCGATGAAGGCCACGGGCCCAGGGTAGCCCGGGCCGGCGACCCGCGCAACGTACGCGCAACGGAGGCCCCTGCGCCGCCGGCAGGGGGTCGGCCACACCGCCTGCTACCTGCGGCTTTCCGTGGAGACGGCCGGATTCGAACCGGCGACCCCCTGCGTGCAAGGCACCGCCGGACTCACCGACGACCAGGCGTTCTACCTGCGAGAACGCGAAAACCCCAGCTCAGGGCATGTCGCCGATGTCGCGGAACGACGCGCTCCGACCGCCCCAGCGCGAGTGTTTGTACGCGCGTTGTACGCGCTGCCGGCCTGGCGAGCGGGGAAGGCGAGTACGGCGAACGAGCTAGGGGGGCCGGATCGACCGGCCCCCCTGGCGCTGTCCGGGGCCCGAGGCGGGTGAGGCCCGCCCGGGCTAGGTCGGCAGCGGCTTCGGCACCGGGAGCCCCGCGGCCTCGTCCCAGATCTTCACCCGCTCCGACGAGCTGACGTGGGGGAAGGCCACGGCCTGCTCGAGGAACGCGGCCCGCGCGTCCCCGTCGGTCCCCCGCTCGGCCACGATCCGCGCGGCCAGCCGCCGAACCTCCGCGAGCTGCTCCAGTCGGTCCATCTCCTCCTCCTTCCCTAGCCTCCGAGGCTCCGGCCCACGGCGGCCGCCGCCGCGAGGGCGTCGCGGAGCCTCGTGTTCTCCTCCACCGACTCCCGCAGGAAGGTTGCCTCCGGGGAGGTCTCCAGGCGCTCGACGAACCGCTCCTCGGCCTCGGCCGTGGCGACCGAGAGCGCCCGGTCCTCGCTGACGCCGCGGCGCATCAGGCGCCGCTGGACCTGGAGGCTCGTGCGGGTCACGAACCG
>DATLZM010000306.1:0-3344 GCA_035573995.1 Actinomycetota bacterium | reverse complement strand
GGCGCGCCGGACGACCCGGCCCCACGGCCGCCGCCTGCCGCCCGCCCGCCGCCCCCGTGCGGACCGCCCCCCGCGCCCGCCCTCGTCCACGCCGACAAGTCTCACACGCCGCGGGTGCGGTCAGCGGTTCCGCAGCCACCGCTCCAGCTCGCCCCGGTGGACGATGCCGAGGACGAGGATCACGCGATCCTCGTGGAGGACGTCATACATCACCCGGTAGTCGCCGACGCGGAGCCGGTAGAACGAGTCCGCCCTCCCTCGGATGGTCTTCACGGCCTTCCCGTGCCGCTGACCGGGGATCGCGGCGGCGCGAGCGAGCTGCTCGAGCCGACGTCGTATGCGGGCGCGGGTCCCACGGGGGAGTTCCTCGAATGCCCGGACCGCGGCGCTGGCGAACTCGACGCGATACGCGCTCAGCGCAGGTCCTCGAGCGCCGTCGTGCGGCCACGCGCGTACTCCGCGCGGCCTCGGCGACGCATCCGGACGTACCGCTCCGCATCGGCCAGCACCAGATCCTCTGCCTCCTCGAGGGGGAGGAGGACGGCCGCGGGTCGACCGCGCTTGGTCACGACGTACGCGGCCCCCTGCTCGACCCGGTCGATGACGGCCGAGGCGGTCGCCTTGAGCTCCTTCACTCCGATCTCTGCCACGTTCGCCCTCCGGTGGTTTCCCTGCCCACTCTAATGCGCTGCGAGGACACGGCCACCTCGTGGCGGTGCGGTTCCCGGGCCGAGGGGGTTCCGTTCCGGTACGCTCAGCGCCTGATGGCGACCAAGGTGGCCTACCAGGGCGAGCCCGGCGCGTTCAGCGAGGCCGCGGTCCTCCAGGTGTTCCCCGACGCCGAGCCGATGCCGTGCGAGACCGTCCGCCTCGTGTTCTCCCGGGTGACGAGCGGGGAGGCCGACTTCGGCGTCGTGCCGCTCGAGAACTCCCAGGCGGGTTCCGTGAACGAGACCTACGACCTGCTCCTCCACTCGAGCCTCGTCCGGGTCTGCGGGGAGGCGGTGGTGCGGGTGGACCACGCCCTGCTCGCCCCGCCGGGCGCGCGCCTGGAGGGGATCCGCCGCGTCTACTCCCACTGGCAGGCCCTGGCCCAGTGCGAGGAGTTCCTGGCCGCCCTCCACGTCGAGATGCACCCGGTCCACGACACGGCCGGCGCGGCGCGGATGGTCGCCGAGCGCGGCGACCCCCAGGAGGCGGCGGTGGCGAGCGTCGAGGCCGGCACCAAGTTCGGGCTCGTCGTGCTGGCCGAGCGGATTCAGACCTACCCAGACAACTTCACGAAGTTCGCGGTGATCGGGACCCGCGACGCCGCGCTCGGGGAGCCGAACAAGACCTCGCTCGTGATGGCGGTCCACGACCGCCCTGGCTCGCTCCTGGGCGCCCTCCGCCCGTTCGCGGAGCGGGGGATCAACCTCGTGAAGCTCGAGTCCCGGCCCCGGCGGGGGAAGCCCTTCGAGTACGTGTTCTACGTGGACGTGGAGCGCGCCGCCGACGACCCCGACATGAAGGCCGCGCTGGACGAGGTGGCCGAGCACACCTCGTTGCTCAAGGTCCTCGGCTCCTACCGCGCCTCCCCCGCCACCCGCTGAAGGGGAGCGCTGGGAGGGCGAGGGGGCGGGGTGAGGAGGGGCAGGCACGCGCGGCGGGCGCGGGTCCCGTTCGCCGTGCCGGTGGGGCTGCTCGTCGCGGTCACCGCGGGCGTCCTGGCCTGGCGGGTGCTGGAGGAGCGCGAGGGCCGGGCCGGGGGCACGCCGCTCCGGCCGACGCCGGCCGGGACGGCGAGCCCGACCGCGGCGTCGCCCACGCTCGCGGGCTCGCCCCCGCCGCGACCGTCCCCCACGCCGGGGCCGATCAACACCGCGTTCCCCGGGCTCACCACGTTCCGGGGCAACGCCTCCCGGACCTACTACGGCGAGGGGCCGGTCCCCCGCCGGCCCGTGGTGCTCTGGCGCTACCCGGAGGAGGGCGCGATGTGCATGCGGTCCACGGCGGGCGGGGAGACCAAGCTTTGGTGCGGGACCGGGTGGACCGGGCAACCGAACGTGATCGAGCACCCCGACGGGACCCTCGAGGTCCGCTTCGGCGCCTACGACGGGCGGTACCACTTCCTCGACGGGCGCACGGGGGAGCCCCTCCGGCCCGACCTCGTGACCGGCGACCTGGCCAAGGGCTCGGCCACCTCCGACCCCGACGGCTACCCGCTCTACTACGCGGGCTCCCGCGACGACCTGTTCCGGGTCGTGGCCCTGGACCGGGGGGAGCCGACCGTCCTCTGGACGCTCGACGGGGAGACCAGCGTCCCCGACCCGGTCTGGAACGACGACTGGGACGGGGCGGCCCTGGTGATCGGCGACCACCTGTTCGTCGGCGGGGAGAACTCCTGGTTCTACGCGGTCCGGCTCCACCGCGGCTACGACGGGCGGGGGCGGGTCACGGTCGACCCCGAGGTGGTGGCGGCGGTCCCGGGGTTCGACGACGAGCTGCTCCGTTCCCTCGGCGACACCGACGTCTCGATCGAGGGGTCCGTCGCGTTCCGGGACGGCGTCGTGTACTTCGCGAACTCGGGCGGCTTGGTCCAGGGCTGGGACGTCTCGGACGTCCTGGCCGGGGGCGACCGGGTGCGCCGCGTGTTCCGGTTCTGGGTCGGCGACGACGTCGACGCCACGGTGGTGATCGACGAGGAGGGGTTCCTCTACGTCGGCGCGGAGCTCCAGCGGTTCAACCAGCGCGCCCTCGAGGTCGGCCAGCTGATGAAGCTCGACCCGCGGAGGAGGCGCGACCCGCTCGTGTGGTCGATCCCGATCCAGGAACGGGGGCAGGACGGGCTGGCCGGGGTCTGGGCGACGCCGGCGCTCCACGGGGAGGTCCTCTACGAGGCGACGAACGCGGGCGAGCTCCTGGCCGTGGACCGAGAGCGGGGGCGGGTGCTGTGGCGGATCCAGCTCCCCGGTCCCACCTGGTCCTCGCCGGTGGTCGTGGACGACGTGCTGATCCAGGGGGACTGCGCCGGCGTGCTCCACGCCTACGACGTCTCCCGTCCGCGCCGGCCGCCCCGGGAGCTGTGGCAGGTCCGGCTCGGGGGCTGCATCGAGTCCACCCCGGCGGTGTGGCGGGGGAGGATCTTCGTCGGGACCCGGGGCGGCGCGTTCTACGCGGTCGGCGACCGCCGCGCGGCCTGAGAGGCGGGGCCACGCCGCCCGGGCGCGCGCCTCCGCGGCTGCTCGGGGCGACGCCCGCGGTCGGGTACGGAAGGCGTCCGGGCGGGCTCAGCGCCGGAGGGGCTCGTGCCCCCGTGCCGCGGCCCAGCGACGGGCCTCCGCGATCCGTTCCGGCGGCGTCGG
>DATLZM010000305.1:0-10143 GCA_035573995.1 Actinomycetota bacterium | reverse complement strand
GGACGAGCTCTACCGGCGCTACTTCCGCGAGGCCGAGCCGGTCGCGGCCGGGGGAGGCGGGGGGTGAGCGGGGCCGGGCGGTCGCTCGCGGCCCCCCCGGCGGCGGCCCGGGAGCGGTCGATCGGCTGGCGGGTGATCGCCGCCAAGGAGGTCGCCGACCACCTCCTCTCGACCAGGTTCGCGGTGCTCCTCCTGCTCGTGGCGCTGGCCGCGGTGGGGTCGGTCTACGCCGCCTCCGGCGCGATCCGGGACATCGCCGAGCGCGCCCAGGAGGCGCCGTCCCTCTTCCTCCAGGTGTTCACGGCCGCCCCGGAGCGGGTCCCCTCCTTCCTCACGCTGGTCGGGTTCCTGGCGCCGCTCCTCGGGGTGGCCTTCGGGTTCGACGCCGTGAACGGCGAGCGGGCCCAGCGGACCCTCCCCCGCCTCGTGGCCCAGCCGATCCGGCGGGACGACGTGATCAACGGGAAGTTCGTCGGGGGGCTCGCGGTGATCGCCGCGGTGCTCACGGCGCTCACGCTGATCGTGGCGGGCCTCGGCATCATCCGGCTGGGGATCACGCCCACCGCGGACGAGGCCGGCCGGCTCCTGGTCTGGCTGATCCTCACCGCCGTCTACGTCGGCTTCTGGCTCGCGTTCGCCACCCTGTGGTCGGTGGTGCTCCGCCGGGCCGCCACCTCCGCCCTGGTGTCGATCTCGGTGTGGCTCGTGCTCACGCTCTTCACGGGGTTCCTGGTGGGCCTGGTGGCCGACGCCGTGGCGCCGGTCCCCGACTCCCCCACCGTCGAGGAGGTGCTCCGCAACGCCCGGGTCCAGCAGTGGCTCGGGCGCCTCTCGCCCGCCGTGCTCTACGAGGAGGCCACGGTGGTGCTCCTGAACCCCCAGATCAGGACCGTGGGGATCGTGCTCCCCCAGCAGGTGGACCAGGCCATCCCGTCCCCGCTCCCCCTGGACCAGAGCCTCCTCGTGGTCTGGCCCCAGATCGTGGGGCTCGTCGCGCTCTGCGTGCTCTGCTTCGCCGCCGCCTACGTGCTGTTCATGCGGCAGGAGATCCGCGCGTAGCCGCGCCCCCGGCTCACCCCTCCCCCGGCGCGAACGGCAGCCACGCCTCCACGGTGGTGCCGGCCCCCGGGCGGCTGCGCACCCGGAGCCATCCCCCGGCCTGCTCGGCCCGCTCCCGCATCGCCCGGAGGCCCAGGTGGCCGGGCTCCGCCGGGTGCGGCTCCCGGGCCGCGAACCCGACCCCGTCGTCGGCCACCCGGATCAGGAGCCCGCCGCCGTCGACGTCCAGCGCCACCCGGACCGACCGGGCGGCCGCGTGCTTGCGGACGTTGGCCAGGGCCTCCTGGGCGATCCGGTAGGCGGTGACCTTCATCTCCTCGGGGAGCTGCGCCGGCGCGCGGCCCTCCACGTGGACCGCGAGCCCGGCCTCCTCGCGGAGCTGGGCGGCGTGCTCCCGGAGGGCGTCGGCCAGGCCGGCCCGGTCGAGCGCCGGCGGGCGCAGCTCGAAGAGGAGGCTCCGCAGGCGCGCGATCGTCGTCGCGACGGTCCCCTGGAGGCGCTCCAGGAGCTCCCGGCCCTCCTCGTCCGCGATCCGCCGGGACAGGGCCTCGAGCCGGAGGCCCACCGCCGTCATCTTCTGCACGGCGTCGTCGTGGATGTCGGCCGCGATCCGCCGCCGCTCCTCCTCCTGGGCGCGCACCAGGCGGGCCATGAGCTCGCGGCGCTTGAGGTCGGCGCGACGGAGCAGCTCGTAGCTCCGCCGGAGCTCCTCCTCGGCGAGCTTCCGGTCGGTGAGGTCGAGGGCCACGCCCACGCACCCCCGCGCTGCGCCGTCGGGCCCGCGGAGGGGCTCCACGTGGGAGTGGTAGGTGCGCCCCGCCCACACCAGCTCGTAGTCCACGGGCTCGCCGCCCAGGGCCCGCCGGTGGGCCGCGATCGCGGGGAAGGAGGGGTCGTCGGTGCCGAAGAACTCCCAGAGCGTCCGCCCCACGACCTCCCCCGGGCGCAGCCCGAGCGCGGCGAGCCCGGCCCCCGTGGAGGAGGTGAACCGGAGGTCGGGGTCGACGGACCAGATCACCGCCGGCACCTCCTCCAACAGCAACCGGAGGTGGGCCTCGCGCTCCGCCAGCTCCTCCTCCGTGCGCTTGCGGGCGGTGACGTCCAGCATGATCCCCATCCACAGCTCGCCGGCGGGGCCGGGCTCGGCGAGGGGCACCGCCACGTCGTGGAACCACACGACGCGGCCGTCGCGGGCGATGGCCCGGTACTCGACGTCGAAGGGCTCCCGGGTGACCTCGGTCCGACGGTCCTCCGCCTCGACCCGGTCGCGGTCGTCCGGGTGCACGACGCGGAACCACAGGTCCGGGTCGGCGAGCCACTCCTCCGGCGAGTACCCCAGGATGGCCTGGACCTGCGGGCTCACGTAGACCGGTCGCGCGAGGCCCCCGCGGGCCGGGTCGGGCCCGTCGATGTAGACGATCGCCGGGAGGTGCTCGACCAGGGTCCGGAACCGCTCCTCGGCCCTCCGCCGTTCCTCCTCGGCCCGCCGGCGCTCCTCCTCGGCCCGGGCGATCCCGGTGGCGTCGGTGGCGAGGACGAGCCGCGCGGGCCGTCCGTCGAAGTCGACGGCGAACGACACGATGTCCACGGGGAGCGGCGTCCCGTCCCTCCTGCGGTGGATCCGCCTCCCGACGCGGTGGACCTCCGGGCGGGCGCCGCGGATCCGCCTCCGGACCCGGGGCACGTCCTCGGGGAGGAGGATGTCCTCGATCGTCATCCCCAGGAACTCGTCCCGCGGGTAGCCGTACAGGCGGACGGCGGCGTCGTTCACGGCGAGGAAGCGGAGGCTCCGCGTGTCCAGGATCCACATCGGCTGGGGGTTCTGCTCGAAGAGCAGCCGGTACCGCTCCTCGGAGCGCCGGAGCTCCTCCTCGGCGCGGCGGCGGTCGGAGACGTCGACCATGACGCCCCGGAGCGCGACGGGCTTCCCCCCGTCATCCGCGACGACCCGCACGACGTCCCGGAGCCAGACCTCGCGGCCGTCGCGGGCGACCATGCGGTACTCGAGCGCGTGGTCGCGCCCGGCCTCGGTGGCGGCGCGGCAGGCCTCGACCGTCCGGTCGCGGTCCTCGGGGTGGAGGTGCGCGACCCAGAAGTCGGGCTCCTCGAGCCATCGCCGGACCGGGTAGCCGAGGATCGCCTCGGCCCGGTCGCTCACGAACCGGAACCGGAACGTCCCCGGGTCCGCCTCCCACACGATCGCGTCGAGCCCCTGGAGCAGGTCCAGGGCGGAGCGGATCTCGGGCGCGGCGGGCCCGCCCACCCCGCGGCGAGGCGCGGGACGGGGCCCGTCCGCCGTCACGGGTCGCTCCGCCTGCGTGGCTGACCTCCTCCCCCTCGGTATCGGCGCCCGTCGCGGGCCCTTGAACGAGCGCCACCGTCCGGGAGGAGGCGGCGGGACGGCCGCCCGGGGTCAGCGGTGGAACGCCGAGGCGGTCGTCACGAGCGCGTAGATCACGAACCCGTTGATCGCGAGCCCGACGATCGCGCTGCCCGGCACCGCCCCGAGCTGCAGGAGCGAGAGGAGCGCCCCGATCGCCGCCAGGACCAGGCCGATCATCCGCCCCTGCTCCTTCAGGGCGAGCACCTGGACGCCGGCGTAGATCTCCAGGGCGCCCACCGCGAGCATCACGAGCCCGAGGACGATGGCGATGCCTCCGAGCCCACCGCCCACGAAGCCGCCGCCGGTCACCGCGAGCAGCCCGCCCAACGCGCCCAGGCCCCCGCCGATGAAGAGCAGGACCGCGGCGGCGGTCACGAGCCCGGGCCGGGCGGGGCTGCCCGAGGGCCCGGTCGGGGTGCCAGGGGTCCCGGGTCCCTGTTCCATCGCGCATCCCTCCCTCCGACGAGCACCGGCCGGACCCTAGCGGGCCGGCTCCCCGTGGGCAAGCCTCCACACGTGCCCCCGGCGGCCCTCGGATGGGCCGACGGTCGGCGGCGGGCTCAGCGCCGGAGAGCCACCCGCCCGGCTCGGACCACGAGGACCAGGTCCCCCAGGGCCCGGAGGTCGGCGAGGGGGTCGGCGCGGAACGCGACCAGGTCGGCGGGCGCGCCCGGGACCAGGGGGCCCGGGGTCATCGCCTCGAGCACCTCCTCCCGGGTCATGCGCACGGCCTCGTGGAGGAGGAGCGCCTCCCGGACGTGGATCCCGGGCGGGATGGGGCCGTTGCCGAGGTCGGTGCCGTAGACCACCCGGCCCCCGGCGGCGCGGAAGCGGACGACGTTCTCGCAGGCGGTCCGGAGCTCCGGCGTGATCTCGCCGTAGGAGTGGATGTCGAGGGTGGAGACCCACCGCTGGGTCCGGGCCGCGGCGGCGAGCACGTCGTCCGGGACCCGCTCGCTCCACGGCGCGTGGGCCAGCTCGTCCACCCCCGGCCCCACCGCCCGCGCCACCTGTCCCTCCCCCTCGCAGTGGGCCGTCACCGGGAGGCCGAGCCCGTGGGCGGCCTCGACGACCGCGGCGAGCTCGGCGTCCGTGATCGTCGGCCCCGCCACGGCGTTCAGCGAGACCTTGATCTGCGCCGCCCCTCGTCGGTGGAGCTCGCGGACCGCTCGGGCGGCGTCGTCGGGGCCCGCCACCTCCCGCCCGGTGCCCGGCGGGGCCCACCCCGAGCGGGTCGGGTACCCGCCCGGCGCCGTGAGCATCGGCCCCGCAGCCCGGATCAGCGGCCCCCGGAACGTCACGAGCTCGGAGGCGTCGGCGAGGGCGAAGATCTCATCCGGGGGCCACGCCAGGTCGCGGACCGCGGTCACGCCCCCGAGCAGCACCGCCGCCGGGTCGGCGAGCCCGATGTGGACGTGGCGGTCGGCGACGGCGGGCATCAGGAACCCGTCCACGTCCAGCTCCTCGTCCGCCGTCGGGGCGCCCCTCCGAGGGCCGGCGTAGGCCACCCGCGCGCCCTCCACGACCACGACGCCGTCGACCACCCGCCTCCCGGGGCCGCACCACAGGACCGACGCCCGGACCGCGAGGCCGCTCACCGACGGCGGGGGGGACGGAGCACGCCCCAAGGTCTATCAGATAATCTGAAAACCGTGGAGAACCTCACCGCGACCGAGGTCGCCCGCAGGCTCTCGGAGGTGCTCGACGCCGTGGAGCACGAGCACCGGTCGTTCGTCGTGCACCGGTACGGCCGCCCGGTCGCCCGCCTCGGCCCCGTCCCCTCGGCGAGCGGCGCCGCGCTCAAGGCCCTGCTGCGCCGGGCGCCGCGGGACCCGTCCTGGCCCGAGGAGCTGGCTCGGCTCCGGGAGCTCGTCGCCCTCGAGGGACCCCGCTGGAACGCCTGATCCTCGACACCACGGTCCTCGTCGCCGCCGAGCGGGCGGGGGGAGCGCTGGACCGGCTGATCGGCGACGAGGACGACGTGGCCATCGCGGCGGTGACCGCGGCCGAGCTCCTCGTGGGGGTCGAGCTCGCGGACGGCCGTCGCCGGGAGCGCCGGCGGCGGTACGTCGAGGAGCTCCTCGAGACGGTCCCCGTGGAGGACTACGACCTCGAGGTCGCCCGCACCCACGCGACGCTCCTGGCCCACGTCCGGCGGGAGGGCCGGCCCCGCGGTGCCCACGACCTGATCGTGGCAGCCACGGCGCTGGCCCGCGACCGGGTGGTGGTCACGACCGACGCCGGGGGTTTCGCCGGGCTGCCGGGCCTCGCGGTCCGCGCGCCCCGCTGAGCCCGGATCGCGATGCGGCACCGTGGTCCCTCCGGGACCCGGCGCCCTCGGCCCGGCGGCTGCGCAGCGTCAGCCGACGCCGGCCTCGCGGAGGCCCCGGAGCTCCCGCCTGAGGTCCTGGATCTCGTCGCGGAGGCGGGCCGCGTACTCGAACCGGAGGTCCTTGGCGGCCTCGTGCATCTCCTCCTCCAGGGTGCGGATCAGGCGCTCCAGCTCCTCGGCGGGCATCTCGGGCTCGACCCGCCGGCGCCGGCGCTTCTCGGGCGCGGTCCGCCGCTCGGGCTCGACCTCCATCGCGAGGAGGATGTCCGAGACCTTCTTCCGGATCGTCTGGGGGTCGATCCCGTGCTCGCGGTTGAAGTCCATCTGGATCCTCCGCCGCCGCTGGGTCTCCGAGATCGCCCGGCGCATCGAGTCCGTGACGTCGTCGGCGTACATCAGGACCTTCCCCTCGACGTTCCGGGCGGCCCGGCCGATGGTTTGGATCAGCGAGGTCTCGGACCGGAGGAACCCCTCCTTGTCGGCGTCGAGGATCGCGACCAGCGAGACCTCGGGGAGGTCCAGGCCCTCCCGCAGCAGGTTGATCCCGACCAGCACGTCGAACTCGCCCAGCCGGAGGTCGCGGAGGATCTCGATCCGCTGGAGCGTGTCGATCTCGGAGTGGAGGTAGCGGACCCGGACCCCCATCTCCAGCAGGTAGTCGGTGAGGTCCTCGGCCATCTTCTTCGTCAGCGTGGTGACGAGGACCCGCTGCCCCCGTTCCGCGCGCACCCGGATCTCCTCGATGAGGTCGTCCACCTGCCCCCGGGTGGGGCGGACCTCGACCTCTGGGTCCACGAGGCCGGTGGGGCGGACGATCTGCTCGACGACCCGGCTGGACACCCGGAGCTCGTAGGGGCCGGGCGTCGCCGACATGTACACGACCTGCTTGACGCGCTCGGCGAACTCCTCGAACCGCAGCGGCCGGTTGTCCAGGGCCGACGGCAGCCGGAACCCGTACTCCACGAGCGTGCGCTTCCGGCTCATGTCGCCCTCGTACATCCCGTGGAGCTGGGGCACCGTGACGTGCGACTCGTCGATCACGCAGAGCCAGTCGCCCTGGAAGTAGTCGAGGAGCGTGTAGGGGGGCTCGCCGGGGGCGCGGCCGTCGATGTGGCGCGAGTAGTTCTCGATCCCCGAGCAGAACCCGACCTCCCGGAGCATCTCGAGGTCGTAGGTGGTGCGCATCCGCAGGCGCTCGGCCTCCAGGAGCTTCCCCTGGGACTCGAGCTCGGCCAGGCGCTCGGCGAGCTCCGCCTCGATCGAGGCGATGGCCCGCCGCATCCGGTCCTGGGACGCGACGTAGTGCGTGGCGGGGTAGATCCAGACCTCGCCGAGCTCGCCCACGACCTCGCCGGTGAGCGGGTCGAACCGCGTGATCCGCTCGACCTCGTCCCCCCAGAACTCCACCCGGATCGCGGTCTCCTCGTAGGCGGGGTGGACCTCGAGGACGTCGCCCTGGACCCGGAACCGCCCCCGGGCCAGGTTCGCCTGGTTCCGCTGGTACTGGATGTCGACCAGGCGCTGGATCGCGAAGTCCCGGTCGAGCTCGACGCCGCGGTGGAGCCGGAGGACCTGGCCCATGTACTCCTCGGGCGTCCCCAGGCCGTAGATCGCGGACACGCTCGCCACGATCAGGACGTCCTCCCGGGTGAGCAGGGCCGCGGTGGCCGAGTGGCGGAGCCGCTCGATCTCGTCGTTGATCGTGGCGTCCTTCTCGATGTAGGTATCGGTCTGCGGGACGTAGGCCTCGGGCTGGTAGTAGTCGTAGTACGAGACGAAGTACTCGACCGCGTTCTCCGGGAAGAACTCGCGGAACTCGTTCGCGAGCTGCGCGGCGAGCGACTTGTTGGGGGCCAGCACGAGGGTGGGCTTCTGGACCCGCTCGATCACGTTGGCGATGGTGAACGTCTTGCCGGTCCCGGTCGCCCCGAGGAGCGTGACGTGGCGCTCGCCGGCGAGGATCGCCTCGGCCAGCTCCTCGATGGCCTTGGGCTGGTCGCCGGCGGGGCGGAAGTCGGCGTGGACCTTGAACGGGGGCATCCGGGGCCATGCTAACGCGCCCCGCGGACGCGGCGCGGGGCTACGGCTCGGGCGGCCGGTGCAGCACGAGCCCGGGCAGCACCTCGGCGATCCGCTCGAAGTCCCGGTCCCGGGTCCACACCTCGACCCCCTCGTGGGCGGCGGCGGCCGCGATCGCGAGGTCCACGAGCGGCACGGAGGTGCCGCGCCGGCGGAGCTCCCGGCCCGCCACCCCGGCCGCCCACCACGCCGCCTGGTCGAGATCGACCCACGGGAGACTCCCGACCGTGGACCGGATCGCCTCCCGATCCTCGGCGGGGGTCCCGACCAGGAGCTCGGCGAGGACCGGGCCGCAGGCCACCAGCTCGCCGCGCTCGGCCAGCTCGAGGAGGTGCTCGGCCCCCGGGTCCCGGCCCGGGCGGAAGAGCCCGACCCAGACCGACGTGTCGGCGAGGACCCTCACGTCCGCCTGTGGTCGGCCCGCCGGAGCTCCCCCGAGAGGTCCTCGAGCCGCAGCCTCCCGCGGAGCTCGCGGAGCCTCGCCGCCGCGCTCCGGGCCAGGTACTCGCGGATCGCGATCTCCACGGCCTCCCGCTTGGACCTCCCCGGGTGGCGGGCGAGCAGCGCCTCCATGAGCTCGTCGTCGAGATCGAGCGTGGTCCTCATGGCACCATGATGCCATAGAACTGGGGCCGCGGCGTGGGCCCGGCTCCCGTCTACAGGCGGCCGGCCTCCACGATCCGGCGGAGGAACTCCCGGGTGCGGGGCTCCCGGGGCTCGGAGAAGATCCGCTCCGGCGGTCCCTCCTCGAGGATCACGCCGCCCTCGAGGAAGCACACGCGGTCCGCGATCTCCCTGGCGAAGCCCATCTCGTGCGTCGCGATCACCATCGTCATCCCCTGCCGGGCGAGCTCCCGGATCACGTCCAGGACCTCGGCGATGAGCTCGGGGTCGAGGGCGCTCGTGACCTCGTCGAGGAGGAGGACGTCCGGCCGCATCGCGAGGGCTCGGATGATCGCCACCCGCTGCTGCTGGCCGCCGGAGAGCCGGTCGGGGTACTCGTCGCGCTTGTCGGCCAGGCCGAACCGCTCGAGGAGCGCGAGGGCCTCGGCCTCCGCGTCCCGGGGGTCCTTCCGGAGGACCTTCTCCGGGGCCAGGGTCACGTTGCGCAGGACCGTCATGTGCGGGAAGAGGTTGAAGGCCTGGAACACGATCCCGATCCGCCGCCGGACGCGGTCCACGTCCACGCCGGGGGCCGTGATCTCCTCCCCGTGCAGCACGATCCTCCCGGCGTCGACCGGCTCCAGGAGGTCGATGCAGCGCAGGAGCGTGGACTTCCCCGAGCCCGAGGCCCCGATCAGGCACACCACCTCGTGCTCGGCGACCGCGAGGTCGATCCCCCGGAGCACCTCGAGCCGCCCGAAGGACTTCCGCACCCCCTCCAGGCGGAGCGCGGCCGCGCCCCGGCGGCCGCGTCCCTCCGCCGCGCGCACGGCCCCGCCCCCGCCCGCGCCGCTCACAGCGCCGCCCCGGTCTGCCGCTGCGCGCGCTCCCGCGCCACGAGCCAGTCCACGAGCCTGGTCATGGGGATCGTGATCGCCACGTAGATCAGCGCCAGGACGACGTAGGGCGTGAAGTCGAACGTGGCGGCCACGATGATCTGCGCCTGGCGCAGCCCCTCGGTCACGCCGCCGAGGAACGCGACGAGCGCCGAGTCCTTCTGGAGCCCGATGAAGTCGTTGAGCAGCGGGGGGACGACCCGCCGGACGGCCTGGGGCAGGATCACGTAGCGGAGCGACTGGGCCCGCGAGAGCCCGAGCGCGCGGGCCGCCGCCGCCTGCGAGGGGTGGATCGACTCGATCCCCGCCCGGTACACCTCGGCCACGTACGCGGAGTACACGAGGACGAGCGCGACGATCGCCCAGAACGTGTCGGAGCTCGGGACCCCGGAGAGGCGGAGGGCGGGCATCCCGAACCCGAGCAGCGCGATCACGAGGATCGTGGGGACCCCGCGGAACAGGTCGGCGTAGGCCGTGGCCAGGAGGCGCAGGGGGAAGAACACCGGCCCGGGGAGGGTGCGGAGCACCGCGATCACGAGCGCGAGGGCCAGCACCAGGACCTCGGCCACGCTGAAGATGAAGACGTTCCGGCCGAAGCGTTCGAGGACCTTCGGGAAGCTCTCCACGAAGACCCGGCCGTCGAAGAACGCGTCCCGGATCGCCGGCCAGCCGGGCGAGCGGGCCACGATCACGGCGGCCGCCGTGAAGAAGACCGCGGTGCTCGCGACGGCCACGGCCACGCCGCGCGCCCCCTCGGGCCGCGGCCGGCCGCCCCCGAGCAGGCGCGCCCG
>DATLZM010000304.1:0-2395 GCA_035573995.1 Actinomycetota bacterium | reverse complement strand
CCCCACCGCCGACCCCGATCCCGGACCCCGCCGCCGACCCGCCCCGGCCCCGCCCCGGCCACCACCTCCCTCGCCGAGCCCGGGCGCGGGGGGGGGACCGCGCGGGCGACCTCGGGCCCCGCGGCCCGAACGGCCGTCCGGGGGAGGTCGGGGGACCGAGCCGCCTCGCCCGTCCTGCTCGCGCCGGCGGGGGAGCAGCGGAATCCCTCACCGGGGGGGTGGTGGGGAGCCGCGCGGGGGCGTAGACCTGACCCGGGAGGAACGATGACGGGCCCACCCATCCGGGTCGAGGTCGTGGAGGACCACCCGCTCGCCCGCTACGGGCTGGTCCGGGCGCTCGAGGCCGCCGACGACGTGGTCGTCGTGGGCGAGGCGTCGGACGGGGAGGAGGCGCTCGAGCTGCTCGAGGGCGAGCCCGGCGAGCCCGACGTGGTGCTCGTGGACCTCACGCTCCTCGAGGAGGAAGGGATCGAGCTCACCCGCCGGGTGGCGGAGGAGCATCCCGACGTCGGCGTGATCGTCCTCGGCCCGGCCGAGGAGGAGCGGGCGCCCGTGGCCGAGGCCGTGCTGGCGGGCGCCCGCGGCTACCTCGCCAAGCCGGCCACCGAGGGGCTCGTGGAGGCCGTGCGCCGGGTGGCCCGGGGGGAGGTCGTGATCGACCCCCGGCTGGCCCGGGCGTTCCTCGACCGGATGGCCCGGGACGCCGACCGCCTCCATTGGGCCCAGACCCCAACCGCCCGGGAGCTCGAGATCGCGGAGCGGTTCGCCTCGGGGGAGTCGGTGGAGGAGCTCGCCGGGCGCTACCACCTCTCGACGAAGGACGTCCAGACCCACCTCGGGAACTTCGCCCGGAAGATGCTCCTGGCCGACCGGCTGGAGGGCGCGCTCGAGGACGCCCGCCGGAACGCCGAGCGCGGCTAGCCTCGGAGCGCGGGGCGGCGAGCTAGACGAAGTGCGAGGGGTTGGGCTCGGTGCCCGCCGGCCAGCCCGGGTAGTCGTAGCCCGGGAACTCCCAGGGGGTGCCGTAGCAGGTCCCGATCTTCCGGTACGGGTGGCGGTCGCGGCGGGGGTTCCGCGAGAAGTCGAAGACGTGCTCGAAGTCGTGGGTCCGCCGGATCCGCTCGGTGAGGTAGGGGAGCCCCCAGTTGTCGGCGATGAACCGGAGGGGCGTGGAGAACTCGCCCACCGCGTCGTCGATGTAGCCTCGCTTCGCGTAGGGCGAGATCACGAGCATCGGGACCCGGAACCCGAAGCCCAGGGGGTCCACCTCGGGGGGCGGGACGTGGTCGTAGAACCCGCCCCACTCGTCCCAGGTGAGGAAGATCGCCGTGTGCTCCCACATCGGGCTCTCCATGAGGGCGTTGATCACGCCGGTCAGCCAGTCGTGGGCGAAGCACGTGCTCTCCGGCGGGTGGTCGGAGAGCTCGAAGCGGGGGGTGACCCAGGTGACCGCGGGGAGGCGGCCGGCCCGGATGTCCCGGAGGAGGTCGTCGACCCATCGGATCGTGTCGCCCTCCCGCCACAGGTCCGTGTGGAACACCCCGGCGATGCCGTTCAGCGCGTTCCAGAAGTACCCGGCCTGCCCCGGGCGGGCCGAGTAGTAGGCCCAGGGGATACCGGCCTGCTCGAGCTGCTCGGGCACCGTGCGGAAGTCGAAGCAGGTCGAGTGCTTCGTGAGGTTCCCCTCCTCGTCCATCACGAGCACGAACACGTCCTCGCCCACCGCGTCGCAGCCCCAGCTCTTGAACAGCCCGCCGTCCCCGAGCCGCCGGGTCCGGATGTTCTCGGGGTTGTCGATGGCGCCCCCCGCCTGCCCGGCCACGAAGAAGAAGTGGTTGGGGTAGGAGGGGCCCGCGACCGAGGCGAAGAAGTTGTCGCACAGGACGTACTCCCGGGCCCAGGCCCAGTAGTTCGGGATCTGGTCCCCGTGGAACTGGGTGTAGGCCCAGGGGTCGCCGAACTCACCGTTCCCGAAGCCGTCGTACCGGCCGCCGTTCACGTCGTTGAGGTGGGCCGCCCGGTCGTGGGGGAGGTCCCCGGGCAGCCAGTGGGGGCAGCGGCGGAGCGGGACCTCCTTCCCGTCCATCACCCCCACCGTGGTCCCGTTCGCCCCCGGGAACCGCCCGAAGAGGTTGTCGAAGCTGCGGTTCTCCATCATGAGGTAGACGACCCGCTTGATCGGCCAGCGGGTGTCGATCGTGGGGATGCGGTCGGCGCCGGTCCGGACGGGGACCGCGCGCCCCCCGCCCGTGCACGCGTACAGGGTGGCGCCCGCCACCGCCATCGCGGACCGGGCCAGGAACTCGCGCCGGCTCAGGGGCTCGTGGTGCGCGGGCACGGCGGGAACGCTACCAAGCCCGCGGCCCGGCCCGCCCAGCCACGGGCGTGCCGGGAC
>DATLZM010000303.1:0-2331 GCA_035573995.1 Actinomycetota bacterium | reverse complement strand
CCGCGACACGCCGTTCCCTATCGTTCATGAACCACCTCCCGCGCTCAGTCCGTCACCGGTCAGGAGGACCTCGAAGCGATAGTGGCCGCCACGCCTGCTCGAGACCCAGGTCTTGCCCCACAAGAGCCAGTTCCGCCGCATCGCCTCGATGAGGCTCTCGTTGCCGGACCAGCCCGCCGTGGAGACGTCGTACACCCGCACGGGGCGATTCCACTCGTCTAGCCCGCGATACTCGTGCCAGCCCCAGTCGGCTGCCCACCAACGCTCGCGGACGAAGGCGAACCATCCCTCCGGGTCGGAGGCAGGCCAGTTCGCGACGGTGGCCAGGTCCTGCTCGGTCGGGTATCCGTCTCCCCCGATGCTCACGCCGTCACCTCCCCCTCAGCCCCAGCACGAACCCGCATCCGGACCAGGCAAGCGGCGCCACCGGGTGGAGGAGGACGACCAGTCCCTCCGAGCACCGCGGACATCGGACATCCACCCGGGTCTCGCCGAACACGGTCCCAAGGGAGCCCAAGAGCCTCACGCGCACCGCGCGCGCCTCGGCCTCAGGGGACCAGGGCTCCTCACGCTCCCCGACCCACAGTGGTAGCTGCAACGCGGCCGACCGCATCACGCCGTCACCGGCGGGCGGCTCAGGACCCGGGCGCGGGGCCACTCCCGCACGCGCAGGTCCTCCGGCCATTCGTTCGGGTCACCGCCCTTCGGGTGCCGGGCTCCGGCCCGCCGAGCCCAGGCCGAGCCGAGCTGCTTCACGAACACGGGCACCGGGACGGCGGCGTCGTGGCACTGGCGGATCAGATCCCGTACCCAGTCGAGGTCGAGCGGACGCGCTCCCGGCCCCGACTCGCCGCCGACGATTACCCAGCCCAGGGCGTGGTGGCACCCGCAGGAGCACGAGAGCCCGTCGCCCTCGCACCCGGCGTCGTAGCACTCGTCACAGCAGTCGTCGTAGCCGGGGAGCCACATCCGGAGTTCCATGGGACCGAGGAGCGGCTCACAGGAGACGAACCGCAGGGCCGCCGGCGTCTCGAGAAGCTCCGGGACGCGGGAATGAGCCCACCGCTCGTTCTCGACGGAAGTCCCCAGCCAGACATTCGGGAGCGGCCAGGGGGACCCGACCGTGCTGCACCGTCCCCGGAAGCGGTGCCAGTTCAACCACGAAGGGATCTCCCCCTCGAGGCGAGGCACGATCGAGCTCATGCGCCCCGGACGCTTGGTGAGGATCTGGTACGTGTGCCGAGGGGTCGCGGCCATCACGCCCCAGAGGTGCGAGATGAATCCCTCCGGGACGTCGGCGTGGAAGAGGTCGCTCATCGAGTTCACGAAGACCAGCCGGGGCTTCCTCCACGCGAAGGGCTGGTGCAGTTGGTCGTGGTGGAGGGTGACGCCGAAGCCCGGCCCGCTCCGCCGGCCCCCGTCGCGCTGGTAGCGTGGGTGCCCCATGGCCTTCAGTCGGCGGGCGAGGGCGAGCGCGTAGCAGTTGTCGCAGCCCTCGGAGACGCGGTCGCAGCCGGTGACCGGGTTCCAAGTGACCTCGGTCCACTCGATGCGCGTCACGGCGCCCGCCTCCCGTTCCCCTCGCCTCCCGCGGGCGCGCGGCTCCCGTCGAGCTCCGCGCGCACGATCGCGGCGAGCATCGCGGCGTCCTTCACGCCCGCCAATGCGTGCTCCGGGAAGCCGCCCCGCAGGAACCGCGCCCCCGTCGGCCGCTCCCACGGCCACGGCCCAATCGTCACCCACAGCCGCGGGCCGTCCGCCCGGGTCCGCACCGTCGCCCCCACGCACCGCCCGAGACGCAGGATCGTCTGGCGAAGGCACTCGACCCGCCCGCCGCCGCCGGCCTCCCACACCCACGGCCCGTGCTCCAGCCGCGCCACGAACTCGGTGGCCGGGATCGCCCGGCCGCCCCGGAGCTCGAGGACCCCGCCGACGAACGACGCCGCGCAGCTCACCCGGCCTCCTCCCGAGACATCCGGGCCACGGTCCGGGCCAGCCACGCCCGGGGCTGGCGGACCCGCTCGGGGTCCTGGTAGACCTGCCCGAGGGCCCGGGCGAAGGCCTCGGGATCGGTTGCGGCGATCGCCGCGAGCTCCCGGCGGGCCCAGGGCCGGCCGAGCTCCTCACGCCAGGCCGGCGAGCGCTCCGCGCAACGCGTGAGCAGGTAGGCGACGCGGTCGCTCACCCGGAGGGCCTGTGCGAGCTCCCCGACCGAGAGGATCGTGGACGAAGTGGACGGGTTTTCCCCAGCCCCCGCCCCGCTCGTTACCTCTACCGTGGAGGTCAGTACATACATACCCCTAGAGACAGAGGGGTGGGGGGGTCCGGGGG
>DATLZM010000302.1:0-6620 GCA_035573995.1 Actinomycetota bacterium | reverse complement strand
CGCTGGCCGCAGCCCTCGCACGCGAACTCGTAGATCGGCATCGAGCGAAGTCTACGGCTCCGCCCGACGCTCGCCGAGGGCCGGGGGCGCCGCGCGGGCGGCGGACGCCACGGGCCCGACGGGCGGGACGCGGGGTCCGCGCCGGCGGCCCACGTCAGCGGGCCACGGCCGGGCCGCGGCCCACGGGGCGTATGCTCGCGTCGGTGGCGCTGTACCGGCTCTCCGACGAACCGCTCCCCGGGCTCACGGCCCCCGCCCTGGTCGCCGCCTTCGACGGCTGGATCGACGCGGCGGGCGCCTCGACCGCGGCCGCGGCCCGGATCGCCGAGGGAGGCCGGACCCTGGCCTCGTTCGACGCCGACGCCCTCTACGACTACCGCTCCCGACGGCCGGTGCTGGACGTCGTGGATGGGACCCTCGCGGAGCTCACCTGGCCCGAGCTGTCGCTGCGGTGGCGGCGGGTCGGGGAGCGCGATCTCCTCGTGCTGACCGGGGCCGAGCCCGACCTCAGGTGGCGTGAGCTCGCCGCCGAGGTCCTCGAGCTGTGCCTGCGGCTCGGGGTCGTGGAGTGGATCTCCCTGGGCTCGCTGCCGGCCGCGGTCCCCCACACCCGGCCCGTCCCCATCCTCGGCACGGCCTCCAAGCCGGGCCTCCTGCCCGACGACGTCCCCCAGGGCCCTGCCGGGCTGCTCCGCGTCCCCTCGGCCGCGCTGAGCGCCGTCGAGTTCGCGGTCGCGGGCGCCGGCATCCCCGCCGTGGGGTTCTACGCGCAGGTGCCCCACTACGTCGGCTCCGCCTACCCGGCGGCCGCCATCGCCCTCCTGGAGCAGGTCGGGCGCCACCTCGGCGTCGCCTTCGAGACCGCCGACCTCGAGCGCGCGGCGGAGAGCGCCCGCCGACGCCTGGACGCGGCGGTCGCCGCCGACGAGGACTCCCGGGCCTACGTCGCCCGCCTCGAGATGATGGCCGACGAGCAGGGGCGGCCGGCCGGCGAGGACCTGATCGCCGAGATCGAGCGGTTCCTGCGGCAGCGGGTCGACGGGGGCTCGGAGGGGGAACGGCCCGGCCCGGCCTGAGCGCTCACCTCGCCGGCGACCCTGGCGGCCGGCCCCGGGACCGAGGCCAAGGGCCGCCGCGAGGCCGGGCTCCCCACGGCTCCCCGGGGACGGGCGCCCCAGCTATCGTGTCGACGTCGTGGTCCGCGGGTCGTTCCACCGCCTCGCGCTCGCGGCGCTCCTCGTCGCCGTGGGGTGCACCGGGCGGGCGTCGCGCCCGGTCCCTCGCACGGCGGCCCACGCCCTCCTCGCCCTCTGGCCGGAGCAATCGCCCGAGGCCGCGGCCCGGGTTCAGCGGCTCGCGGACGGCGGGGACCGCTCGGTCCGCTGGCGGCTCGACCCGGGCGCCGTCGCGCTCCGGTTCGCCCGCGCCGTGCTCGGCTGGCCGCATCCCATCGTGGCCCGGGAGCAGACCTGGCGGGCCCTCAACGGCGTGGAGCTCGCCCGGGTCTGGCTCTGCCTACCCGCGGGGTGCCCGACGGGTGGCCCCGCGTTCGACGAGGAGGTCGTCCTGAAGCGGGTCGTCCGGCCGGGCCCGGGCGGGATCTGGAGCGTCTCGGAGGTGAACAGCGCGCGGCTCCAGTTCGCCCCGTTGCTCTTCCTCCGGGTCCGGGACGTCGAGGTGCCCGCGGGCTACCGGGTCCGTCTCTTCTCCCCGGACCCGCGGGACGGGGGGCTCCCGGAAGGCACGACCATCGTGGCCGGCTCGGTGGCCTGGACCGGGTGCGGCACCCTCACCGAGACCTCCCCGACCAGGCTCTGGCTCCAGGAGGCCCGCTTCCAGGTGGCGACGGAGGGCTGCGGGCCGGGCGGCGGCATCGACGCTCCCGTCCCCGGGTACGTCTTCGCGCTCCGGGCCGTCGGGGCGGCGGACCCCGCCGCCATCGCCGCCTCGCTGTTCGACCCCCGCGCGCCGCGGACGCCGGCCGCCCGGCTCCTCGACCTCACGGCCACCGCCGTCCGCTTCCTCCCGCGCCCGGGGCCGATCCCTCGGCCCCCGCCCCCGTGGCTCCAGGACGACCCGCGCACGTACCCGATCTGCCGGGGGCGCGACCTGGCGGCCGGCGAGCCGTCGTTCGAGCCGGGGATGCCGGTGGGGCTCGGCGGGGGGCTCGCGATCGCGGTCGAGCTCCACCGCCGAGGGGGCGGCCCGTGCCGGGTCCGGGCCAGGCTCTCGCTCACGCTCGAGGGACCGGGGGGTCGGCCCCTCCCCATCCGCGGGAACGGGCTCGCGGTCCGGGTCCGGGGGGTCCTCCCGCTCGAGGAGGCGGTCGCCGCCTGGTGGCTCCGCTCGTGGTGCCGCCGCGGCCCCCTCGGCGATCGGGTCTCGTTCCGGATCTCCGGGCTCCGGAGGGACCTCGTGGTGAGCCAGCCGTTCCTCCGCGTCCCGTGCACGGCGTCGGAGCCCGAGGGCCCCGCCTCGCTCGAGCCGTTCCCGGGGATCTAGCGGCGGGTCTCCGCTACGATGGCCGGACCGTGCGCCGCTCAGCGCCCACCGAGAGGACCCGGCTGCGCCGCCTCCCCGAGCGCGGCGTCTACGACCGCGCGGTGATCGACGCGATCCTCGACGAGGCCCTGATCTGCCACCTCGCGACCGTCGTGGACGGCTCCCCACGCGTGATCCCCACGATCCACGCGCGGGTCGGAGACACCCTGTACGTCCACGGGTCCCCGGCCAGCCGGACGCTCCGCGCGCTGCGCGAGGGCGCCGAGGTGTGCGTGGCCGCGACGCTCGTGGACGGGCTGGTGCTGGCGCGCTCCGGCTTCCACAGCTCGATCAACTACCGCTCGGTGATGGTCTACGGGCGGGCCCGGGAGGTCACCGATCCCGACGAGAAGCGCCGGGCCCAGGACGCCCTGGTGGACCACGTGGCGCCGGGCCGCTCGGCGGAGGTCCGCCCCCCGACCGAGGGAGAGCTCCGTCGGACCGCGATCTTCGCCATCCCCCTGGACGAGGCGTCGGCCAAGGTCCGGACGGGGCCGCCGAAGGACGACGAGGAGGACCTGGGCCTCCCCATCTGGGCCGGCGTGCTCCCCCTCCGAACCGTCCCGGGCCCGCCCCAGGACGACCCCGGGATCCCGCCCGGCGTCCGGACCCCCGAGAGCGTCCTCCGCTGGCGCCGGCCCTGAGGGCCTCCCGCGGGCGCCGGGGCCGCTCGTGTCGCCGGACCCCGGTGGAACGCGCTCCGCGTCCGACCCCGTTTGACGCCGGGCCGGGGGCCCGCTATATATCGGCCCGATATATCCGACCGCTATATCGTTCGGCGGATCACGGCATGGAAGGACGACGGGGGATGCTCGAGCTCGCGGTCCTCGGCCTGCTGAAGGAGCGCTCGATGCACGGCTACCAGCTCTCGAAGCGGCTCACCGACACGCTCGGGGGGTTCTGGCGGGTCTCCTACGGCTCGCTCTACCCGAGCCTCCGCCGGCTCGAGCGCGAGGGAGCGGTGGAGAAGGTCTTCGACGAGCAGGCCGTGGGCCGGCGGAAGAACGTGTACCGGATCACCGAGAAGGGGGAGCGCCTCTTCCTCGACCTCCTCCAGGAGACGGGGGCGGAGAGCCCCGAGGAGAACCGCTTCCGGGTGCGGCTCGCCTTCTTCAAGTACCTCGCCCCGGACACGAGGATCCGGCTCCTCGAGCGGCGCCGCGCCTACCTCGAGGAGCGCCTCTCCACGATCAAGGACATGCTCCAGGCCCGGCGGGAGCGGTACGACACCTACACGCTCTCGCTGATGGAGCACGGCCAGGTCTCCACCGAGCAGGACATCGCCTGGCTCGACGGGCTGATCCGGGCCGAGCGGAACCGCAGCGGGGGCGCCGAGCATCCCGGGCGCCGCCGGGCGCTGCGGAGGAAGGAGCGAACCACATGAGCACGGTCAGGCTGGCCATCGTCGGCGTCGGCAACTGCGCCTCGTCGCTGGTCCAGGGGATCGAGTACTACCGGGACGCGCCCGAGGACCAGCGGGTGCCGGGGCTGATGCACGTCCGCCTGGGCCCCTACCACGTCCGGGACGTCGAGGTGGTCGCGGCGTTCGACGTCGACGCCAAGAAGGTCGGCCGGGACGTCGCCGAGGCCATCTTCACCGAGCCGAACAACACGATCCGCTTCGCCGACGTCCCCCCCACCGGCGTGACGGTGCTCCGCGGCCCCACCCTCGACGGGCTCGGGAAGTACTACCGGGAGGTGGTCACGGAGTCCGACGAGCCCGAGGTCGACGTGGCGGCGGCGCTGCGCGAGGCGGGCGCCGAGGTCGTCGCCTGCTACCTCCCGGTGGGGAGCGAGGAGGCGGTCCGCCACTACGCCCAGGCCGCGATCGACGCGGGCTGCGCCTTCGTGAACTGCCTGCCGGTGTTCATCGCGAGCGACCAGGGGTGGGCGCGGAGGTTCGCCGACGCCGGGCTCCCGGTCGTGGGCGACGACATCAAGAGCCAGGTGGGGGCCACGATCGTCCACCGGGTGCTGGCCAAGCTGTTCGAGGACCGGGGGGTGCTCCTGGAGCGGACCTCCCAGCTCAACTTCGGCGGGAACATGGACTTCCTCAACATGTTGGAGCGCGAGCGCCTCGCGTCGAAGAAGCTCTCGAAGACCCGGGCCGTCGCCTCCCAGCTCTCCCGGGACCTCGGCGAGGGGAACATCCACATCGGGCCGTCGGACCACGTGCCGTGGCTCGAGGACCGGAAGTGGGCCCACATCCGGCTGGAGGGGCGGGAGTTCGGCGACGTCCCGATCTCGATCGAGCTCAAGCTCGAGGTGTGGGACAGCCCGAACTCGGCGGGCGTCGCGATCGACGCGATCCGCTGCGCCAAGCTCGCCATGGACCGGGGGATCGCGGGCCCCCTGATCGGCCCCTCCGCCTACTTCATGAAGTCGCCCCCCGTGCAGTTCTCCGACGAGGCGGCGCGGGAGATGGTCGAGGCGTTCATCCTCGGCGACGGCGACGCGAGCGGCGCCGACTGGACGGCGTTCTTCGACCCCCAGCGCGCGTAGCGGGGGCACGGGTCCCCCGCGGCGACGGGCGGCCCCCGGCGGCTCCCCCTACCATCGGCCCGTGAGGGGATCGCTCGACCGCGCCCGGGAGGCGCTCCGGAGCCCGGACTTCCGCCGGCTCTTCCGGCTGCGCCTGGCGAGCCAGTTCGGCGACGGCCTCTTCCAGGCCTCGCTCGTGGCGTCGGTGATCTTCGCCCCCGAGCGCCAGACCACGGCCGTGGGGTTCGCGAAGGCCACCGCCCTGGTCGCGCTCCCCTTCTCCGTGGTCGGCCCGTTCACCGGGGTGTTCATCGACCGGTGGCCCAGGCGACGGATCCTCGTCGCCGCCCCCTGGCTCCGCGCCGCCGCCGCGCCCCTCGTCCTGTTCGATCCCGAGGCGGCGGCCCTGCCCTTCTACGCCGGCGCCCTGTGGGTGCTCTCGGCGAACCGCTTCTTCCTGGCCACCGCGCAGGCCGTCGTGCCCCGGCTCGTCCCGACCGAGGATCTCCTCGTGGCCAACTCGCTCGCCACCGTGGGCGGGACGGTCGCCCTGCTCGCGGGGGTCTTCGCGGGCGGCCTCGTCGCCGACGCGCTCGGCACCGTGCCGGTGGTGGCCACCGCCGCCGGGCTGTGGCTGCTCGCGTCGGGGCTCGCGGCCCGGATCCGTTCCGACCTCGTGCCCCACGCGCTCCCCGCGGCGCCCCTCGGCCACGAGCTGCTCCGCGTGGCCCGGGAGTTCCGCGACGGGATCGCCCACCTCGCCCGATCGCCGCGCGCGCTCGGCCCGATCGCCTCGATCTCCGTCGACCAGTTCGGGCAGGGGGTCGTGCTGGTGTTCTCGCTGTTCGTGTTCCGCGACATGTTCCGGGAGGGGGTCGGGTCGTTCTCGTGGCTGATCGGGGCCGGGGCGGTGGGCGTGGTCCTCGGGATCCTCACCGTCGGAGAGCTCGAGGAACGCTTCCCGAAGGAGCAGATCGTGGCCGGCGCGTTCCTCCTCGGAGGGGCGAGCGTGGCGGCGGTCTCGCTCCGCATCACGGGCGCCACGGTGCTGCTCGCGAGCTTCGTGGTCGGCCTCACGTTCGCCTGGAAGAAGGTGCCGGTGGACACGATGGTCCAGGAGGCGGTCCCCGACGCGTTCCGCGGCCGGGTGTTCGCCGTCTACGACGTCGCCTACAACGTCGTGCGGGTCCTGGCCGCGGTCGCGGCGATCCCGCTGCTCCCCGCGCTCGGGCTGCGCGGCTCGGTGGCCGCGATCGGCGCGGGGTTCCTCCTGTGGTCCCCCGTGCTCCCGCTGTGGGTCGGCCGGGCCCCCGAGATCGTGCTCCGGTTCTACGAGGGCGCCCGGGCCGAGGAGTGGCCGCGGGCGGTGGTCTGGGGGGGCGTGGAGGAGGCCGTCGAGGTGGAACGGGCGTGGCTCGAGGAGCGGGACGGGCGGCGGCGCCGCTGCTTCCGGCTGCGGCTGGCCGACGGGACCGTGATCGACGTCTCCCGGGCGGAGCCCGACGGGGCGTGGCGGCTCGACGCCGAGCGGGCCTGACCCGCGGGGGCCGAGGGCGCCCTACGATGGAGCTCGTGCGCGCGCGTGGCCCGAGGCCGGG
>DATLZM010000301.1:0-2269 GCA_035573995.1 Actinomycetota bacterium | reverse complement strand
TGGCGGGCGGATGGACGAGCCGCCGCTCCCACCGGCCCCGCCCCTCGAGGCCTGCTACCGCCACCCGGAGGAGCGCACCGCGGTGCACTGCACGCGGTGCGGCCGCCCGATCTGCCCGGCGTGCATGATCCCCGCGCCCGTCGGCCACCACTGCCCGACCTGCGTGGAGGAGGCCCGCCGGGAGTTCCGCCGCGGCCGACGGATCGGGGCCCGCGGCGTGAGCGCGACCCGCGCGCTCCTCGCGGCGATCATCGGGATGTTCCTCCTCGAGCTGGCCCTCGGGGGCCCCGGGGCGTTCGGGCGCGGGTCCGCGCGGACCCTCGTGGACCTCGGCGCGCAGGTCCCGGTCCTCGTCGCCACGGGGCAGGAGTGGCGGCTCCTCACGGCGATGTTCCTCCACGCCGGGTTCCTCCACCTCGCGCTCAACGCCTACGCGCTGTGGCTGTTCGGGACCCTCGTGGAGGGGACGTACGGCCGGTGGCGGTTCCTCGCGATCTACCTCGTGTCTGGGTTCCTGGGGAGCGTGGCCTCCTACGCGTTCGGCGGGCTCGACGTCGCCTCCCTCACCTCGGTGGGGGTGGGGGCCTCGGGCGCGATCGTGGGGCTCCTCGGCGCGTTCATCGCCTACAACTACCGCCGGCGCCACCACGCGATCGCGTGGGCAAACCTCCGCTGGGCCCTCACGATCATCCTGATCAACGTGGTGTTCGGGCTCACGTTCCCCGGCGTGGACAACAAGGCCCACCTCGGCGGGCTGCTCGCCGGGATGGCCGCGGGGACCCTCGCCGACGGCGTCGGGCCGCCGCGCGCGCGGCCGCTGGTCCGCGCCCTGGGCTTCGCCGGCCTCGTCGCCCTGGGCGTGGTCCTCGCCGCCTGGCGGACGGCCGAGATCCGGGCCCGCCTGGCGGCGTTCTGATCAGAGCTCGCCCGGCCCCACCACGAGACCGAGGCGATCGGCCGCCCGGCGGAGGCACCGGGTCCAGGGTCACCAGGCGGCACCCGAGGAGCTGCGCGAGGGCGAGGTACTCGGCGTCGTACGTCTTCGCGAAGCCGAGCGCGACGCTCGCGTCGATCACCAGCATCACCGCGCTCGCCGGGAACGGTGCACGAGCCGCACCCAGTCCGGCGGGGGCTCGCCCGTGGAGAGGGCCGTTCCCTCGAGGTGGACCGTCGGCGGGCACCCGCGGCCGCCCGCCGGCTCGTGAGGCCGCACGGCGCGTGGTCTACCCTCCGGACGTGGCCGCGCGGGTCCTGGCGGAGGTCTTCACCGCGGAGGAGGTCGAGCGGGCCCGCCGCTACCACCGGCCGGGGTACGTCGCGGTCGCCGCCGACCTCGCGCTCGGCCTCGGCGTGCTCTCGGCCCTCGCGTTCGGGGCGCCCGGGGAGCGGCTCCACCGCGCGGTGGCCGGCCTCCCGTGGTGGGCGGAGGTGCTCGCGCTCGTCGCGTTGGTCCTCGGGATCCTCTGGACGGCCCGGCTCCCGCTCGCCTTCTGGCGCGGCTACCTCCACGAGCGGCGGTGGGGCTTCTCCACCCAGGCCGCCCGCGGCTGGCTCGCGGACCGGCTCAAGGGGCTCGGGGTGGCCCTGGTCCTCGACGGCCTCCTGCTGCTCGGGCTCGTCGCCGCGGCCCGCGCGTTCCCCCGGGCCTGGCCCGCGGTCGCCTCCCCGGGGGCCGCCCTCGCGGTGCTCGCCGTGACCTTCGCCGGTCCCGTGCTCCTCGAGCCGATCTTCAACCGGTTCGCCCCGCTCGCCGACGAGGGGCTCGCCGCCGAGCTGCGGACGCTCGCGGAACGCGCCGGCGTCCCGGTCCGGGAGGTGCTCGTGGCCGACGCGAGCCGCCGGACGAGGAAGGAGAACGCCTACGTGTCGGGCCTGGGGCGGACCCGCCGGGTGGTCCTCTACGACACGCTCCTCCGCCGCCGCGACCCGGCCCTCACGCGGCTCGTCGTGGCCCACGAGCTGGGGCACCGGCGGGCGCGCCACGTGGCGCGGGGGACCGCGCTCGGGATGGCGGGGGCGGCGGCCGGGATCCTCGTGCTGTGGGCGCTCCTGTCCTCGCCCGCCGTGCGGGGGGCGGTCGGGGTGGCCGGGGCCGGGGACCCCGGCGTCGTCCCCTTCGTCCTCCTCGTCGGGCGCGTCCTCGGGATCCTCGGGTCGCCCCTCGCCGCGGCCCTCTCGAGGCGCTGGGAGCGGGAGGCCGACCGAGCCTCCCTCGAGCTCACCGGCGATCCGGGGACCTTCGAGCGCTCCCACCGGGAGCTCGCGGTCG
>DATLZM010000300.1:0-3103 GCA_035573995.1 Actinomycetota bacterium | reverse complement strand
CGGGGGGCTCTGGGTGCCGCTCGCGGGGGCCCTGGCCCTGGCCCGGGCCTCGTCGGGCGACGGGCCGGGGGCGCGCGAGGCGGTGGCCTGGATCGAGGAGGTGGCCGGGGAGGACGGGCTCCTCCCCGAGCAGGTGCCGCGGCGCCTCCAGCGCCCCGAGCTCCTCCCCGCGTGGGAGGCGCGGTGGGGGCGGGTGGCCAGGCCGCTCCTGTGGAGCCACGCGATGCACCTCCTGGCGCGGGCCGCGCTCGCCTGAGCGCCTCGGCCGGGCCGCCACGGTCGCGCACCGGGTTGCCCGAAGCGCAACCCCCTGGGTGGCGTGGCCCGGGAGGCGTCGGGTAAGGTTCTGTGCGGGGGAACCGGTCGTCCGGGGGCGGCGGGACCCCTCGCGAGGCGGGCTCCGGGGGAGGGGGCCGGCGTGGCCGAGATCGTCCTGGAGGACGTGTCGAAGGTCTACCCCGACGGCACGCGGGCCGTCTCGGACCTCGACCTCGGGATCGCCGACGGCGAGTTCATGGTGCTCGTGGGCCCCTCGGGGTGCGGCAAGACGACCGCCCTCCGGATGATCGCCGGGCTGGAGGACGTGAGCGAGGGGACGATCCGGATCGGCGACCGGGTCGTGAACGACGTCCCCGCCAAGGACCGGGACGTCGCGATGGTGTTCCAGAACTACGCGCTGTACCCCCACATGACCGTCTACGAGAACATGGCCTTCGGGCTGAGGCTCCGCCGGATGGACAGGGCGGAGATCGACCGGCGGGTGCGGGAGGCGGCGAGGATCCTCGGCCTCGCGGACCTCCTCGACAAGAAGCCCCGGGCCCTCTCGGGCGGGCAGCGCCAGCGCGTGGCGATGGGCCGCGCGATCGTGCGCGATCCCCAGGTCTTCCTCTTCGACGAGCCATTGTCCAACCTGGACGCCAAGCTCCGGGTGCAGATGCGGGCGGAGATCGCCCGCCTCCAGAACGAGCTCGGGGTCACGACGGTCTACGTGACGCACGACCAGGTCGAGGCGATGACGATGGGCGACCGGGTCGCGGTGATCAAGAAGGGCGAGCTCCAGCAGGTCGCTCCGCCGCAGGAGCTCTACGACCGTCCCGTGAACCTGTTCGTGGCCGGGTTCATCGGCTCCCCGGCGATGAACATGGTCGAGGCCGAGCTGGCCCGGGTCGACGGCGGCCTCGCGGTCCGCTTCGGCGACGTGACCCTCGGGATCGACGAGCGGGCCCTCGCGGAGCGGCCCGCGCTCCGCGCCTACGAGGGGCGGAAGGTGGTGGTGGGGATCCGGCCCGAGGACATGGAGGACGCGAGCCTCGTCGCGGACGCCCCGGCGGACCGCAGGCTCCGTGCCGTGGTGGACCTCCGCGAGGCGCTGGGCTCGGAGATCCTCATCCACTTCCAGGTCCGGGCCCCGATGGTCCTCACGGAGGACACGAAGGAGCTGGCCGTGGACGTGGGGGCCGAGGCCCTCGAGCACCTCGTGGCCCGCGCTCGCGACGCCGTCTCGACGTTCGTGGCGCAGCTCAACCCGAGGACCGGGGCGCGCGAGGGGGAGCCGATCGAGCTCGTCGTCGACACCGCTCGGATGCACTTCTTCGACCTCGACACGGGGCTCGGCATCTACCGCTGAGCCCGGGAAAGGGGGGAGCCTGATGGCAGGGGTCGTAGGCGGGACCGGGGTAGGGGTCCGGCGAGGGTCCCTCACGCGGCCGGCGGCCGTCCTGGCGTCGGCCCTGTTCCTCCTGGCCGCGGCGTGCGGGCCGGGCGAGGAGGAGGCGCCGGCGGGGGGCGACCTCGCCGGGCGATCGGTCGAGGTGGCGGCGGTCTGGACCGGCACCGAGCAGGAGAACTTCCAGCAGGTCCTGGCCGCCTTCGCCGAGCGCACCGGGGCCGACGTGACCTAACCTCGACCGGCGACGACATCGCGGCCGTCCTCGGCACCCGGATCGAGGGCGGCGACCCGCCGGACGTCGCGATCCTGCCGCAGCCCGGCCTCATGGCCGACCTGGCCGAGCAGGGCGCGCTCCAGCCGATCGAGGAGGTGGCCGGGGACGAGGTCGACGCCAACTACGCGCCGGTGTGGCGGGAGCTCGGCAGCGTGGACGGAACGCTGTACGGCGTGTGGTTCAAGGCCGCGAACAAGTCGACGGTCTGGTACAACGTCGGCGTCTTCCGGGACGCCGGGGTCCAGCCCCCCGCCACCTGGGACGACTTCCTGGGCGTCGCCCGGACCATCGCCGACTTCGGCGTGCCCCCGGTCTCGATCGGCGGCGCCGACGGCTGGACCCTGACGGACTGGTTCGAGAACGTCTACATCCGAAGCGCGGGGGCCGACGCCTACGACCGGCTCACCCGGCACGAGATCCCCTGGACCGACCAGAGCGTGAAGGACGCCCTCGGCATCATGGCCCAGCTGATGGGCGACGAGTCGCTGATCGCCGGGGGGACCCGAGGGGCCCTCCAGACCGACTTCCCCACCTCGGTCACCCAGGTGTTCACCGACCCCCCCGGCGCGGCGATCGTCTACGAGGGGGACTTCGTGGCCGGCGTGATCACCGGCGAGACCGACGCGCAGCTCGGCACCGACGCCGACTTCTTCGACTTCCCCGCGATCGACGGCTCTCCCCCGGCGGTCGTGGGGGGCGGCGACGTCGCGGTCCTGCTCACCGACAGCGAGGCCGGGAAGGCCCTGATCGAGTTCCTGGCCACGCCGGAGGCCGGCGAGATCTGGGCCGGGCTGGGCGGGTTCACCTCGCCCAACCAGAACGTGGACCTCGCGGTCTACCCCGACGACATCACGCGGAAGTCCGCCGAGGCCCTCACCTCGGCGGAGGTCTTCCGCTTCGACCTCTCCGACCTCCAGCCGGCCGAGTTCGGGGCCACGGTCGGCCAGGGCCTGTTCAAGCTGTTCCAGGACTTCCTGGCCAACCCCGACGACATCGACGGGGTGACCGAGGCGATGGAGGCCGCCGCGGCCCAGGCCTTCGGCTAGCGGCCGGAGGGGGTCCGATGGGGGAGGGCGCCGGAGGGGGCGACGGGACGCGGACCGCCGCGCCCGCCGCCCCGGCCCGCGTGCGGCGGGAGGCCGCTCCCCCGCGGCCCGGAA
>DATLZM010000299.1:0-2115 GCA_035573995.1 Actinomycetota bacterium | reverse complement strand
TCGACGACGGCCCGCTCGTGGAGCCCCCCGAGGACGACGAGGAGACCGCGGAGGAGGCGGTCCTCGAGGACGTCGGTGGGGCCGGGGCACCCCTCGAGGCGCAAGGCCTCACCCTCCCCCGGCCCCCCGACCCCCGGCCGGTGCTGCCCCGCCGGGCCCGGGAGATCATCGAGTACGAGCGCACGGTGAACCGGCGGTCCGACGAGGACGTCGCCCGCTACCTCCAGTCGACGCATGACTCCTACGTCGACATGGGTGAGTACGGACTCGCCTCCGAGATCCGCGTCCCCGGGGGCCTCTCGGCGTGGAGCGCCGAGGCCATCGCCTGGCTCGAGGGAAGGGGGCCCAGGCCATGAGGACGCTCGAGGGCGGCCTCCACCCGCTGCTGCCGGACTTCGAGATCCAGGGGGACTGGCACTCGCCGTGGTACCCGGTCCTGCTCCACTCCCGGCTCCTGGACCCCCCTCCCCGCGGCGAGGCCTGGACCGTGGGGGCCCTCTCGGACGCCACGGGGATCCTGGACGCCGACGTGCTCCACACGCTGAAGGCGATGGCGGCGAGGGGGATCGTGGTGCTCGAGCGCCCCGGCCCGGTGCCGCGCGAGGTCACGGAGATCGGGGCGTGGTTCCGCGCGCACCGCGTGCGGCTCCCGCTGGACCCTGCGCTCGAGGGCCTGTCGCGGTGGATCTCGGCCGAGCTGGAGGGGGCGGGATGGTGAGCGCGGTCCGGCCCGCCGAAGGTGCTCAGCGCCCCGAAGATGCTCACCGAAGGTGCTCAGTGAGCACCTATGTAACTACCTGGGGAAACTCTCATAGATGCTCAAGGTGCCGCACATATAGGAAGGGGGGGCCCTGTTCGACATCGTCGAACAACACACCCTCGGCCGCCGCTCGGCCTGGTGACCGCACAGGTGTTCGACGCACGGGCGTTCGACGCACAAGCGTTCGGCCCCGGTCCCCCCGGTCCCCCTCGCCGATCCGGTCCCGTTCCCACGTGCCCCATCCGTGCCCCGCCCCTCGGCGCGCCCCCTCCGAGGAGCGGCGACGCGGTGACCGCTTGCGTCGCGCGCAGGCGCTCGCGGGCCCCGTGGGGGCGCGAATCGAACGTCTGTGCGTGGGACAGCGTCATACATCGCAGCGCCCGGTTCGACCCCGGGATGTTCCCCGCGCGCGCCCGTGGAGCGGTGTTCAGCTCGGGACACCCACGGTCCCAACACGCTTCACGGCGGCGCATCACCACACCTCGCCGAGCTTCACCGGAGGCACGCCGTGGCCGTGAACCCCTTCGATCCCGACGCTACGTACTTCATGCGCCGGCTCGCCGCCGTCCGCCGGGCGCAGGGCCTCACGGCCTCCATGGCCTTCGACCTCGCCCGCTCCCCCCTCCCCGACGACCAGCTCGAGGAGGTGATCGAGGCCTTCGGCGGGGGGGCGCCGGGCTGGGGGCTCTCCGACCTCCTCCAGGACCTGCTTTCCCGGGAGCCGCGCAGGATCCCGGTGCCGGACCTCCGCGCCCTCCAGCGGAACCTGATCCTCCAGGGCTACGCCCCGCCGGGCGCCCGCCCGAGCGGGGTGTGGGACCCCTCCTGGCAGGCCGCGTTCCGCCGCTTCGACCGGGACGCCCGGGAGGAGCAGCTCCGGGGCCACCACCCGGGGGCCGCCCCCGTGGAGGCCGGGGTCCGCCTGATCACGCAGACCCTCCCCTCGCAGGTCTGGCGCAACCTCGTGGGCGCGGCGCGGGGCCTGGTCGAGCAGGCCCCGGAGACCGCCGAGCGGCTGGGGGCCCTGGGCGGGGCGGCGGCCGGGGCGGCGATCGGGGCCACCGTCGGCGGGCCGGTGGGGGCCCTGGTGGGGGGGATCGGGGGGGCCGCCGTGGGGTTCTTCGCCGACCTCCTCGGCGAGGACGAGACCGAGGAGCCCGGCCGGGGCTGGGGCGCCCGGTTGGCGGACGCCCTCTCGCCCTTCGAGGAGTACGCCTCGCCGGGCGGGGCCCACCGGTTCTTCGAGGACCTCGGGTTCGTGCTCACCGCGGCCTCCCTCGTCTCCGGGGCGAGGCTCGCCGTCTCCGGGGTCCGGGCCGCGGCCGCGGGGATCGCGGGGCGGGCGGCGACCCTCG
>DATLZM010000298.1:0-7507 GCA_035573995.1 Actinomycetota bacterium | reverse complement strand
TGAAGCCCTGCGCCGAGGCGACCACGATCTCCCCGTTGTGCGCGATCACGCGGTAGTCGTAGAGGCCGTCGGCGCGGCGGTAGACCACGAGGCGGCGGTGGGCGGTCACCGCTTCCCCTTCCGCGCCGGGCGCATCCCACGCATCTTCTTCCCGGCCGCGGCCGCCTTCTGGAACCGCGCCTTGCCGTACTTCTTCCGGCCGATGGACGCCGCGAGGGCGTCGGGGTCGCGCACCCCCTTCCGCCGGCCGAGCTTGCCGGAGAGCTTCTTGAAGCCCACGTAGGCCATCAGCGACCTCCCTTCCTCCGCGGCCTGCGCTTCGAGTTGGCGATCCGCGCCGCGCGCTCCTTCGAGTAGCCCTGTCGGCGCAGGGCCTCGTAGACGCGCGGACGGCGGATCGAGGCGTACTTCTTGCCGGGCATCAGTCCTCCCGCAGCATCCGTCGCTCCTCGTCGAGGGCGAACTCGAGCATGCCCATCCGCGTCCAGATCGGGGTCCGTGGGTGCCGGTAGCAGACGAGCCAGTGGTTCCCGTCCACGTCCACGCACTCGGAGATGGCGATCCACGCGGTGAGGACGCACGGGCCCTGCTCCTCCTGGAGCCGCTCCTGCAGCAGGGCCTCGTACCGCTGCCCCCACTCGCTCAGGCCCTCGCTCACGCCCGCCCTCCCCGGATGACCTCGAGGGGCGGGATCGGCAGCGGCGGGGCGCCGGGCGGACCCGGGGCGGCCCCGGGAAGGGCCGCCGGCTGGGGCTCGAGGTAGAGCTGGCCGGCCTCCTCGAGCTTCTCGATGGCGTCCAGGAGGTCCATCCCCTCGGCCTGGACCATCCGGCGGAGCTTCGCCAGCGCGCCGGGCAGGAGGCGGCCCTCGGCCGCCTTGGCCTGGAGGTCGGCCCACGAGAGCTTCGCCAGGCGGTCGGCCTGGATCTTCCGCTTCGCTTCCTGCGCGTCGCGGACGTGGTCGAGCATCTCGAGGGCGTCGTCCTCGGGCAGGAGCTCGGCCCCGACGAGCTGGAGGATCTCGAGCGTGCCCTGGTACCCGGCGAGACCGACGCCCGGCTCGACCTCGAAGTCCTCCTCACGCCCGGCGAGATCGACCCTCGGGCGGTAGAGCATCGAGAAGGCCTGGTTGCGCCGCCTGCCGGAGGCGCGCTTGCGCTCGTCCGGCCAGAGCGCCAGGTCGAGCTGGGCGGCCTTGGTGTAGAGCTTCGGCCACGCGTGGATCATGGGGGGCCAGAGCATCTCCCGGATCGTGATGTTGACCACCGAGTCGCGCAGCGAGGCGAGAGCCTTCGCGGACTCGGCCCGCCCCGAGGGGGCCTGGCCCTGGAAGCTCTCGGGGTTCCGGTTGAGGATCCGGGAGAGCCCCATGACGAAGGCCATGGTCTGGTCGGCGTCGATCGCGTTGCGCGGGGCCACCACGTCCACGCGGAACTGGCCCTGGAACGTGGGGTCCCACTCGTTGATGGCCCAGGGCCCGACCCGGATGGTCTTCGACGCCAGCGGCGTCGTGAAGATCATCGGGTAGAGCGTTCTGTCGTAGTAGTCCAGCTTCTGCGAGAACATGCGGGCCATCGCGGCCTGGATCGAGACCTGGTCGGAGTAGATCGAGCGCCCCCGGACCGCCGGCGAGTACAGCCGCATCCCGACCACCGGCTGGACGCCGGGGTGTCCCCGGTCGCCCTGGTCGGAGCGGACGAGGGTGACGATGCGGTCGGTGAGGGTCTGGACGATCCAGGTCTCTTCGCTGTAGTACTCGCCGACCCAGACCAGCGAGGAGTCGGCCTGGCCGGTGAAGCCCGCGCGCGTCACGTAGCTCCGGGCGAGCACCCGGTCGATCTCGTCCGCCCGCTCGGGGTAGCGGCGCTTGAGCTCGCCGATGGTGAGCTGGTACGCGAAGAGCGCGTCGTCGGTGTCGGCCTGGGTGTAGGGGCTCCAGCCCACCGGGGGGTACCAGGTCCGGGGGTCGCGGAACGTGAAGAAGGGGGTCTTGCGCTCGTAGTCCGGGAGGACCATCGCCACGGCCTCCGCGACACCGACCATCCACCAGGCGAGGACCTTCGAGAGCAGGCCGGCGTCGATGGCGCCCACGATCCGCCCGGCGTCGTTGTAGCCGTAGGCGATCTTCTCGAGGCGCTCCGCGCGCTCCTTCGCCGTCGGGGTGTCGTTGTCGGGGCGGACGAAGACCGGGAAGACCTTGCCCGCGAGGGAGGCGAGGTCGTCCCAGGACAGGCGGATCATGTTGATCACGTGGGGGTGCATCTCCTCGTGGAAGAAGTCCCGGAAGGTGTCCGGGAGCTGCCCCAGGTAGACCCCCACGATCTCGTCCATGTCCCGGAGGGCCGAGCCGTAGACCGCCGCCCTATCGGACCAGAGCCCCTGCACCAGATCGTCCGGCAACCTCGTCTCCTCCCTTCACCCGGCGCCGGTTCGGCGCGGGGTAGAAGCTGCCCCCTCCTCGACGGAACCACCCACCGGTCCGCCTCGGGGTGTGCTCCGGGTCGAAGCCCATGTACGCGACCCCCACGAGCGTCGCCTCGCCGACGAACGAACCGACCGCCTCGGCGCCCAGCACGGCCACCGCGACGAGGGCCGCCTCCCCCTCGTGGAGCTCCCCGACCTCGGCCACGAGGACGGCGACGCCCGTCACCTGGGCCTCGCCCAGGACCTCGCGGAGGGCGTCGGCGGCGGCCGCGGCCACGCCCTGGAGCACCGCCTCCCCGACGAGCGACGCGGAGGCCTCGGCCGAGAGGCCGGCCACGCCGACCAGGGACGCCTCACCTCCGACGGTGAGGAGCCCCTCGGCGGAGACCGCAGCCACCCCCTGGAGCGAGGCATCGGCAAGGAGCTGGACGGAGCCGTCCGCGGACAGGGTGGCGACGCCCTGGAGGGAAGCCTCTCCGAACAGCCCGACGGACCCGTCGGCCCCGAGGACGGCGACCCCCACGAGCGTCGCCTCGCCCGCGGCCTGGAGCGACCCGTCCGCGGCCTGGGTGGCGACGGCTACGAGGGTCGCCTCGGCCTCGTGGACGATCCCGGCGGGCCGCGAGGGGACGAACCCACGGCGGGGCCGCGGCCACCACTCGTGGCGGAAGACGCCCACGCCCCTACCCGATCTCCTCGATCACGAGCGTGCCGATGAACGTGATCGAGTCCACGGGCGCCGACGGCAGGCGCACGACGAAGCCCCCGTTGGCGGCGGTGATCGTGGGGCGGTCCTCGGGAGGCGGGATCCACTGCCACCCGGACCGAACGTTGAAGGCGTCGCGGTGCAGGACGACCCCGCCGGTGAAGGTGGCGAGGGTCGTGTTCAGGACCTCGGCGACGGCACCCGCGGCGGCGTCCGAGGGGTCGAGGGGCACCGGGGTGGCCGCCGCGCCGCCCGCCCCCGAGGTCATCGCGGTGCCCCCCCGGTGGATCTCGACGGCGAGCATCTCCTCCTGGGCGTCCCCGACCTCCGTGGTCTGCCCGATGTAGACCGCGTGGATCTTCACCGGCTTGTTGGCCGCGGGGATCACCTCGAAGAGGTCCACGGCCGTGGTCACCGCCGTGGGGGCGAACGTGATCGCGTACTCCCGTCCCATCTCCCCTCCCTCAGAGCACGAGCAGGTGGCGCGTCCGGCGGTCCCGGGCCACCACCAGGGAGGCGGCCGCCGCCCCCGCAGCCTTCAGCTCGGCGGCGATGCCCACCCAAGCAGCGGACGTGGCCCAGCTCGCGGACGCCGTGGTCTCGAAGGCGTCGGAGCGGACCTGGCTGTCGGCGCCCCGAGGGGGTCCAACGCCCGTGAACTCGTCGAACTCGGTCCAGCCCGTCCGGGGGGTAACCGCCTCGTTCGCCGCGTGGACGAATGCGGCGATGGGGCGGTTGTCCGCACCACTGGCCCCGGCCAGGGTGATGCTCCCCGAGGTCCCCGTCCCCGACCCGGTGGGGGCCTGGACGAAGGTCTGCGCCACGCCGTTCACGACGTCCGTCCCGTCCGCGTGAGCGAACATGGCGATGCACCCGAGCTGGGTGACCCCACCGAAGTCGATGGTCGTCTGGCCGGCGGTCGAGCCCGCCGCGTTCGCCCCGAACAGGGTCAGCCGGTGCGGGTCGGCCAGGATGGTCGCGATCTGGACCCAGGTGATGCCGTTGCCCGAGACGGTCGGGATGTCGCCGCCGCCGACCTTCCGGTTGTAGACGAACAGGAAGATCAAGCCGGAGGCCGGCGGGGTCCACGACACACTGCTGTAGCTCGCCGCGTCCGCCGAGCTGTTGATGTCGGGGTCGGCCGAGGCCCCGAGGTTCGTGAAGGCGATGGCCACGGCTCAGCCGACCGCCTGCAGCTCGACCTCGTGCTGGCGGCGGCGCAGGTAGGGGGGGAGCGCGGCGTCCGGCATCACGATCCTCCCGATCTCCCGCCGCGCCGCGGCCACGATCCTGGGGAGGTTGAACTCCCCCATCCAGTCGGCGAGCACGGTGTCGTCGGTCTCGGCGAAGGGGTAGGTCGTGAGCTCCTTCACGAAGACCCTCATGAAGTTCAGCCCGTCGAGGTTGGGCGCGGGCTTGGCCGGCAGCCGCTTCATCCCCGTCTTGTACCGGGTGGAGAGGATCGACACCCCGTAGGCGGGGTCCAGCTTGTTGAGCTGGGTCTCGTGCATGAGCACCAGCACGTCCGGCCAGCGCTGGCGCCACCGTCGGTAGTGCTCGAACTGCAGGAGGAACCGCTGGGCGACGTTGGTCTCGATCACCCACACCCGGATGGGCTGCCCGGCGAGCACCGAGGCCCGCTGCATGTCCTCCATGAGCCCCACGAAGCGCTGCTCGGCGTTGTTCCAGTCGAGCAGGCCGCGCTCCGTGCCCGCCGGCATCTTCCGCCGCTCCCCCCAGATCAGGTAGTTGAACCGCGAGGCCGGCTGGTAGGCCCACCACTCCACGGCCCAGAACCTGGTGGGGGAGGGGTCCACCACGGCGTAGTTCACGAGGGGCCCGACCTCCTTCGGGGGGTGCTGCCCGAAGGCGCGGTCGTGGTCGTAGCACCCGGGGCGGTCGAAGCCCTCGCGGTCCGGCCCGCCCTCCAGCCACTCGGGGAGCACCAGCACCGCCTCGGGGTCGGTGTCCTCCTGCTGGAACACCGTGCGGTAGTTCGCCTCCTCCGAGACCGCCTCCCAGTCCCTGGGGGGCAGGCGGCGGGCGTCGGTGAGGCAGCCGGCCCCCACCTCCTCCCGCCCGTCCCACTGGCGGTGCCGCCCGTCGCAGTAGCGGTCCTGGTGGGCGGGGTAGACGATGTGGACGTAGAGGGGGCTCCCGTCGCGGCGGCGGGCCTCGAGGCGGCGGCGGTGGAGGTCGAGCGGCCCGAGCCGCTGGCCCACCAGCACGAGCACCCCGCCGGGCTCGATCCGCCGCTCGGCCTCGTTGGTGAAGAACGTGTTGAGGGCGTCGGAGGCCGCCGGGGTCGCCGAGTTCTTCGTGGTGGCGATGTCGTCCCACCAGGCGAAGTTCACCCGCTCGCCCAGGAACCCGCTCTTGTAGGAGGCGGCCTGGACCGTGGGCTCCTTCTCGTAGAGGTCCACGTCCTCCATCTGGGCCACGACGAACTGGTCGTCCCGCCACTGCGTGTCCGGGTCGTAGCCGCGCAGGGGGCGGAACCGCCCGTACTCGCGGGCCAGGACGAGCTCCGCCCGGGCGTCGCGGTCGAGGTCGTAGAAGGGGCGGCGGAGCGAGAGGGCCGAGCGGATGGCCTTCGTCATGTGGCGCGCGGTGTTGAGGGTCTCCCCCCCGTACATCAGCCGCATGGCCCGCCCCCGGCGGGGGTCGCAGAACCCCCCGCCGCAGATGAGCCAGCACCCGATCCGAAGCCCGAGCGTGGTCTTCCCGGCCCCCGGGAAGATGTTCATGTCGATGTAGGTCCGCTCGTCCTCCCGGGAGAGCGCCTCCACGATGCGCATCGCCGCGTCGTAGGCCCAGACCTGCGGCTCGTCGGCGAAGAACAGGCGGCGGAAGACGTTGAAGTCCCGCAGGGCCTCCCGGGCGTCGGTGGAGAGCTCCTCCCAGGGCTTCGGGGGGGGCAGGTCGCGCTGCTCCCTGCGGAGGTCCTGGGGCGAGGTCACGCGGACCCCTCGGATCAGGCGGTCGGCGGTGGACTTCGAGAACCCGCAGATCTCCGCGGCCTTGGCGAGCGGCAGCCTCGGCCCGTTCATGTCGAAGTACAGGTAGAAGAACCGCCGCTTCTGCTCGTCGGTGATCCTCGCGCCCGGCACTAGGCCGGCACCCCCTCGACCTCCTCGGGCACCTCCTGCGGCGCCTCGAGCGGCTCCACCACGATCGTCTCCTCCTGCTCCTCCCCGATCCGCACGCTCCTCACCTCCCCGGCCATCCCTCGGCGAGCACCGCGCCCCAGGCCGCGGCGAGCTCGGCGAGCCCCTCGGGGAAGGCCTCCCCCTCGCGGTGCCAGTGGAACGCCACAGGCCTGGCGTACTGCGCCCTCCACCCGTGCTCGCCCACCCGCACCCTCCCCCAGAGCGCCACCTCGCCGCCCACCACCACGACCGGCCGCGTCGAGGGGTAGGCCGGCTTCGGCTCGTGGGCGAGGTAGTAGCGCAGGTCGTGGTGCTCGGGCGAGGCGACCCCGTAGATCCCGCAGCGGCACGCCTTCCCCGGCGGCGGCTCGTCCTGCTCGTGCAGCCCGGCCATCCCTCGGAACGCCGGGTCGGCGGCCAGGCAGGTGGCGACCAGGACCTCCCCCGGCGGCCACCGCACCGGCGCGTAGTAGCTCCGCAGGTACGGGCCTCGCTCGTCGTGGGCGAGCACCCAGCACCGCCACGCGGAGATCTCGCCGACCACGTCGGGGACGACGTGCCCCCACGGCTTCGGCCGGCGGAGGAAGTCGAGGAAGCGCATCCTGCTGAGGTTCTCCTGTGCGCCGTGTTGGGACCGTGCGTGTGCGGAGGAGAACAGGGGGGGAGGGAGCCGCGCGGGGAACATCCCGGGGTCGAACACCTGTGCGGTCTGAGCGCCCCCCGGCGCAGCGGACCTGAGCGGCCCGCGCTCAGGTCTCGGTGCGCCGCCGCGCAACGCCGCGACCTCGGCGTGCGCACGGCGAGCTCGAGGGCCGGTACACCGTCACGTCACGCTACGGCACGACGGGACGCCCGATCCCCTCCCGGCGCATCCCCGCCGTCCGGGGGCGCCCTCGAGCCCCACCCGCCGAGCGGCGAGGGCGAGCCTGTTGTCTCCCCGCCGCCTCCGCTCCGGACCTCGGTCCCCTCCCGTCCCCCCGCTCCTCCCCGGCCGCCCGTCCCGCTCGGTCCCCTCCGCTCCGCCCCTCCCCGGCGGTCCCCTCGCCCTCCCCGGGGCCGCTCCGCCTCGGGCCCCGTCCCCTCCCGGTCCCGATCGGCGGGCCGCCGGGAGCTCCGGTCCCCTCGCCGAGGGCCGCGCGGTCGCCTCGCCGGGGAGCTCGGTCCCCACCGGTCCCCTCGCGCGCGCGATCCGCCATGGCGCCCTCGGATCCCCGCGGGGCGAGGGCGC